>NZ_JAUSXB010000001.1:2400000-2738402 GCF_030823375.1 Pseudarthrobacter siccitolerans | reverse complement strand
GCTCGGTGATGCCGGCGACTGTGCTGGTCCATGCCTCGCTCCCAAGCCATTGCGCGCAGTCCCGGGCAGGGCCGTTCACCAGAAGCCCCAGGTCCGTCAGGGTCTTGAATCATCAGCCCAACTTACAACGATGGAAATTGGCAGGGCAACGGAATCTGAAATTCCTTTGCAAGGTGCCGTGACAGCAGGTGGAACCGCCTTGACATGCCGATTGTGAGCGCTGACAGTTGAGTGAGCCATCCCCATCCCCCACCCGAAAGCTGATTCATTGAAGAACTGGGCAGGAAACCTCCAATATTCGTCCGGCACCGTCGAACGGCCGGAATCGCTAACCGAACTGGCGCGGATCGTGGAGCGTGCACCCCTGGTGAAAGCCCTTGGATCACGGCACTCCTTCAACCGGGTGGGGGACACCGAGGGGGTGCATGTGCTGCTCGATGCCCTGCCGCAGCAGATCGTCCTCAACAAGGAGCGCAGTACCGTAAAGGTCAGCGGGGGTGTCAGCTACGGCGCCTTGTGCCGCACACTGGAGCAATCCGGCATGGCCATCCACAACCTGGCATCACTGCCCCACATTTCGGTGGCAGGAGCGGTGCAGACAGGAACCCACGGCTCCGGGGTGAACAACCCCTCGCTTGCCGGCGCTGTGGAGTCCATCGACCTGGTCCGGCCCTCCGGTGAACTGGCCACGCTTACCCGGGCGGACGGGGAAGAGTTCTTCGCCAGCGTGGTGGGCCTGGGCGCTTTGGGCATTGTGACCGGCCTTGAATTGACCGTCCAGCCCAGCTTCCAGATGCGCCAGCGCGTCCTGGAGAACCTGCCGTGGGAGCGGGCGCTGGCAGCCTTCCCGGAGATCGTGTCCAGCGCCTACAGCGTGAGCCTGTTCACCGACTACGCCGGCGGGACGATCAGTCAGGTATGGCTCAAGGCCTTGGCCTCGGAGCCTCCGCTGGCCGATCTGTTCGGTGCCACAGCAGCCAAGCGCCCCCGCCACCCGCTGCCGGACATGTCCGCGGAGAACTGCACCATCCAGCTGGATGAGCCGGGGCCATGGCTGGACCGCCTGGCACATTTCCGGCACGAGTTCACCCCCAGCAACGGCGAGGAGCTCCAGAGCGAGTTCATCCTGCCGTTGGAGCACGCGCCGGCGGCACTCCAGGCAGTCCGCGGCCTGGCGGACAAGCTGGCGCCCCTGCTGTTTGTCTCGGAGATCCGGACGGGCGCGGCCGACGAGTTCTGGCTGAGCCCCTTCTACCGGCAGCAGAGCGTGGCCCTGCATTTCACCTGGAAGCCGCTGCAGCCCGAGGTGGAAGCACTCCTGCCGGAACTCGAGGACCTGCTCCGGCCCTTCGGTGCCCGGCCGCACTGGGGCAAGCTCTTTTCCCCGGCCGGCCACGACTGGGAAACCCTGTACCCCCGCTTCGCCGCATTCCGGTCCCTTGCCTCTTCCCACGATCCCGAGGGCAAGTTCCGCAACGGTCTCCTGGACGCCATCCTCGGCGTCCCGGCGGCGAGTGGCCGCTAACAGTTCAGGGGCCGCGGATTGTTAGGGTGGAACCATGAAACGCCGCCTTGCCGCCCTGTCCGCTGTCCCCCTGATGTTGCTGCTGGGCGGCTGCGGCGCCGTCGAGGAGGCCGCCGGAAATGCGGCCAGCGACGCCGCGTCGAAGGTGGCCACGGCAGCCGCGGAGGAAGTGAACCGGCAGATTTGCGCCGTGGTCCAGGACGGACTGGTCAGCGTGGAGGACAAAAGGGCCCTCGGCGGGCTGGTATCGGCGGCCCGTACTGCGGGCGTTCCCACTGAAATTACGACGCCGTTGGGCGAGATTGCGGACGCCGGAGACCAAGTGCCGTCCGGGTCCGTCCAGGCCCTCAAGGATGCCTGCGCAGCCTGAGCGAGATCCCCAGCATTGCCTCTTTTGACCGCCGCCTCCTGGTGCTACGGTGAAGTGACGAACTAGTAAGCCTGTGATACTAAATTCACTGAGCGAAGGAGATCGTCATGGCTGAACGCGGCAACACCAAACACGGCCCCATCCTCGATGATGAGCTGAAACACGAAACCCAGGGCGCGGTCCACGCAAACCAACCGCCCCACGCGGAGGAATGGCGCGAAACTGAACCTTTCCCCGACGACACGGATCCTGCTGAAATCCAGGAGGCCCTGAATCCCGTCGCTTCCCCCGATTCCATCAGCGATGAGGAGGAAGAGAAGTGACCCGAAGCCTGAAGGAGCACGCGGACCGGTACCGGCTCCCGGGCCCCTGGTGCACCGCCTACGTGGACGCGGGAACAGGCACCGTAGACAGCCTGGAAGCGGGGGACGTCCGGCCCGGCAATGTCCGTGCCGCGCTGGAAGCGCAGGGAGCCTCAGCGGCGGACCTCGATGCAGTGGAACAGGCCCTGCAGCCTGAGGCAGGAATCCCTTCCCCTGTTTCCCGGTTCGTCCTGGTGCACCAGGGCAACGTTGAGATCAATGAAGTCCTGCCCGGCGAGCGAGTGCTGCCGGAACGGATTTCGGTGGATCCCCTTCCCGACCTCCTGCCGCTGGTCAAGCACCGACCCGAGGAGTTCCCGTACGTTGTTGCAGAAGTCAGCCGGGACAACGGCGAGATTCGATTGCACTACGCGGGAGCCGGCGCGCCGGCGAGCACGGAGGAAATCCAGGGCGACAGCCAGCACATCAAGAAGTTCCAGGGCGGGGGCTGGGCCCACCTCCGCTTCCAGCACCACACCGAAGATGTGTGGCGCCGCAACGCGGATCAGGTGGCCGGGGAAATTGACCGCGTAGTGGGCAGCAGCGGCGCCCGCCTGGTGGTCCTTGCGGGTGACATCCACGCGCGGAGGCTGGTGCAGGAGCAACTCTCCAAGGCAACCCAGGCATTGGTGTCCGTGGTCGATTCCCACACGCACACAGCCGGTGCTGATCCGAGCCTCCTTGAAGACCAGGTCAACCAGCGCGTCGCTGAACAGTGGGCCACCGAGCAACAGGACATCATGGACCGGCTGGCCACGCAGGAAGGGCAGGCCAATCCGGAGTCCGCTACCGGGATCGGCGCTGTGGTTCATGCGCTCCAGCAGGCCCAGGTAGAGGTGCTGATCCTGGATGACGGCGCCCTCTCGGAACGGACCCTGCTGGCACTCGACGCCGAGCCGTGGATTGCCACCGCCGAGGAGGAATCCCTGGGTGCCAAGGTGCTGGGCAAAGTCCCGGCCCCGGCGGCCCTGCTGCGTGCGGCCGCGCTGACCGATGCGCGCGTCCTGCTGGTCCCGGGCGGGGTCCTGCAGGACGGGGCCGATGTGGCAGCCCTGCTGCGCTGGTCCACGGGACCGACAGTCCCGTCGTCGTAAGTTATCTCCCTGCAAGCAACGAACCGACAGGAAGGAAGGCAAACTATGGCAACGGGAAATGACAACGAGGACCTTGCCCCTGGCGGCGTGATCATCCCCGAAGAGGATGCATTGCCGACTCCCACGCGGACAGGGCACGGCAAAATGCCCGAGGACATTGACGACGACGCCTATGCGGCAGCAGCCGAACAGGAGCGGGTTGCCGCCGGGCTTACCGACTACGCACCCAGCGACGTGCCGCCGGCGACGGATCCGCTGCCGGACGGGTCTTCAGAGGCCGCCGATCTGGCCCAGCGCGGGCTGCTGGACAACAACGACGCCACAGGGGCCCGGGCGAACGAGGACCAGGACAACAGCTGACAGTCACGCGGTGAAGGGCAGGGCCACAAAGCCCTGCCCTTCACCTTTGTTCCGGCTCTTACTGCCACCTTCGCTGCCGTCACTGCCGGCTCGTGTCACCGCTGGCGACTTTTACTGGTGCGGATGGTTCAGTCCCCGGAAGCCGTGGCCGCGCGTGCCCGGCAGGCGGCGCGGGGTGCGGTGGTGTTCGGGGGCTACAAAAGGAACCACCTCCGGGTCCCGGCTGGGCGGCAGCGCCCGGATGAACTTGGTGAGTTCGTCCTGCAGAACCTTCCAGGAGATCTCCGGATCGTCCGGGTAGGCATCCGCTTCTGCCTGCCGCGCTGCCTCGAGCGCAGCCCGGCCAACATCCGTGAGTTCGACCCTAAACTGCCTGCGGTCCGTGGACTGGCGGGTGCGGGTGAGATGCCCTGAGCCCTCAAGCCGGGTGAGTACCCTGCCCAGGGTCTGGCTCTGCACCCGGACAACTTCGGCGAGCTGCTCCTGGTTAAGCGGTCCGGCAGCCAACCCTTCAAGCGCTATAACGGCTGCCCGGGTCAGGCCAAGGGGTGCCAACGCATCATCCTGACGCCGTTGGACCAGACGCGCCGCCAGCGTAATAAGGCGGTAGCTGTTCCGTGCATCCGGATCGAGGTTGCTCGTCATCGGCCGCGGCCTTCCTGTAGGTGGCGAAGTGTGGGTGGCATTACCCCTTCATGCGTCGCTACCTACCTACAATAAGCATGCTTAGCATCCTGTTCGCAAGTAGGCTTACTATCCGCCTCGACACCTTGCCGCTTAAACCCAAGCCGCGACACACCCCCTTGCATTCCAAATGGGAAGTGTGCTTAGTATCTAAGTAGTAACCCTGCTTACTAACTACTGCCAGCATTGCTGGTTCTTGATCGCCAGCTGACCCTTTGCGAAAGAGAGCATGATGACAGAGAACCAATGGCCCCAGACCCCTAACCCTGCTATCCCGGACCCTTACGGCGCTTCCGAAGTGGGCGTTGAAGACACCTACGCCACCCCAGCCTCTGCCGGCACTGCCGGCACCTCTAAGACCGGGGCGGCAAAGGAAGAGGCTTCGAATGTGGCCGGCCAGGCCGCCACTGCCGCCCAAGGGGTTGCCCACACGGCGAAGGAAGAAGCCGCCAACGTGGCTTACGAGGCCAAGCACAGCGCCCAGGATCTCCTGGGCCAGGCCAAGTCGGGACTGACCAGCCAGGCAGGCACCCAGCAGCAGAAGGCAGCCGAAGGCATCAGGACCATCTCCAGCCAGTTGCAGAGCATGGCCGACGCCCCCGACCAGCAGGGCGTCGCGAGCGACCTGATCCGGCAAGCCGCCCAGCGCAGCGAATCCGTCGCCTCCTGGCTGGAGAACAAGCAGCCCGGAGACCTGCTCGGCGAAGTCCAGAGGTTCGCCCGGAACCGGCCCGGCACCTTCCTCCTGCTCGCAGCAGGCGCCGGTATCCTGGCAGGCCGCCTCACCCGGGGCCTCACCGCCGGGGCTCCCGATTCCCAGGGCGTTGCACAGTCCACCCAGGCCCGGCGGCCGGTCCAGTCCGCACCGGTAGCCCCGCTCCGCCAGGAAACGGTATACGCAGCGGGCACCGACGATCTGTTTGACGAGCCGGTGGTCGGCACCGGAGCGCCGGTATCCACCACCACGCTCCCCTCCGGGACCGCCGAGGACACCCCGCTCCGCTTCGACGATGACCCCTACCGTGACGAGGACGGCAGCTACCAGGCTGCTGACGGCACCTACCGGTCAACGGAAGGACGCCAACTGTGAGCAGCCAGATTCCGGAGACGCCGCCGAGCGCGGCGCATGTGAAAGCGGACAACGCGTCGCTGGGTGAACTGCTGGGTGATGTGACCCGGGATTTGTCCACCCTGATGCGCCAGGAAGTGGAACTGGCCAAGGCCGAACTTAAACAGTCTGCCACCAAGGCCGGCAAAGGCGGGGGAATGCTCGCCGGAGCCGGTGTGGCCGGGCACTTCGTCCTGCTCTTCCTGTCCCTGGCCCTGATGTTCGCCCTGGGCGCCCTGATGCCGCTGGGCTGGGCCGCCGTGATCGTCGCCGTGATCTGGGCCATCATCGCCGCGGTCCTGGCCTCGATCGGGCGCAAGGAACTCAAGCAAATCCAGGGCATGCCCCAAACGGGCGAAACACTCTCCGAAATTCCCCCAACCCTAAAACCAGGTGAGGTAAACCGATGAGCGATAACCCGGACGCAATCCGTGCCGACATAGAAGCCACCCGTGCCCGCCTGGGCACCAACGTGGACGCGGTCGCCGACAAAGTCACCCCCTCCAACGTCGTCCACCGCCAGACCGACAAAGTCAAAGACGCCGTCAGCGGCGTGAAGGAGAGGATCATGGGAGCAGCAGACAGCACCACCACCCGGGTCCAGGATAAGGTCCATTCGGGCGCCGGGCACACCACCGGCGCCCTGCACAGCACCGGAGACACCCTGCACGACGCCAAAGACAACGTCGGCGCCAAACTCAGTGACGCCGGCACAGCCATCTCGCACACCCCGGACCAGGTCAAAACCAAAACCCAGGGCAACCCCCTGGCCGCCGGCCTGATCGCGTTCGGCGCCGGGATGCTCGTCTCGTCCCTGATCCCGGCCAGCCAGAAGGAACGCGAAGCGGCCCAGCAGCTCAAGACCGCCGCCGAACCCCTGGCCACCCAGGTCACCGACGTCGCCAAGGACATGGTCCAGGACCTCAAGGAACCGGCCCAGGAAGCGATGGAAAGCGTCAAGGCCACCGCCACCGAAGGTGTCCAGAACGTCAAAACCGAAGGCCAAGGCGCCGTCACCGACGTCAAAGACCGCGCCACCGACGCTAAAGACCACGTCCAAAACACCTAGGCCTGCACTGCGTAGGGCTTACACGGCATAGGTCGTTTATGGTTCAGGAAGGCTGGCTCCGCAAGGGGCCGGCCTTCCTGGCGTCTCTGGCTCTTTTTTAGGGCGCCGCCTAGCGTTTGCCCTTTTTCCGCGAACCCTTGCCCCGGCCCTTGTCAGGGTTGGGGGCGTAGCGCTGGGCAACCTTCGGAGCCTTCTTTGCGCCGGTGCCGCGCCGGTCCGGCTTGGGGTCCTTCTTCACCTTGACGGGCTGGGCCGAGGGCTGCCGGGAGCTTTGGGCAGTCCGGCCACGCACGATCCCGATGAATTCCTCGATCACCTCGTCGCTGGAGTCGGTAGGCCAGGCAACGGCGATCTCGGTGCCGGGCGCTCCCGTGAGACGCCTCGCCACGGTGTCCTTGACGTTGAAGTGCCGGGCCACGGACATGGGCAGGATCACGAGCCCCGCGCCGGTAGCCACCACCTGCAGCGCCGCTTCCGGACCGCCAAGCGCGGCGACGTCGAGGAAGGCCTCCTCGTCCAGGTCGGCCAGGGCCACTTCCTCGAACACCGATATTTCGTGGCCTTTCGGGGCGACCACCACGGGCTGCTCCTCGTAGAGCGGGATCACACTGAGGCCCTCGCGCTCCACCGGAAGGCGGACGAAGCTGAGGTCCGCGGAACCGTCACGCAGCACCTCGAGCTGTGCGCCGTCGTCGGACATAAACGCCTGAAGGGGAATGTCCAGCACCCGTTCCTCCCACCGGCGGATCCACTTGCCAGGCGTCACGCCCGCCACGTAGGCCACGCGGAGGACGCGGGGGGCGTCCGCCGCGGCGGGATCGGCCGACCCCGATGGAGCGGCGTCTGTCTGGGGGGTGTTGTCGGTGGGCACGTCTTCACAGTACCGTCCGCCCGGATACCCTTGAAGCATGACCTCTGCAAACTCCCAGTCCATGAAGCCGGCCACCGTTGCCAAGAAACTTGGCATCTACCTGCCCGCAACACCGCAGGAGTTCCAGGAATCGACCATCACCCGCGAGGAGTTCGCCGAGCTCCAGGCCAACCCGCCGGAATGGCTCGCCGAACTGCGCCGCAATGGCCCGCACCCCCGCCCGGTGGTGGCGCAGAAACTGAACGTCTCCATCAGCGGCCTCGCCCGCGGCGGTGTTGAGGAAGCGCTGACCACGGCGGAAATCACCGCGCTGTTGCAGGCTCCCCCCGCGTGGCTGGTCACCGAGCGCGCCACCCACGCAGCCGTCCGCGCCGAAGCACAGCGCGTGAAGGAAGAAGCAGCCAAGAAGGACGCCAAGCGGGCCCGCGCCTGACACTCTGGCGTTCCCGAAACCGGGGCCTGTCCGCGAATCCGAACCTTGACGGGCCGGATCTGCGAACAAGCCTCTGTTGTGTCCAGGGAAGTCAGTCCTGGTGCAGCTGGATGAAGTTGCCACAGCCGTCGTCGAACACGGCGCTGATGCCGGATGGATCCTCGGCGGGCCCGCCTCGGAAAGTCACACCGGCCTTGGTGAGCCGCTCGTATTCGGCCTGCACGTCCGGCACGCCGAAAACGATGGCGGGCAGGCCGGCCTTGTGCAGCGCGTTCATGTAGTCCGCGGCGATGGGGTTGTCGCTGGGTTCCAGGAGCAGGCCCACTGACCCCTGGTCCGCACCGGGGTCCTTAATGATGAACAGGTTGTACTCCGGCATCGCCATCAGCGTCTCGAAGCCAAGGGTCTCCGTATAGAAGGTATGGGCGGCCGCGGGGTCCTGGACGTGGATGCTGCACATTTTGAGTCTCATGGTCCCACGGTACGTGGCCCGCTGGGCGGCAGGAAGGCCTTGGCGCCCTTGCGGCATGGCTTCGGCCGGTACTGGCGGAGCCATTGACCGCGGCCCGGGAAGGCGCTCCAATGGAAGGAGCAGCCCGGCGTTCCCGCCCGGGCCTGTGGACGTGGAGGTGCAAGGTGGCAGCCATCGCAGAATCCCTGTTCCAGGGGGCGTGGGTCCTTCTGCTGTGCGGGTCTGTGCTGGTGGCGAGTGTGGCCGGCACCGTGTTCCAGGTCCGACGGCGGGCGCTGGCTGGCGCGGGCAGGGAGCCGGAGCGTTCGGACCAGCTGTTCTGGGACCTGTTCCTGGGCTCCGCGGTAGCCCTGCCCGCCCTGCTCATCCCGACTCTCGCGTCCGCCTGGGCGGGACTGTTCCTTACAGGAGCGGCAGTGGCAGCGGGCGTTGCCGCCTACCGGGGCAGCCCGCGGTTGGCCTCCTGGCTGCTGGACCGGCGCCAACGCCGTGAGTACCTGCCCCTTTATTCGGCAGCGCAAATTGAGCACAACCTGTTGCTGGAGCGCTGGCGCCGCTACGAACTGGATCCCGCCTACTGCATCGATTTCCCGGCCATGACCGATGTGCGGCTGCCCCACACGGCTGCGGTGATCAAGGCCATGCGCGAGGCCGAGCAGCTGCGGGCCGCGCGGCACCAGGAGTACCCGCCCGCCGTCGAACGTTTTCGCCGCGCCCTCGCCGCTGCTGAACAGGCGGCAGGAATTCCTGCCAACGGGCATTAAGTTGCTGTTCCGCGCGTTAACTGCTGTGTCGCCGTCACTGGAGTCCGGCGGCCGGGCACCGTAGCGTTTGAGGATGGAGCTTCAAGAAACGCAAGACCGTGACCGGTTCGGCAGGCGGCTGGAGGACCGGGGCGCCTGGCGCCAGGCCACCACGCTGGCGGGCGCGGGCGAACTCACCGCGCGCTGGCTCGAAGGGCAGAGTGAATTCCAGCCAGCCACCTTCACGGCAAGGTACGACGCCGAGACCGCACCTATCGCCGTCGAGCTTGCTGCCCTGAACCGGAACGGCCTGTTCACGAAGGAGTCCCAGCCCGGGCTGCAGTCTGCCGGCGTTTCCCAGCGGCAATACGTCACGGCGTTCTGCAGTGCCGAAATTGCCGCCGAACTCCTGGCCCTCTCCACCCGGACCGAGTTGGTGACCGTGGCCCATGCCCCCGGCGAGTCCAGCAACGCCGCCATCCCGGTGACACTGGACGGCGGCGAAGTAGTGACGGTGCTGGGCTCCAGCGAGAACCCGGTGACCGAGGACCAGATCCAGGACTGGGCCGGGGAAACCAACGACAACCTGGCCCTGCTGCTGGCCGACTCCTGGTACGTGGAAATCCTGGACCCGGCCTGGGGCCGGGACGACGTACTGCTGCCCGCCGTCCTCGGCGCCCTGACCGGCACATAGCGTCCGGTTCCCGGGTTACTACAGCTCTACGGTGCCGCTTTCGCCCACGCTCATCCGGCTGTGGGTGACCTTGGACTTGACCCACTGGAACACTGTGGCGGCCGTTCCGCCGGGGCTGGTCCAATATTCGGCCGAATCGGAATCGATGCGGAGCAGGCACACCTCGGGAGTGTCCGGACCGTCCGGGAACCACGCTTCAACGGCCTGGTTCCACTTTTCGCGGATCGTTTCCCGGTCCGTCACCACCTCGGCGCTCCCGGCCACGGAAACCCACTCGGTGTTCTTCCCAAACGAAACGTTGACGCGCGGGTCAGCCCGCACGTGCGCAACCTGCGAGGTGCCGAGGCCGGTGAAGAACCACATGTCGCCGTCGTCCTTGACATCCTGGACGGCCAGCGGCCGGCTGACGAGCGCGCCTTCCTCGTTGACGGTGGTCAACATTCCGATGTGGGAATGGTTGATGATGTCCGTTACCTTGCTCATGCTCCCGGTGTCAGTCATGTCTCACCTCGTTCGTCTGAATACGGGGACGCTCCCCACAGCCCAGCCTATTAGTAAGCATGCTTAGAATCCACCACCGCACGCGACTGCTTCAGGCCGGAACAGTGACTCTCGCTGCTTCGCAGATACTTGCCGCCGTGCGCCGGCCCATCCGAATGGCGCCGTCCACATGCTGATAGCCTTCGGCGGCGAGGTCTGAGGAGGACCAGTAGATGGGGCCCACCGGGGCGTGCTGGTCCTTGCCGTAACGGTGGAGGCCACCAAGATCGTAGCTGGAGGCGTAGGCGCCGCGGGTCCATTCCTCCGAGCCCCAGTCGGACTCGTAGTAGACCTCGGGCTCCAGTGCCTCCGCGCCCAGGAAGCCGGCAATGGACTCCAGGACGGCGCGCTTGCGTTCGGCTGCACTCAACTCGAAGACCACGTCGGCCTTTTCATCCGAGATGAAGCCCACCAGGGTTCCCCTGGTGTCGCCGAAGTTGGTGTTGTCGTAGACCTCCTGGACCAGGGATCCCGCGCCGAAGCACGTGCCGGACAGGCCGGAATTCCGCCAGAACGGCCGGCTGTAGACGGCGTGAACCTTGATGACCAGGCCCAGTGACTGGTGCTGGTGCATCTGGTGCTGGCGGCGCGGCAGCGGCGGGTTGAACGAGACGCGGGAGTACAGGTTGGGCGGCACGGCCATGATCACGAACCGTGCGCTCACCGTCGCCTGCTCCGACTCGACCATGACGCGGTGCCCGCCGTCGGCGTCCGACTCCCAGTTGATGGTCCGCACCGGGGAGTTAAGGACGACGTCGTCCCCCAGCTCCCGTGCGAGCAGCAAGGAGACCTGCTGCATGCCGCCCACCACGCGCCGGTCCAGGATGAAGTCCTCGTCAGTGAGGTGGGTGAAGGACCCTGCGGAGGCGGCCATCAGGACAGCCTGCAGCGCGGAGAACGCATGGGCGGGCTTGGTGAGCATGCCGCCGGCGATGAACAGGCCGATGTTGTTGCAGGCTTCCTCGTTGACTGAGTGCTGCCGGAGCCAGTGATGGAAGGAGATGGTGTCCAGTTCGCGCGCTTTCGGATGGGCCCAGGGTTCGGTGGGGCCGATCTCGGCGGCGAGCCCGTCCAGCAGGGTGACGAGCTTGTTCATCTCGGCTTCGGTGTCCGGGTCCACGGGGAAGGTATCCCCTGTGTACCGGACGGGGACGCCGTCCTTCCCGATGTACATCGACTCGCCCTCGCGGTACCGCGGGTAGGTCTGCAGGTTCAGTTCCTGGAGGAGGTCCAGGAGTACGGTCTGGTCCGGCGAGACCCACTGGCCGCCGATTTCCAGCATGGCGCCGTCCACAGTGTCGGTCCAGGTGCGGCCACCCACGCGGTCACGCGCCTCCAGGACGGCAACGCTCAGGCCGGCCCTCTTCAGTTCGCGGGCAGCGGTAAGTCCCGAGGGCCCGGCTCCAACGACAACGACGTCGCGGTTCAGGTTCAGCATGATGTCCTCTCTTGAGCTCCCTCCTGTGACGGGGAGCACTAAATGAATGTCATTCATTTATTAGAACTATAGCCTTTTGGCGCGGAGACGGGAAGTGGCGGATGGAATAATGCTGGAGACCACCAGAGAAAGGCCAGTAATGCCGGCAGTACCAGCCATACAGGGACGCTCCGCGGAGGCCGCGGGCTCCGCTAGTGGGGGCAGTGCCGCCGCTAACGGGGGTGGCGCTGGCGCCGCCAGGAGGCGGGCGGGCCGCCCGTCCGCCGCGCTGTTGGACAAGGCCGGAATCACGGTGGCGGCACTGGAGCTCATCAACCGCAGGGGCTATGACGGCCTGACGATGGCGGGCCTGGCCAAGGAACTGGACGTGGCGCCGTCGGCCCTTTATAACCATGTGGCCTCAAAACGCGACGTACTGCTCCTGGTGGAGGACCATCTCACTTCGCTGGTGGACGTGTCCGATTTTGGTGCGGCACCCTGGGAGGAGGCCGTGCGCAGCTGGGCCTGGAGCTACCGGAATGTCTTCGCGGAGCACACGCCGCTGATTCCGGTGATTGCCGTCCTCCCGGTGACCGACGCGCCGCAGACACTGGCGATGTACGAGACCGTGAGCAAGGGCTTCCTCGACGCCGGCTTTCCCCAGGAGCGGGTTGTCTCGTCCATTGTGGCGCTGGAGTCCTTTATCTTCGGCTCGGCGTACGACGTCACGGCTCCTGAGGATATCTTCGATTCCGGGTCCATGGCTGAGTCGACGCCGAACTTCACGGCGGCCGTGCGTAGCGCGGCTACCAACCCGCCGGAAGGCGCTTCCGGCGGGCCGGGGCGGCCGGCGGATGTGGCCTTCGAGCTGGGACTGGAGGCGTTGATCTCCGGGCTGGGTGCCCTCCGGGGGTAAGACCTTCTCCGGTCCGGGCGCATATCCTGAGGAGGAGCCACACCCCGATCCTGAAGGAGCTCCGTGCCTGACCCGAAACGTCCGTTGCGCAAGCTTGGTTTCCTCACCATTGGCCTGTTCGATCCGGCGGACCCCGCCCCGGGACACGAATCCACATTGCAGGTCATCGAACTCGGCGAGCGGCTGGGATTCGACAGTGCCTGGCTGCGCCACCGCCATCTGCAGTTCGGAATCTCCTCCCCCATCGCGATGATGGCCGCGGCCAGCCAGCGCACCTCCCGGATCGAGCTGGGAACCGCTGTGACCCCGCTGGGCTGGGAAAACCCGCTGCGCCTGGCCGAGGACTTGGCCACGGTGGACCTGCTCGCCGGGGGACGGATCAATCCGGGGTTGAGCGTGGGGGAACCGATGCACTACGACACGGTGAAGCACGAGCTGTACCCGGAGTCCTCCGAGCTGGAGGACTTCAGCTACGCCCGGATGGATCGGCTGGCCCGTCTCATAGCAGGGGAACCGGTGCGGGACTTCTCCGGCAGGCAAGGTGTGGTCGAAGACTTCTCCAACCGTGTCGAGCCGCACTCACCCGGGTTGCGGGACCGCCTTTGGTACGGGGCAGGCAGCAGGAAGTCGGCCGAATGGGCCGGGGCAAACGGCTTTAACCTGCTCTCCAGCAGCGTGGTTTTCCCCGAAACAGACCAGGAACCGGACTTTGCCCTTATTCAGCAATCACAGATTCGCGCCTTCCGTGAGGCCGCCGCAGCGGCACAAGTGGATGGACCGGCACGGGTGTCGCAGGGCCTTGTGGTGATACCGACCGATTCGGCATCCCCCGCTCAGCGGGAGAAGTACCAGCGCTATGTCGATGAACGTACTCCCCGCACGCGAACACCGCAGGGGCCAAAGGGCATGCTCTTCGCCCCGGACCTGGTCGGCACCAGCAATGACATTGCCGAGCAGCTGTACGCACACGCAGGATTCCAGGAAGTCGACGAGGTGGCGTTCGCACTGCCCTTCAGCTTCGACCACGAGGACTATGTCCAGATCCTGACCGACATCGCCGGCAAACTGGGTCCCGCCCTGGGATGGACCCCCGCCACGGTTGGGCAAGGCTTGCTCTAGAGAACGGTGGATAGCTGCCAGGGAACGAATTCGTTGTCCCCGTAGCCCAGTTGTTCGCTTTTGGTTTCTTCGCCCGAAGCGACCCTGAGGATGAGGTCGAATATTTGCTGTCCCATTTCCTCGATAGTGAACCGCCCGTCCGCTATTGCTCCACAATTCAGGTCGATGTCCTCTGACATGCGTTCGTACAGCGGGGTGTTTGTCGCGAGTTTAATGCTTGGCGTGGGTTTGCAGCCAAAGGCGGAACCACGACCAGTCGTGAATGCAAGGACATGGGCGCCGCCAGCGACCATGCCGGTCGCGTTGACTGGGTCATATCCTGGCGTGTCCATGTACACGAGGCCGTGAGCCGTGATGGGTTCGGCGTACTCGACGACGTCGACGAGGTTTGTTGTTCCACCCTTGGCTACTGCGCCGAGGGATTTTTCGAGGATGGTGGTAAGCCCGCCGGCCTTGTTACCGGGAGAGGGGTTGTTGTTGATGGAGCTTCCGTCGATGGCCACATGCTGTTCCCACCAGCGAACGCGTTCCATGAGTTTGTTTGCGACGCGTTGGGATTCCGCACGTGAGGTCAGCAGGTGCTCCGCCCCGTAGATTTCGGTGGTTTCGCCGAATACAGCGGTACCGCCGTGCCTGACAAGTAAATCTGCAGCTGATCCCAGGGCGGGGTTGGCTGTGATGCCTGAGAAGGCATCGGAGCCTCCGCATTCCATGGCGAGGATAAGTTCCGCTGCCGGAATGGTCGTCCTCGTAGCCTTGTTGATTCGGGGCAGAAGTTCCTCGATGCGCCGCACTCCTTCAGCCACGGTAGCCCGGGTGCCGCCCTGCGCCTGAATGGTCATGCTCGAGACTGACTTGTCCGGGCTTAGTGACCATCCGGACGTGAGTCCTTGGATCTGGTTCACTTCGCAGCCGAGGCCGAGTACGAGGATACTGGCGAAGTTAGGGTGGTTCGCATACCCGTGGAGGGTCCGGCGCAGAACCTCGAAGCCGTAATTACCTTCACCGCCTGTACCGCAGCCCGAGGAATGTGTCAGCGCCACGACGCCGTCGACGTTGGGATAATCATCCAGGACGCCGCTGTTTTCGATGCGGGAAGCGATGAGTTTCGCCGCTGTCGCAGAGCAGTTAACCGAAGTTAGGATGCCGACGTAATTACGGGTACCGACCGAGCCGTTGGCGCGGCGGTAGCCCTGGAAAGTGGCGCGCTGGTTCTCGGGCAGGAATTCCGTTTTCCGCAGGGCGGTGCCAGCCTGTCCGTTCCGCTCGAACTCACGGTAATCAACGTTGTGGCTGTGAACATGTTCGCCCTTTTCGATCCGCCGCCCTGCGAAGCCGATGATCTGGCCATACTTCCTGATCGGTTCATCAGCCTCTATCGTCCGCAACGCCGCTTTGTGGCCGGTGGGGATCTCCCCCACGCACGGCAAGTTTCCACCCGCGAAAGACACGTGCGTATCGGCGGGGACCTTCTGCAGGGCAGTACCGACGTTGTCCTCGGGATGAAGGACCAAGAGTCCGATCTCCACGCCAAGCTGCGGGTCACTGACCACATCAACGGTTTTGTTCATGTTCGTGCCTTTACTTTTGACTTTCTTCGGCCGGCTGGCGTCCCCTCCCCAAGGGGGCTTCTAACTGAGTACTTCGGGGTTGAGGATATTGCGGGGCCGTCGGCCCAAACAGGCTTCCACGACGTTCTCAGCGGTGCGCCGCTTTAGTTCGTCGTTCGATTCCTCGGTGTACCAGGCACTGTGCGGTGTGAGCACGACGCGGTCAAGATCGAGCAGCGCACTGTTGAGAGGGAGGGGTTCTTCCTCGAAGACGTCCAGGCCGGCAGCCCGGATCCGACCGATCTTCAGCGCGTCAACGAGGGCTTCGGTGTCCACGACCCCGCCGCGGCAGGTGTTGATGAGGGTGGCACCCTCCTTGAACTGGCCCAGGCTGTGCGGGTTAATCAGGCGGTGCGTGTGGCTGTTCAACGGAACGTGCAGGGATACGACGTCGGATTCGGCCAGGAGGTCCTCAAAGGAGACCACCGGAACGCCTTCCTTCGTCGTTGTGCCCGGGGCGTGGAGGGGGTCGTAACCTAGGACTCGGTAACCGATGGATTTGGCTTTGGCAGCTGTTGCCGCGCCGATGAGGCCCAGCCCAACAACCCCAAACGTCTGTGAGGAGAAGCGGCGGAGCGGCTTGACCGAATTGAGGAGGTTTTGTCCCGACCGGATTCCACGGTCAAGGTCAGGGATGCCGCGGCCGAGCGTCAGGGCCAGCGCTATGGCATGGTCGCTGACGTCCTCGACACCGTAATCGGGCACGTTCGACACCGCAATCCCGCATTGCGTTGCGGCCTCTACATCAATGTTGTCTACGCCTACGCCGTAGCGGCTGATGGCTTTGAGGCGGGGCAGGCCCTTGAGGACGCGCTCCGTGATGGGGGCGTACTGGACGATGATGCCGTCTGCCTCAGAGGCATATTTCAGCACGTCTTCCTCAGTGGTGCAGTACGCACGCTCCAGCTCAATTCCGTTAGCGTGTGCTACGGACTGCTCGTGGTCAATCGTTTCGAATTCGTAGTCTGTGATGACTATGCGGGGCATGCTCGTCTTTGTCCTTTTCGTGCCCGCCAGGCCAGACCGGACGGGATGTGCCAGATTTCGTAAAACGGGCCTTCGCCGGTGGGCGAGGGTTTCTGCTGGGTGTGGGACCAGTGGGGCCGGCGCCCGGCACGGGCGGCCGGCCCCACTATCTCTCATGCCCAGTTGAGGATCAGCGGGTCCTTCCGCTTGGCCATCTCGACAAGCTGTGCCCTGGTGTCCGGGTGCAGATCGCCGATTGGCGCGCGTGTCCTGTCACTGGCGATGATGTTGCCCTCTTTCATGAGCACTTTCGTTGCCCGCAGCCCGCATTGGCGGTTCTCGAAGTGGATGAATGGCAGGAGGTCTTCCCAGGCGTGGATGGCCTTGTCCCGTTCGCCCGCGTGGAAGTCCCGCACGATCTGCCCCAATTGGTCCGGGACCATGCAGCTGCTCATGGTGCCCTGCGCGCCCGCCTCGAGGTCCGGGATAAGCGTGATTGCTTCTTCGCCGTCAAAGAGGCCCGGAAGGGCGGGCCCGGCGGCGGCCGCAAGGGCTCGGAGCTTGTCAGCGGCCTGTGGCATCTCGATCTTGGCGTAGTTTACTTGCGGAACCTCCTGTGCGATGCGGGCGAGGAGTCCGACGGAGAGGGGCGTGGTGCTCATCGGCGCGTCCTGGATCATGATGTCGATGTCCAGGCCGTCCGCGACATGCTTGAAGTACTCGACCACCGCCTCGTCGTCGACCTTCATGGTGGCGCCGAAAAACGGGGGCATCAGCATGACCATGGCGGCCCCCAGCTCCTGGGCGCGGAGGCTGCGTTCCCGGGCAATGCGGGAGCTGAAGTGGCTGGTGGTGACGCAGACCGGCATCCGTTCACCCAGGTGATCCATCGTCGTCCGGAGCACTGCCTCACGCTCGTCGTCGGTGAGGGAGAACTGCTCGGAGTAGTTGGCCAGGATGCAGACGGCGTCGGACTTGCCGTCCACGAGGTAGTCCAGGACCCGGCGCTGGCCTTCAAGGTCCAGTTCCTCGTCGTCGGTAAAGATAGTGGGCGCTACCGGCATTACGCCAGTGATGGCACTCATGATGTTTCCTTTTGTGGTTGTTGATGGGTGTCAGTCACTGGTTGTTCAGTGGTTTCGTGCCAGGACAGGGGCAGCTTCGGTCTCGTAGTCCTCGGCGTCGATGTCACGTCCATGCGGGTCCCACTTGTTGACGAGGATGACTACGATGGCGATCGCAGGAACAGCGGCGAGGACAAGCAGGGCTTTGGTGCCCAGGGCTGCTGTGGCCAAGGGCCAGAACACGAGGCCTGCGATTGCTCCGAGGCGGACGCCGATCTGGGTGAAACCGGTGCCGGCACCGCGGAGTGATGTGGGGTAGGACATGGTCGCCATCGTCATTCCCTGGGCACCGGGGCCTGCGGCGTGGCAGAAGATCAAGAGGCCGATGACAACAGCACCCACAAGGGACCAGGCGCCTTCGACGTTGCTCAGGCTGCCGGCGATCAGCATGCAGACGAACGTTCCGCAGAATCCGAACAGTGCGAGTTTGCGCGGGCCGATCCTGCCGGAGAGCCTTGCCCCGACGAGTCCGCCGGTGACGCCGAAGCAGAGGTTCAGGATGAGGGAGGAGATGATGTTGGTCATCACGTTCTGGGTGTGCAGCATGGCGAGCACGATCTGGCCGACGAAGAAGCCGACGGCGTAGTATTCCATGGACTGGCCCGCGTTAATGACGGCGGACAGGACGGTCCGGGCGCGGTACTTCTTGCTCACGAGCTTGCCCCACGCCTGGGTCAGGGTCATTTGGAACTGTTTGCGCTCGGCGCGGGGATCTGCTGCGTCCGGGGCCACTTCCGCGTCGACGCCGTAGGTCTGCTTGAGGATCTTCGCTGCTTCATGAAGGCCCAGGTTCTGAGCTGCCCACGATGGTGACTCGGCCATGTACTTTTGGCGGAAGATCATGATCAGAATCGCCGGTACGGCACCGAATCCGACCACGATCCGCCACATGTGGTTTTCACCCCAATGCATGTTCTGGAACAGGAAGTAGACAGGGATGAGGAGCGCGAAGGTCGAGGCCACGGCCACGTACCACATCGGCTGCCAAAGCGACACGGTGCCGCCCTTTTTCTTCCGCGAGGCGTACTCGGCAAGGAAGCTGAAGGCCACCGGGAAGTCAACGCCAATACCCACGCCCATGATGAAGCGCGCGATGATGAGGGTCCAGACGTCGGGGGCGAGTGCGCAGGCGATCGCGGCAACGACGAAGAACACCATGTCTGCCATGAAGACCTTGAAGCGTCCAAGCTTGTCGACGAAGTATCCGCCAAATACCGAACCAACGAGGGCGCCCACCATGATCGAGGCGGAGACCAGTGCGAGCATTCCGGGAGTAAGGCCGAAGTCCTTGGCGATATAGGGCATGCCGAAAGCCAGCGACGTGAAGTCGTAGGCATCCAGGAAGATCCCGCCCAGGGCGATGAGGGTGATGGCGAAGGACTTGCCCTTCTGCAGGCCCCCGCTGTTGATCAAATTGGTCACATCCTGCGCTGAGCGCAGGACAAGGCGCCCGCTTGGTTGTCCAGCAGGGTTGGGAACAGCTGACATAGGTGGTCCTTTCGGAAAACACACTGCTTTGTGCGCTTGTTTGTTCGGTATTTCGAACGTTGGTCGAAGTGGCGATCATGCGATTGCTGAGGTAGGGTGATCGGGAACACAATGGAGTCTAGGGAGGCGTCCCCAATCCGTCAAGCTTGCCGCTTCAAGTAGCCTGCAGAGGCTGTTCTGCAGCCGCGTTTCGCTCAGCGCTCCATGCCTTTGCCGTCGCAGATCGTGGCTCCAGAGTGTCCGAGGCTTGATCCTTGTACTAAATTTCGAACGTGAAAGGGGTTGTTCCTTATGGACGACCGTCAGCTGCCCAAGTGGTCGGAGATTCGGGAACTTGTGCGGTTCCGGAGCTTTGAGAAGGATCCGGTGCAGCGCAGGCTTGCCCGGGCGTTCACGATTGCCGACCTTCGTGAGATGGCAAAGAAGACAACACCCAAGGCGGTCTTCAATTACACGGACGGCGCCGCAGAGGAGGAGATCACGATCGCCAGGTGCCGGCAGGCATACAGGGACGTGGAATTCTCCCCCGCAGTGCTCCGTGACGTCTCAGATCCGGATCCCTCCACCGAACTCCTCGGCCAGACCATCGATTTCCCGCTGGTCCTGGCACCGACCGGTTATACAAGGATGATGCACAACGATGGCGAGAAGGCGGTGGCCCGGGTAGCCGCCCGGAACAAGATCCCTTACACCCTTTCAACCGTCGGCACCACAACCGTGGAAGACCTTGCGGAGGCCGTGCCCGAAGGAAACAACTGGTTCCAGCTCTACGTCGCCAAGGACCGCAGCAAAACCGAGGGACTCCTGGAGCGTGTCCTGGGCAGCGGCTACAAAGTGCTGATGGTCACCGTCGATACGCAGGTAGGCGGGTCCCGGACCAGGGAGCTGCGGGACGGGCTCACCATCCCGCCCACGCTGACGCCAAAGACCTTTGCGGACATGGCGCTTCACCCGGCCTGGTGGCTGGATAAACTCACCACCCCGCCGATCGAGTTCGCTTCGCTCCGGGGCTTCGGCGGAAACTCGGCCGAGGTGGCCGACCAGGTCTTTGATCCGGCCCTGACCTTCGAGGACGTCGCCTGGCTGCGCCGGGTATGGCCACACAAGCTGCTTGTCAAGGGGATCCAAACCGTCCGTGATGCGGAACGCGTGATGGAATTGGGGTGCGACGGCGTTGTGCTCTCCAACCACGGGGGACGGCAGCTGGACCGGTCGCCCACCATCCTTCGGATCCTCCCCCAAGTCCGCGAGGCTCTGGGCACCGAACCGACTGTCCTTATCGATAGTGGAATCTTGTCCGGGAGTGACATTTTGGCTGCCGTAGGCCTTGGCGCCGACGCGGCGATGGTGGGCCGCGCCTACCTGTACGGGCTGATGGCCGGCGGCGAACGGGGCGCTGCCCATGCCGTGAAGATCCTGCGCTCCCAATACATACGGTCAATGCAGTTGCTTGGCGTCAAGTCCACGGCCGGCATTTCGAGCGATCATGTGGCGTTGGCGCACTGACGGCCGTGGGGCAGCCAGCCTCCCCCGCCCTTCAGCGGAAGCCGAGCTCGGTACTGAAGCGGGCAGCGCCCTCCGCTGCCAGCGCCGACCACTCCGCCACCGGCCGCTGGTTCCAGCGCATGTCGGGGACGGAGATGCTCATGGCTGCCACCACCTCGCCACTGTGATCCCGCACGGGCGCGGCAACACAGGAAACGTCCGGGTTGGACTCGCCGGACTCAAATGCCAGGCCGGAGGCGCGGATCTCATCCAGCACGTTTGCGAGCACATGCGGCTCCGTGATGCTTTTGGCAGTCAGCTTGGCGAGCCCCTTTTTGAAGAGCCGCTTGCGCTCGGCATCAGGGAGGTGCGCCAGAAGGGCCTTGCCCACGGCAGTGCAACTCGCCGGAACCCGGCCGCCCATGCGCGAAACCATCCGCACCGACTGTGTGCTGTCAACCTTGCACACGTACACCACATCCGCACCGTCGAGAATTCCCACGTGGACCGTCTCGTCGCACTCCCTGGCAACGGACTCGGCAACGCGCAGCCCCACGGCGTGCAGATCCAGCCGTTCAGCAAACGCGTTACCCAGCCGGAAGACGCTCAGCCCCAGATGGTACGTGGCAGTGGGATCGTCCCGATGCAGATACTTGCGCTCCGTCAAGGTGGTGAGCAGTTCATGGACGGTGGTACGGGGAAGCCCTGTTCTCTGCACCACCTCAGGGGCAGAAAGCCCGTGGCGGGCATCCATAAAGAGCTCCAAAACGTCAAGGCTTCTGACGACGGCGGGAGTCAGGCGGGGCACTTACTGTCCTTTCGTTGGGCGTACTGGTCCTGATGCAACTTCCAGTCTATGCGCTTCGTTCGAAATATCGCACATAGTTCGAAGTCCAATGGCCTTGGCCCGCTAACAATGTTCCCTTTTCCGGGACGAGGAGGACTAAAAGATGAAACTAGGAGATCACCCCATGCAAACCACGCCTGAGCAAGTCGAGAATCAAATACTCGCCGCCCATGCAGCCTACGAAAAGGCCCGCGATGTGGAACCGGCCGTTCGCGGTTCCTGGCTGGAGGCCATCGCCTCTGCCTTGGAAGATGACGCCGACGAACTCGTCGGCCTCGGGACCCAGGAAACCCATCTGGACGAGGGAAGGCTGCGCTTCGAACTGAAGCGCTCGGTCTTCCAACTGCGCCTCTTCCGCAGCGAAATCCTATCCGGGGAGCACCTTGGTGCCGTTATCGACCACGCCGACGCCGAATGGGGAATGGGCCCAAGGCCCGATATCCGCAAAATCAACGTGCCGCTCGGCGTCGTAGGCGTCTTTGGCGCCTCCAACTTCCCCTTTGCCTTCAGTGTCATGGGGGGAGACACTGCCTCCGCCCTGGCCGCAGGCTGCGCCGTGGTCCACAAAATCCATGAAGGCCACCTGCAGCTCGCGCTGCGGACCGCCGCCGTGGTCGAGGAAGCCCTTGCTGCAGCAGGAACGCCGAAGGGGCTCTTTTCCGCGGTGGTGGGCAGGCAGGCTGCGGAAGCCCTCGTTGACCACCCGCTCACCAAGGCCATTGGCTTCACCGGTTCCACTGCCGGCGGCCGGACGCTCTTTAACCGGGCCTGCCGCCGTCCCACCCCCGTACCCTTCTACGGAGAACTGGGCAGCATCAACCCCGTGTTCGTCACGGAGCAGGCCTGGACTGCCCGCCGGGACGCCATACTTTCCGGCTACGCCACTTCCTTCACAGCAGGCATGGGCCAGTTCTGTACGAAACCGGGGCTGCTCTTCGCCCCCGTGGAGGATTCCGACATCGTCGCGGACCTTCTCCAGCAGGAACTCGAAACCAAGACCGCAGCGCCGCTCCTGAGCCCGAAGCTGCGGGAGGGATTCGACACAGCGCTGGATCGAGTACGGTCCGCCCCCGGGGTGGACGTGCTGGTTCAAGGCGACGATTCGGAAGCACCACGTCCCACCGTTCTGGCCACTACAGCGGAGGAAGTACTGGCGAACCCGGAGCTGCTGGAGCAGGAGATGTTCGGGCCCGCCACCCTCCTGATCCGGTACCGCCGCGGAACCGACCTCGCCGAACTGGCCGCCCTGCTGGAGGGCCAGTTGACGGCCACAGTGCACGGCGAGCCGGAGGAAGAGCTCGATGAACTGCTGACGGTCCTGCGCGAACGGAGCGGACGCCTGGTATGGAACGCCTGGCCAACAGGAGTCAGCGTCACCTATGCGCAGCAGCACGGCGGGCCCTACCCCGCTACTACCGCCGCCTCCACGACATCAGTAGGCACGGCAGCCATAGGAAGGTTCATGCGCCCCGTTGCCTACGACTCCTTCGCCCCTCAACAACTTCCGCCTGCCCTGCAGGACGAGAACCCCTGGAACATCGCCAGACGGGTGGACGGAATCCATGAACCTGCCGGACAGAAAGCAGAAACCCTATGAACACCGCTACTGCAGACCAGATCCTGCCCGTTGACGCGGACACGGCCCTACTGGTGGGGCGCGTCTGGGACCCGGAGTCCGGCGGCCCCCGGGTAGTCTCGGTCAGGGGGCAGGACGTCTTCGACCATACTGCTGATGTAGGCACCGTCTCAGAACTCATGGACCTTGACGACCCCGGCGAGTTCATCACCTCCTGCCGGGAGTCACGCCGGTGGGACCTTGCTGCGCTGGTCGATGCTTCCTTGGCGCAGGACCCCGAACGCGCCCACCTCCTGGCCCCCGTGGACCTGCAGGTCGTCAAAGCCTGCGGTGTAACGTTCGTGGACAGCATGATCGAGCGGGTCATCGAAGAACGGTGCGGAGGAGACTTCCATAAAGCCGCGGCCGTTCGCGAATCCGTCCTCGCCGTTCTCGGTGCAGACATTGCATCAGTGCAGCCGGGTTCTGAGCAGGCCCGGCAGGTAAAAGAGGTTCTCACGTCCAAGGGAATGTGGTCCCAGTACCTGGAGGTCGGACTTGGTCCGGACCCCGAGGTCTTCACCAAAGCCCCGGTCCTCTCCAGTGTCGGTTTTGGTGCTCAAATCGGCATACCCACATTTTCACAGTGGAACAACCCGGAACCGGAACTCGTGCTGATCGTGGACGCACAAGGCCGAGTACGCGGCGCAACCCTGGGCAACGACGTGAACCTGCGTGATGTAGAAGGCCGCAGCGCGCTACTTCTCGGCATGGCCAAAGACAATACGGGCTCCTGTTCGATCGGCCCTTTCGTGCGCCTGTTCCACGATGGATTCACCCTCGAGACCCTGAGGACGGAGGACATCACGCTAACCGTGGAGGGAGCAGACGGTTATCGGCTGGAAGGGCAGAACAGCCTGACGCGGATCAGCCGGCCATTCGAAGAATTGATCGGTGCCGCTTTCGGCAAACATCACCAATACCCGGACGGATTTGCCCTGTTTACAGGGACGCTTTTCGCCCCCACAAAGGACCGGGACGTGCCAGGCTCGGGATTCACCCATAAACCAGCAGATAAAGTCGCTATCCACAGCGCCAACCTCGGATCACTGATCAACACCACGGGCACGACTGAAGACCTCCCACCGTGGACTTTTGGCATACGCGATCTCATGAAATACCTGTCGCGGCTTAATCAAGTCCCAGTTCACTCGGCAGCAAAGCGGGAAGAACAACTGCAGAACCGGTTGCTGCCGAGTACTTCTTCAAGCCGCGGCTAGAACCAGAAACGGCGAAGGCAGGGTCCAAGCGATGTTTAGACCCTGCCTTCGTGGGTTCATGCTCAGAACCGGCTACAGGGTCTTATAGCCCTGTCATTAATTGCTTCATTGCATCGACCGATCCCACAGTGCCCACGCTGGAAGCAACGGCGACAGAGAGATAGCGGGCCCGGCAACACTACGACCAATACCCTGGAGCTCCCAACTCAAGAAGGCCACTTGTAATACAAGTAGCAAACTTATATCCTAAGAGGGCGGGCGAAGGAGCCCCCGCCCAAAGGAGAACCCATGAGTACCGTCGATCTGATCCGGCACGTCAAACTGTCCACCGCCCGCCTCCCCCTCGCCGTTCCCATCAGCGACGCCAAGGTCTTCACGGGCCGGCAGAAGCCCATGACGGAGGTGGTCTTCCTCTTCGCCGAGATCACCACCGAACTGGGGCACACCGGCGTCGGCTTCAGCTACTCCAAGCGCGCCGGCGGCCCCGCCCAGTACGCCCACGCCAAGGAAGTGGCGCAGGGCATCATCGGCGAGGACCCCAACGACATCGCCAAGATCTACACCAAACTCCTCTGGGCAGGTGCCTCGGTAGGCCGCTCCGGCGTCGCCACCCAGGCATTGGCCGCCATCGACATCGCCCTCTACGACCTCAAGGCCAAGCGCGCCGGCCTGCCGCTGGCCAAGTTCCTCGGCTCCTACCGCGACGCGGTCCAGACCTACAACACCTCCGGCGGCTTCCTCAACGCCACCCTGGACGAAGTGAAGGCACGCGCCACGCAGTCCATCGAAGAGGGCATCGGCGGCATCAAGATCAAAGTGGGCCTCCCGGACAGCAAGGAAGACCTGCGCCGCGTCGCCGGTATCCGCGAGCACATCGGCTGGGACGTCCCGCTCATGGTGGACGCCAACCAGCAGTGGGACCGCGCCACAGCCCTCCGCATGGGCCGCCAGCTCGAGGAATTCAACCTCATCTGGATCGAAGAACCCCTGGACGCCTACGACTTCGAGGGCCACGCACACCTGGCAAACATCCTGGACACCCCCATCGCCACCGGTGAAATGCTCGCCTCCGTAGCCGAACACAAGGGCCTCATCAACGCCAACGGCTGCGACATCATCCAGCCCGACGCACCCCGCGTCGGCGGCATCACGCAATTCCTCCGCCTCGCCGCCCTTGCGGACGAGCGCGGGCTGGGCCTGGCTCCGCACTTCGCTATGGAAATCCACCTGCACCTGGCCGCCGCCTACCCGCGCGAGCCTTGGGTAGAACACTTCGACTGGCTCGATCCCCTGTTCAACGAGCGTCTCGAAACCAAGAACGGCCGCATGATTGTCCCGGACCGCCCCGGCCTCGGCGTCACCCTCAGCGACCAGGCACGCGCCTGGACCACCGAATCCGTGGAGTTCGGCGCGTAACCTTGTTGCCATGAGCCGGAACCTCACCGCGGACCTCGCCGCGGACCTTCGCACCCGCATCGTCGACGGCGTCATCCAGCCGGGCGAGAAGCTCCCCAGCGAGAACACGCTCATCAGCGACTTCGGCGTGAGCCGGACGGTTGTCCGATCAGCGCTCACCCGGCTCCAGGCCGAGGGACTTGTTGAAACCGAACGGGGGCGTGGCAGCTTCGCCCTCACCCCGCCGTCGGACGGGCCCCAGGCAGCACCCGGGGCCCGTCCGGTAGCCAGCATGGAGGACAGGCTCCACCTGCTCGAATTCCGCATGGGCGTCGAGACCGAAGCTGCTGCGCTGGCCGCCCGTAACCACACCGAGCGGCAACTGCGGGCCGTCACCGCGGCACTCGAGGAGTTCGCAGCCAGCGCCGGCCACCCCGCGCATGCGATGAAGTCCGATTTCGAGTTCCACCGCGCCGTGGCCGCCGCTTCCGGCAACCCCTATTACTCAGACTGCCTGGCTGCCCTCGGCCAGACGATGATCGCGATGCCGCGCACCCGGCTGATGACCGGCGTCAAACATTACGCCCGTGACCACTTCGACCAGGTGGTCCAGGAGCACCGTTCCATCTCGGACGCCATCGCCGACGGTGACGAGGCTGCCGCAGCGGCTGCCATGCGCAGCCACCTGGCCAACTCACGACGACGGTTCAAGGCTTCCGCGCGCCCCTGACCCGAGACACGTCCCGGGGAATTGTGCCGCATCCTAAACCTCTTCGCGGATCCGAACCTTCAAGGCCCGGATCCGCGAACAAGGGTCAGCGGCCAAGCCCAGGACCCGCGGTCAGAGGTTAAACAGAAGAGCCCCGGTCTACTGACCGGGGCTCTTCATTTGCGTGCGCGAGGGGGGATTTGAACCCCCACACCCTTTCGGATACTGGCACCTGAAGCCAGCGCGTCTGCCGTTCCGCCACTCGCGCGCAACTTCCTTTACTGAATTCCGGCCGGTTTCCCGGATCCGCAACCCTGTAAAAGCAGCGAGATCAAGCATAACGGACATTGGCGGGAAAACACCAATTGAGCCCCGGACCCGCTCCTTGGCGCCGGCAACAAGGGACCAAATGAACCCCTCACATCAGCAAACAACGGGCCCGGCACCGCGCTGCTGACGGTAGGGAGCTGAACTTTTGGCGGCGCCCGGCCGTTGTGGATTAAGGTCATTCACAGGCCTGCCCAGTAGTATCTGATGTAGGAGTGGCTGCTGTATGCGGGCACACCGCACGCCTGCGAACAGCGCTGCACGTGAACTTACGGAACGAAAACTGCCCCGCAGCCGGGGGGAAAGGAGAAGAACCATGGGTCTGCTGGACAAGGTGGAGCGCGGCATCGAAAAGGCCGTCCGCGGCGTCTTCTCCACCGGCTCGCGCGCCCAGGTGGAACCTGTGGAGGTCGCCAGCCGGCTCCGGCGGGAAGTGGACCACAAGTCCCTCACCGTTTCTGCCGGACGCACCCTGGTGCCAAACGTTTTCGACGTCCAGCTCAGCGATGAGGACTTCAAACGGGCCCAGGAATGGGGCACCGCGCTGGCCGAGGAACTGTGCGACGTGGTGATCAACCATGTGCGCAGCCAGGGCTATATCCTGCAGGGCCCGGTGCGGATTTCCTTCCGGCGCGAGTCCGAATTGCGGCCCGGCGACTTCGAGATTGTTTCCTCGACGGAAAAGTCCCAGGGCGCTGCCGGTACTGCTCCGGCCCGTCCCAGCGTGCCGGCCGCTCCCAGCCGCCAGCCCGTCCGTCTGCAGCCCGTTCTGGACATCGATGGGCAGCGGTACTCATTGAACGCTCCGTCCATCGTGCTGGGCAGGTCGTCAGAGGCCGACATCCACGTCGAGGACACCGGCGTTTCACGCCGCCATCTCGAAATCCGGACGGCCAACGGCGTTACCAGCGCCGTGGACATGGGCTCCACCAACGGCAGCTACGTCAACGGGCACAAGGTTTCCGGCAGCACCGAACTTACCGACGGCTCCACCATCACGATGGGACGGACAAAGATCATCTTCCGCCTGCTCCCGACCGGCCCTGGTGGCTCCGCATGAGTGAACTGACCATCACCGCCCTGCGGTTCGGCTTCCTGCTGCTGCTGTGGGTGCTGATCTTCAGCATCGTTTCGGCCATGCGCCGCGACCTCATGGTGGGCCGCAAAGCAGCTGCAGGCGCCCCCACCGCCCGGCAGGTCCGGAAAAACCCGGAACTGGCCGAGGGGCCGCCGCAGCCGGTCAAGCAGCAAGCCAGGCAGCTCGTGGTGGTCGAAGGCCCGCTCAAGGGTTCAACGCTTCCGCTGGCCGCAAGCCCCATCCTGCTGGGCCGCGCGCAGGAGGCCACCCTGGTCCTGGAGGATGACTATGCGTCCGGCCGGCATGCCAGGCTCTTTCCCCAGGGCAGCCGCTGGTTCATTGAGGACCTCGGCTCCACCAACGGCACCTATTTGGGCGACCAGCAGCTGACCCGCGCCCTGCCCGTTGAACCTGGCGTTCCCGTGAGGATCGGCAAGACGGTCATCGAATTGAGGCCATAGGCGTGGCCGAACCGCAAAGCCCCGCAACCGACCCCAAGCCGGTGGAGCGGCCGCTCATCATGCGCTTCGCCGCGCAGTCGGACGTCGGCAAAATCCGCTCGAAAAACGATGACTCCGCCTACGCAGGACGCCATCTGGCCGTAGTCGCCGACGGCATGGGCGGCCACGCGGGCGGCGACGTTGCCTCTGCTGCCACCGTGCTGGACATGATCCACCTGGACCGCGGCGATTACGAGGGCGACGCCGGCACCACCCTGGCGGACGAGATCCAGACCGCCAACTCCCTCCTGTCCGAGCTGGTGCACATCAACCCCAAACTGGCCGGCATGGGCACCACCGTCACCGCGCTCCTGCTCGCCGAAGGGAAGCTGCACTTCGCCCACATCGGCGACTCACGCGCGTACCGCCTGCGGGACGGCAAGTTCGAGCAGGTCAGCATTGACCACACTTTTGTGCAGCGGCTCATCGACGAAGGACGGCTCCGCCCCGAGGAGGCCGAAACCCATCCGCACAAAAACGTCCTGATGCGGGTCCTGGGCGATGTGGATGCCAGCCCGGAACTGGACCTGGACACACTCGAGGTCAGGCCGGGCGAACGCTGGCTCCTCTGCTCCGATGGGCTCAACTACGTGGCCGGGCACGCCGTTGAACGGACCGTGCGCGAGACCAGGGACCTGCGCGAATGCGTGGAAACCCTGGTGGACCTCACCCTCGAGGCCGGCTCCCCGGACAACGTCACCGTGGTGATGCTCGAGATCGTTGAGGAAACGCCCGACGACGTCAGTACGGCCGCCGTCGAAGTAATTCCTCCCCCGGGAACCACCAAAGCCCCCGCCGCGGTGGAGAGCGCACGTCCCCTTGCAGCCAAGGCGCCTCAAGGGGCAGCCGCAGAACCACCTGCTGCCGCCCCAGCACAAACACCTGCCGCCAACCCGCCAAAAGGTACCGGTGGGGACCCTGCCGCGGCGGAACCAGGCAAAAACGGCGAGAAATCAGGCTCGGAAGCAGACCCCGAATCACCCTCGCCCGAGCAGGCTTCCGCTGATGCCGGCTCCACGGACCCGCACCTCGGCGAACACCTGACGGCGGAAGTATTGCGGGAAGAACTTGCCTCCCGCCCGCACGAACTTGTGGGAGCAGCCGCAGCGGCTGCGGAAACCGGATCCATCCCCACCATTGCCGGCCGCACCGTGGCTCGGCGGGCCGCCACCCTACTCACGCACAAGGCTGACCCCCAGGCCGGTGACGGTGAAGAGACCCTGGTGCCACTCAAGCCGCGCCGGTGGGTGACCTGGTCCATCGCCGCCGCCGTGCTGGTAGTCCTGACGGTGGGGCTCTGGCTCGGCTACGCCTGGACCCAAACCCGCTACTACATAGGTGAGGCCGACTCCCGGGTGGCCATTTTCAACGGGGTCTCCCAACGGCTCGGACCCATCCAGCTTTCCACCCTCGAAACGGTCACCGAGATCCGGATGGACTCGCTCCCACCGTTCTCGCAGCAACGGGTCCGCCAGACGGTCCCCGCCAAAGACCTCTACGACGCCCAGCGCATCGTGAAGAACCTCGAACTTACCGGCACCACCTCGCCGGAAGAAGGCTGCGCCACGCCGTCGGCATCCCCTGCTGCCTCCACGCCCCCGCCCAGCCCCCCGACCACGGGGGAACCCGCACCGGCACCTGGCGCGTCAGCCACTCCCGCGGCCCCGTCGGCGGCAGCTCCGTCCCCCACACCCAGTCCCACAATCACCTGCGAGGTGGGCCAATGAGCCAGCTCAGTACCACGCCCAAGCCACGACGGAACGTGGAACTCGCCCTGCTCCTGCTTGCCCTCGCAGTAGGCATCGGCGCCAACATGCTGGTGGGCGTAGACCAGGAAAAGGCCTTCGATTCGGATTTCTGGTTCCAGTCGAGCCTCCTCGCCGTGGCCGCCCTGGTCTTCCACGGTGTGCTGCGGTTCCGGGCGAAATATGCCGACCCGATAATACTTCCCCTGGTGGTGGCCCTGAACGGACTTGGCCTGGCCATGATCCACCGCCTTGATGCCCCCGGGGACGATACCGGCAACAACCAGCTCCGGTGGACCCTCATCGCCATGGCCGTTGCCATTGCCGTGATCTGGTTCCTGAAGGACCACCGGGTCCTGCGAAGGTTTACGTTCATCTCCCTGGCCGCCAGCGCCCTGCTGCTGTTGCTGCCGCTGATTCCCGGGATCAGCGCCGGCGAGATCCTGGGCGCGCGCGTGTGGATCCGGCTGGGCCCCATGACGTTCCAGCCGGGCGAAGTCGCAAAGATCACCCTCGCCATATTCTTTGCCGGGTATCTATCGTCCAACCGCGACCTCATCCTGCTGGCGGGCCGGAAGATCGGGCCGCTGCAGTTCCCCCGTTTCAAGGACATGGGTCCCATGATCACGGCCTGGCTGGTCAGCATTGGCGTGCTCATCTTCCAGCGCGACTTGGGTTCCTCGGTCCTGTTCTTCGGTCTCTTCATCGTGATGATCTACGTGGCCACCAGCCGTATCAGCTGGGTGGTGATCGGCCTGGCCCTCATCCTTGGAGGCGGGTTCGTGGCGGCGCAGGTGTTTTCCCACGTTCAGCAGCGCGTCTTCGGATGGCTCAATGCCTTTTCCCCCGAGGTTTATGAGAATGGCAGCCGGCAGGTGATCCAGGGTCTCTTCGGCATGGCCAACGGCGGCCTGGTGGGCACGGGCCTGGGCCAAGGCCGCCCTGATCTGGTGCCCTTCGCCAACAGTGACATGATCATCGCCTCCCTGGGCGAGGAGCTGGGGCTGATCGGACTGTTTGCCCTCGTCCTGATGTACCTGCTGCTGTTCACCCGGGGTTTCCGCGCCGCGCTCGGAACGCGGGACGCATTCGGCAAACTGCTGGCCTGCGGCCTGTCCTTCGCCGTGGCGCTGCAGTGCTTCGTGGTGATCGGCGGCGTCACGCGGCTCATTCCGTTGACCGGCCTCACCACCCCGTTCCTGGCCGCTGGCGGATCCTCACTGCTGGCCAACTGGATCATCGTAGGCCTGCTCCTGATGATTTCCCATACTGCCCGCGGACCGGTGGATACCACTCCGCTGCCAGCCGCAAAAGAAGCCGATTCCATGGGCATTGATACTCCTACCGAGGCGGTGAAGCACCCGTGAACCAGGCAATACGCCATTCTTGGGTAGCGGCAGTCGCCATGTTCGCGCTGCTCTTCGGCGCCATCAGCTTCGTCCAGGTGGTGGGTGCGGACGACCTCAAGGCGAACCCGCTGAACCAGCGCGCCATCCTGCAGAACTATTGCAATGACCGCGGCGCCATCATCGTGGGCGGCAGTCCGGTGGCGGAATCGGTGGAGAGCGGTTCGGAAACGTGCAAGTTCCAGCGCACCTACCCGCAGCCTGAACTGTATGCCGGCATCACCGGGTATTTCTCCCAGAGTTATGGTGCCACGGGCCTGGAACAGGCCATGAGCCAGCAGCTGGCAGGCAATTCGGACCAGCTCTTCCTGGACCGGGTAGGCCAGCTGTTCCTGGGAAACCAGCCCAAAGGTGCCTCGGTTGAACTCACCATCGACCCCAAGATCCAGAAGCTCGCGTACGACCTGATCCCGGACGGCCAGCGCGGCTCGATCGTCGTGACCAACCCCAAGACGGGGGCCATCCTGGCCATGGCGTCCAAGCCGTCCTACAACCCGAACCTGGTGGCCACGCAGAACCTTGACGAGGAATCGGCCAACATCAACGAACTCGTCAAGGTTCCCGGCATCAACCTCAATTCCAACGTCTCCGGGCCCACGGGCGAGCTCCTTGCACCCGGCTCGGTCTACAAACTGGTGGACACCGCCGCTGCCCTCGCCTCCGGCAAGTACAACAAGGACAGCGAGCTTCCCAATCCGGCTGAAATGCCCTTCGACGGCATCCAGTACAAGCTGCCCAACTACGCCGGCGGCAACTGCTACACCCGGAACACCGCGGACTTCGCTTTCGCCCTGCAGCAGTCCTGCAACACCCCGTTCGCCAGCATTGCCCTCGATCTGGGACGGGACGCCATCGCCGAACAGGCCAGGAAGTTCGGCTTTGGCGAGGAGATGGGCGACCAGCTGAAGCTCGGTTACGCCCCGGGCAACGGTTTCCCCGACGACCTGGACGCGCCGGGATTGGCCCAGTCCGCCATCGGGCAAAGGGACGTCCGGGCCACACCGCTGCAGATCGCCATGATGACGGCAGCGATCGCCAATGACGGGGTTCAAATGAGACCGACCCTGGTCAAGGCCCTGCGCTCCCCGGACCTGCGGGTCATCGAGGAACCGCAGCCTGCGCAGCTGCGGACCTCCACCACTCCGGAGATCGCCAACCAGATCACCGAATGGATGGTCAGCGCGGTCAGCCAGGGCATCGCCAACAGGGCAGCAGTCCCCGGTGTCCAGGTGGCCGGCAAAACAGGAACCGCAGAGTTGGGCAATGGCGTCAACAACTCGTGGTTCACCGGGTTCGCCCCCGCAAACAACCCGCAGGTGGGAGTCACGATCGTTATGGAAGGCGTGAACATCACCACCGGCGCGCAGCTAACCAGTCCGAACGCGAAGAAGATTTTTGAGGCGGTGTTGAATAAGTGAGGCCTACAACCGGAATCACCCTCGGCGGCAGATTCCAGCTGACTACGCGGATCGCGATTGGCGGCATGGGTGAAGTCTGGAAAGCCAAAGACCTCGTCCTGGGCCGCATCGTCGCCATCAAGGTGCTGAAAGAGGAATACACGGGGGACCCCGGCTTCCTTCAGCGCTTCCGCGCGGAGGCCCGGCACACGGCCCTGCTCAACCACGTGGGCATCGCCAATGTCTTCGACTACGGCGAGGAAGAGGGCTCGGCCTACCTGGTGATGGAACTCGTTCCGGGCCAGCCGCTGAGCAGCATCATCGAGCATGAGCAGGTGCTGTCTCCGGACCGCACCCTGTCCATGATCGCCCAGACGGCCCGCGCGCTATCCGTTGCCCACGCCCAGGGCCTGGTGCACCGCGACGTGAAGCCCGGCAACCTCCTGATTACCCCCGACGGACGGGTGAAGGTCACCGACTTCGGCATCGCCCGGCTCGCCGACCAGGTCCCGCTCACGCAGACCGGCCAGGTGATGGGCACCGCGCAGTACCTGGCACCTGAGCAGGCTACCGGACAGACCGCCACGGGATCCTCTGACATCTACTCGCTCGGCGTCATCGGCTACGAGTGCCTTTCGGGGCACCGGCCGTTCTCCGGCGAGTCCCAGATTGCCATCGCCCTGGCCCAGGTCAACGATGCCCCGCCGCCCCTGCCCGAGTCGCTTCCCGCCCCGGTGCGTGCCCTCCTGATGTCCATGCTGGCCAAGGACCCGAAGAACCGGCCGGCGAACGCCATTAAACTTGCCGAAGCGGCGGAGGCCATCCGGAACGGGGACATCAGTGCCGCCCGCGCGGCGGTCCCGGGCATGCTTCTGTTTGATGCCGACACAGGTCCCATTACCGCCCCCGTGGACACGGCCACCGCACCCACCGGCGTGATCGGTGCACAGCGGGACTCGTCTTCTGCTGCCACCTCGGCGCTGCCGGTCCTGGGTGCCGGCGCCGCAGGAGCGGCGGCGGGGATGGCGGCAGGCGCCGCCGGCTCGTCCGCAGCGGATGGTGAGCCGCAGGGAACGCTGGCCCGTGCAAACGCCCTGGCGGCGGAGCGGAATTGGACGCCGGAAGAAACAACGTACGACGACGAGCCCGCCGATGAGCCCCGGCGCAAGGGCCGCAGCCCGTGGACCTGGCCATTGATTGCCCTGATCCTGCTGCTCCTGTTTGCCCTGGTGGGGTTCCTCGTCAGCCAGCTCGGACTCTTCTCGCCGTCCGGCAATCCCTCATCCAGCCCTTCCTCCACCAGCGCGCCGGCCACGTCCGCAAGCCCCACGCGCACTACGCCGTCGGCCACACCCACACAGACGCGCGCCACACCCACAGCGACTCCCACTCCTACCCCGGAGACCGTGGACGTCATCCCTGAGGCCTACCTTGGCAAGGACTACAGGACGGTGCAGTCGCAGCTCTCGGCACTGAACCTGGACGTCAGCGTCCAGCCGCAGGTTGACGCGAAGTCGGCGCCCAACACGGTGATCGCCCTGTCCCGCTCAGGCAGGGTGGAAGTGGGTTCACCTGTAACGGTGACGTACGCGGTGGCGCCGTCGCCCGCGCCCACCACGAGCTCTCCCACCCCTACCCCCACCACCACGCCTGCGGCCGCGCCGACCGCTGTGTCCTCCCTGCCAGCCTGCGGAAACAACCAATTGCCCGGCCTGCCTCCTACCTGCCAGCCGTAACCGCCAGGACAACCAGTGAACGAGTCACCGCGCACACCGTTGCACCGGGAGGAAAGCCTCCCGGTGGATAGCCAGCGTGTCCTGAGCGGACGCTACGAACTGGGCGCCCTCATCGGCCGCGGCGGGATGGCCGACGTTTACCGCGGCATGGATACCCGGCTGGGCCGGACCGTTGCCATCAAGCTGCTCCGTCCGGACCTTGCCCGGGATCCGCAGTTCCAGGCCCGGTTCAAGCGTGAGGCGCAGGCGGTGGCCGCGCTGAACCATCCGTCGATCGTGGCGATTTACGATACGGGCGAGCACATGGTCCATGACCGTTCGGATGACGACGTCCGGGTGCCGTACATCGTTATGGAATACGTCGAAGGCAGGACCATCCGGGACTTGATCCGGGCCCACGAGGTCAGCATCAACCACGCCATCGACTACTGCCTGGGCGTCCTCGGCGCGCTGGAGTACAGCCACAAAGCCGGCATCGTGCACCGGGACATCAAGCCGGCCAACGTGATGTACTGCGAAGGCACGGACTCGGTCAAGGTCATGGACTTCGGCATCGCCCGGGCCATCGCCGATTCGTCCGCCACCATGACCCAGACGCAGGCCGTGGTGGGCACTGCGCAGTACCTCTCTCCCGAGCAGGCCCGGGGCGAAACAGTCGACGCCCGGAGCGACCTCTACTCTGCCGCCTGCCTCCTCTACGAAATGTTGACTTCCCGCCCGCCGTTCGTCGGCGACAGTCCCGTGTCAGTGGCCTACCAGCACGTGCGTGAAATTCCTGCCCCGGCCAGCAGCCTCAACCCTGAAGTTTCGGAAGCCCTGGACAGCGTGCTGGCCAAGGCGCTGCAGAAGAACCGCAACGACAGGTTCCAGGACGCCGCCGGCTTCCAGCGTGCCCTGCGGGCTGGAAGGGCGGGGGTACCGGTGCCCGCAGCTCCAGCCTCCGAGGCCCCTACCGACCCTAATGACCACGTCCCTGCCCCTTCCACTGCGCCCGTGACCGAAGCGTTCGCGGCCACCGGCGCGGGCTTCCTTGATGATGCCCCGACGGGCCGGCTGGCTGCCATAGGCAGCCTGGCGGACGACGGCGGACAGACCGCTTCCGCCGTTTACGAACCTTCCGCCCGCGATGACTTACCCCTGGGCTTCCCTCCGGAGCGTGAGCGGACCGGCCGGCAGAAGTCCCGCCGTCGTGCCTGGATAGCCACCCTGGTGGTCTTCACCCTCCTGGTCCTCGCCGGGGGCGGGCTGTGGGTGTACAACACAGTGAACCGTCCGGCCCCGCCGCCGCCCAAGGTGCAGATCCCGGCGGTGGCAACGATGACCGAATCCGCGGCGCTGCAGGAACTCTATGGAGCGGACCTCAAACCGAAAATCGTGCGCCTGCAGCACGACACGGTACCCAAGGGCACGGCCATCGGAACGGATCCGGCGTCCGGCACCTCCCTGGACCCCGGAGCCGATGTAGTCCTGAACATTTCCGAAGGGCCCAGCGCCGTGAAGATTCCGGACAGCCTGCCCGGCAAGACGGAAGCCGCGGCCCGGGATATCCTGCGCCAGAGCGGACTGGTCGGAGCGCCCTCCACCACCACAGCCAACAGCGCCAGCGTTCCGGCCGGCATTGTCATCACCACCAGCCCTGCCCCCGGGCAGATGGTGGGCGTCGGCACCACTGTTGAGCTGGTGGTGTCCACCGGCAAGGTGGCGGTCCCCGAACTCCGTGGGCGGACGCGGGAAGAAGCTGAGGCGGCCCTGAAGGAGCTCAGCCTGGTACCGGCGGTCACCGAGGCGGAGAATGCACAGGTGGAGGCCGGCAGGGTGACGGACCAAAGCGATCCCGTGAACTCCGTGGTGCCGCAGGGGAAGACGGTGGCCATCGTGGTGGCCAAGGCGCCGCCCCCGCCGCCGTCACCTACTCCGACACCCACTCCCACTCCCAAACCGACGTCCACCAAGAAGGACTAGCCTCGAGGGAGCGTCAGTGCTGCCTGGACCTAACGCTGGATGAGCGGGCTCAGCTTCGCAGCGCGGGCGGCCGCACCCTTCATGCCCAGGGACTCAAGCCAGTTCCCCAGCATCTGGTAGCCGCCCTCCGTGAGCACGGATTCGGGGTGGAACTGTACCCCGCACAGGGGCGCGGTGCGGTGCTGAAGCCCCATCACTACGCCGGACGCGGTTTCCGCAGTGACTTCCAGGACATCCGGAAGGGTGTCCCGGACGGCGGCCAGCGAGTGGTAGCGGGTGGCGGTGACGGGGGAGGGGAGCCCCGAAAAGACGCTGGTGCCGATGTGCTCCACGAGGGATGTTTTGCCGTGCATCAGTTCCGGCGCGTGGGTCACCTTGCCGCCGAACGCCTCCGCCAACGCCTGGTGCCCCAGGCACACACCGAACATGGGCACGCTGTTTTCGCCACACCATCTGATCAGTTCAATGCAGACGCCGGCCTCGGCAGGGTTGCCGGGGCCCGGGGAAATGAGGACGCCGTCGCGGGTGCCTGCCAGTTCGATGGCTTCGGCGAGGGTGACGTCGTCATTGCGGACCACGGTGGTCTCGGCGCCGAGTTCCTGAAGGTAGCCCACCAGGGTGTAGACGAAGCTGTCGTAGTTATCCACCACGAGGATTTTGGTTGTGGTCATGGCTGGTTTGCGGAACCAATCGTTGAGTCGGTGAACTGGGTGTACTCGGACATCCACGGGAAAAGGAACTGCACCATCAATACCAGTGCGACGGCGATCAGCACCAGCGAGGTGGCGATCCGCAGCCAGAGCGGCCCGGGCAGATGACGGAAAATCCAGGCGTACATGATCAGCCTCTTCCAGTCGCTGCGGCTACCTGCGCTGCAATTTCCGCGGGCGGACCGGCTGATGCGGGGCGCCAGGTGTCCAGCAGGGCGTAGGCGATGATTCGCTCTTCGGCACCAAAGCGGGGATTGCAGCTGGTCATGGTGAGGAAGCTTTCCGTGGGGGCGACGCCCGGCTGGGCGGGCACCGGATCCAGGACGTCAGTGCGGGACGGCATCACGATCTGGTTGTTGCGGAAAACATAGACGTAAAAACCGTCCTTCGTCTGAACGTAGATCTTGTCCCCGGGCACCAGGGTGTGGATATTGTCCAGGACGGCGCCGTGCGTCTGGCGATGCCCGGCAACAGCGAAGTTTCCCACCGCTCCCGGCATGGCCGTGTTGCTGTAGTGCCCCAGGCCCAGGGTGTCCAACACATCCTGGCTGGTGCCTTGGACGATGGGCCTGGTGTAGTTCCCGCCGAACCGCGGAATGTACATGATGCCGATGGTGCCGGCGTGGCCCGGCGCGGTCCCCACTACCGGCTGGCCGAAGTCGGCGGGAGCCGCGGGGGCGGAGGGGGCTTCCGGCGCGGCTGGTGCCGGGGTGCCGAGGTCCTGGGCGAACTCCTTGATCACTTCGCTCTGCTTGGCGTCCGATTCAATGTTGGTCCACCACAGCTGCCAGGCCACAAAGAGCAGCAGGATAACCCCGGCGGTAATGAGCAGCTCACCCAGTACCTGGATGGTTCCGCGCAGAAATACGACGCCGGCACGCGGCGCAGCGGCCGGCCTCGCCTTCTCCTGCAGTACCACGCGTTCTCCTCCGGGCGGTTGCGGCGGGCACTGGTGCCCCATGAACTACGACTAGAATTGGCTGCTAGTAAGAATCCAGATTTGACCAAGATCGCGCAGACCGCTGGCAACTTCCTTCTTGCAGGATATCAAGCCCGGAACGCCGAGCTTGCCTCAGCCCGCCAAGGAGAGCCAGTGCCCGAGTCAAAGCCACGCAAGAAGACCGCCAGCACCACCCAGCAGGCTTCGTCGCAGGCCTACAAGCCGAACCCCGTCTGGTTCAAGCCGGTGATGTTCGGCCTGATGATCATCGGCCTCCTCTGGATCATCACCTTCTACATCAGCGAAGGCCGCCTCCCGGTCCAGGCATGGGAATCCTGGAACATCGTGGCCGGGTTCGGCATCGCGATCGTCGGGTTCCTCATGACCACCCGGTGGCGTTCATAGCTACTGACAGCGGCGCCGTAGTGGGTGAGGACGGACTGGCCCGGCCTCTGTGGGCCTCCGTCGATCCGCTCCTGCGCGAGTACTACGACACCGAGTGGGGCCTGCCGGTCACTGATGAACACGGGCTCTACGAGCGGATCTGCCTTGAGGGCTTCCAGGCAGGGCTCTCCTGGGCCACCATCCTCCGGAAGCGCCCCGCGTTCCGGGCGGCCTTCGCCGGCTTCAACCCTGACGCTGTGGCGTTGTTTACTGATAATGACGTTGAGCGCCTGATGCAGGACCCAGGCATTGTGCGGAACCGCCTGAAAGTCCGCTCCGCCATCACCAATGCCCGGGCCACGCTCGCACTGCGGCAGGAAGGCGGCCTGGTGGAGTTCGTCTGGCAGTTCAAACCCGCTGCGACGCCCAGCCCGGCAGTCCACTCCGACATCCCCACACAGTCCCCTGAGTCGGCCGCCCTGTCCAAGGCGCTGCGGAAGAAGGGCTTCTCCTTCGTAGGGCCCACCACCATGTTTGCCCTGATGGAAGCCATCGGCATGGTGGATACCCATCTTTTGGACAGCCACCGGCGCGGATCTTCCGGAGTCTGGCCCGGTCCCAGCGCCTAGCAACACCGTTTTCCACAACTGTTGGGAAAGTTATCCACACTGTTGAAAACTCCTTGGCGGCCCCTCGACCGGATCAGCATCCTGCGCCCTGCCGTACCAAAGCGTGTAGCGGTCCGCACGGATGCGGTTATTAACAATGTGGAAGACCTGTGGATAACCTACCCGAATATGTGCAGCCAGGCTGTTTACCGGTCCCGGGTAACCGGATGGTGGCTGGTGATTGAGACGCGGTTAAACGCATTCATGGCAATGGCCAACCAGCTCACCGCCGAGAACTCCTCCTCCGAGAGGTGCTCCCGGGCGTAGGCCTCCTCGTTCCCCTGCTGGCTGTGGCCCGGCAGTTCCGTAATGCTCTCGGCCAGTGCGAGTGCGGCCCGCTCCTTCTCGGTAAAGAGAGCTGTCTCGCGCCATGCCGGGAGTACGGCAATTCGCTGCACCGTTTCGCCTGCCTCCATTGCTTCCCTTACATGAAGGTCGAGGCAGTAGGCACATCCATTGAGCTGTGAAACGCGGACCCGCAGGAGCTCCACGGTGGATTCGTCCAGGCCTGCCGCTTCGGCGGCCTCCCGCACCTTCAGTCCCAGTCCGTTAAGGGCTCTCCACAGGGCGGGATGCTGCTTATCGAGGTAGATGTGCTGCGTAGTGGCGCTCAAAGGATTCTCCTGATCGGAACACAACGTGCGGGACTAACTGGCAGGCGTACCTTCCAGTGAAGGCGTAGGTGGCTGCCCGTTGCAACCCCAGCTTTGCACACCAACGATCTCGTCTTTTCCACTTACCAACATCCGGATACCCACAAGTTATCCACAGTTGTGGAAACCTTGGGGGAAATGGGGTGGCTCCTGGCCTTCCGGCACCGTACTCCGGGCATTTTCCACAAGAAACTACGTCGCTGTCAGTTATTAACACTGTGCAAAAGCCTGTTGAAAGGGGAGGTGCAAACCGACCTTAAGCATCCAGCCCGGCCGCTTTCCCAGTGTTTTTCCACAGAAGCAGGGTTTCGGGGCAGCTTTGTCCACTTAAGCACAGTTCTATCCCCAAGAGTTATCCACAGTTGTGGACTAACTGGGGGGATATTGCGAAGAGGTCGTGCCAGTTGGCGGGAAAGTTGTTTTCCGCACCTGAACTACAGGCGTGTAAGTTACCAACATTGTGGATAACTGCTGTGGATAAAGAAGGCCCCGGCATCCGTTGCTTGGGTTCTAGCGGTCGTTGCAACATCCAGAATTTTGGGAGTTGCAACGACCGTGTCTCGTTTAAGCCGTGAATCATCAAGTGGAGTGCGTTCGGGCCAGGATCAGAAGGCTGCGTTTTTCGCGGTTTTTGACCGTCTTGGAAGTACGAGGGCAGCGGCCAGGGAGCTGGAACTCAATGCCAACACATGCGCTGGCTGGGTCAGGAAAGCCGGTCTGAGAGGCCGCGGGACTCCGGGCGCCGGCCCGCATCCGGGAAGGGAAGAGTTCTTCCGGCTGCGCAAGGCCGGTGTTTCCCGTCGTGAAGCGGCACGGACAGTTGGCGTGAACATTCGCACGGCCAGGGACTGGGACCAGGGAATCCGGAAGTCGAGCAATCGACGCATTTACCCTGACGGATGGGTGATCGACTACAAACGGGGAGTGAACTCCTTTGACACCCCGGCCGGCGTAATGGCTATGCCCGCCCCGGGCATCACCGCACTGGAAAAACCCATTGATCCGCGCTACCTGTCTCTGGAGGACCGGGAGCGGATCCGGGACCTGTCCGGACACGGTGCCTCGCAGCAGGCCATCGCTGCCGCGCTGGGCAGGTCACCGTCCACCATCAGCCGTGAGCTCGCCCGCAACGGACGGAACGACGGTTACCAGCCCTATGCGGCGCACCGTGCTGCCGCTGCCCGCCGGACGCGGCCCAAGGCGGCCAAACTCGCAGGCGACTCGGACCTGCGTGACTACGTGAAGGACAAGCTGCTCCTACGCTGGTCTCCGGAGCAGATCAGCCACACGCTGGTCGGAGAGTTCCCTGACCAACCGGAGATGCGTGTGAGCCCAGAGACGATTTATCAAGCCCTCTACGTCCAGGCCAGAGGCGGACTCAAACGCGAAATCCAGGCAGCCCTGCGCACCGGCCGGACCCGCCGCAAACCCCACCGCAGCGGCGAGCAGCGCACTCCCCGGTTTGTGGACCCGATGGTCATGATTTCCGAGCGCCCGCCTGAGATCGAGGACCGCGCCGTGCCAGGCCATTGGGAAGGGGACCTCATCACCGGCGCCTACAACCAGTCAGCGATCGCGACCCTGGTCGAACGCACCACCCGCTACGTAATGCTCATCCACCTGCCAAATGACCACACCGCCGAAACAGTCCGCGACGGACTCGTCAAAACCATGACCACCCTGCCGGCCCACCTGCGAGGCTCCCTGACCTGGGACCAGGGCGCGGAAATGGCCACCCACAAATCATTCACCCTTGCCACCGACATGCCCGTCTACTTCTGCGATCCCGCCAGCCCCTGGCAACGCGGCTCCAACGAGAACACCAACGGGCTCCTGCGCCAGTACTTCCCCAAAGGCACCGACCTGTCCGTCTACGGACCCGAAGATCTCGAACACGTCGCGCAGGAACTCAACGGCCGCCCACGCAAAACGCTCGGCTGGAATACTCCAGCCGAGCGTTTACGTGATCTACTACTAACCACCTAACCAACAGGTGTTGCAACGACCCCTAGAATTCGCCTTGGGGATGTCGGGGCCTTTCGTCTAGGAAGGTAAAGCGGGCTGCAGCCTTGGGATCTAGAGCGAAATTCGGATCCAGCTGGCGGCAACCAGCAGGGCGAGGACCGCTACCAGGCCGGCTGCCTGGACCAGGCCCTGCCGGCGTCCGCGGGGAGTGTAGGCGAGGACCGCCGCGCAGAGCCCGCCGGTGACCAGGCCGCCAAGGTGCGCCTGCCAGGCGATCTGGGGGATGAGGAAGCCGATCACACCGTTGATGGCGATCAGCACCCACAGCTGGCGGGTATCTCCGCCGCGCTGCCGCTGTACCAACAGCATGGCACCGAAGAGCCCGAAGATGGCACCTGAAGCGCCCACTACTCCCACCAGGCCTTGCCCGGGCACCAGCAGCGGGTTCAGGAGCAGGTATCCCACCGAGCCGCCAATGGCCGAAATCAGGTAGAGGGCCAGGAAGCGGATGCGGCCCAGGAGCGGCTCGAGTGCCTGGCCGAAGATCCACAGCGTGTACATGTTAAGGACAATGTGCAGCACGGAATCCGGCGAGTGCAGGAATGCTGCCGTGAGCATCCGCCAAGGCTCGAAGGCCCCGTATTTAGGGGTGGCGAAGACGTTGTTGTAGGCGAACTGTTCATAAACGGCCTGGCCGGGGATGATCCACTGCAGCACGTACACCAGCACGCACGCTGCGATGATGCCGTACGTCACCAATGGTTTGCCGGCAGTTGCGGCGCCGCCGTAGACCGTCCGCACTTCCGGCGTCGTACGCCTTGTTTCGTTGACGCAGTCAATGCACTGGAATCCGACGGCGGCCGCCCGCTGGCAGTCCGGGCACGCGGGGCGTCCGCACCGCTGACAGCGCACGTAGGATGGCCGGTCCGGATGCCGGGGGCAGACCGGAACCTGCGCGGACGGCTCAGCCGACGGAATTCCGTAACTCATGGAGGGGGATTACAGCTGTTCGATGTCGATGCTGTTGATGGTGACGTCCTCCACCGGGCGGTCACCCATGCCGGTACGGACACCTTCAATGGCGTCCACGACCTTCTTGGATTCGTCGTCCGCTACTTCACCGAAGATGCTGTGCTTGCCCTGCAGCCAGTCGGTGGGGATGGTGGTGATGAAGAACTGTGACCCGTTGGTGCCCTTGCCCATGCGGATGCCGGCGTTTGCCATGGCCAGCTTGTAGGGCTGGTTGAAGCTGAGTTCGGGGTGGATTTCGTCGTCGAACTGGTAGCCCGGTCCGCCCACGCCGCGGCCCAGGGGATCGCCGGCCTGGATCATGAAGTCCTTGATGATGCGGTGGAAGATGGTGCCGTTGTACAGGGGCGTACCGGTCTTATCCTCGCCCGTTTCCGGGTGGGTCCACGCCTGCTCGCCCGTGGCGAGGCCAACGAAGTTCTTGACCGTCTTGGGCGCGTGGTTGCCGAAGAGGTTGACGACGATGTCGCCGAGGCTTGTGTGGATGGTTGCTTTTGCAGTTGCGATGGCAGTCATACGGCCCATTCTTCCATGGCGGTCCGGGGCGGGGACTGCTGCGGCAGCAGTTCCGCGCTCGGTGAAATCCGCCTAAATTCCGCAGAGGGAATAGCCGGTGAAGACCAAGCCAACGTAGGCTAACCACAGACCGTCACTTTAATCGGGAGGTAGTTGTGAAGAAATCGGATCGTATTGCCCGTGACCTTGAGCTGTCAGTCACCAGAGCTGTGGAGCACGCCAGGGAGTGGGCAAGCCCCCGCGTGGAAGCAGCCGTTGAGTGGGCCGTTCCCCGCCTGCAGCAGAGCCTGGATAACGCATCTCCCAAAATCCAGGAAGGCCTGAAGTCAGCGGCCCACAACCTGGCCGGCGGCGTTGCCACCGTGACTCCCCGCATCCAGGGCGGCCTGGCGCAGCTCGCTCCGCGGATCAATGAGGCAGTGGATGGAGCATCCCCGCGGCTGCACGAGGCGCTGGACAAAGCAACGCCGGTTGTCCTCAGTGCCCGCGACCGCGTCGTTGTGGATTACCTGCCCCGACTGTCCGACCAGATCGGTGTCGCCTCCAACGCCGTGCACCGCACACTCGAAAACACGCCGGCCCACGTGGACGCCATTGCGCAGAAGCTCGGCGATGTGGGAATCATCCACACCATCCAGGAGCAGGCCCAGGCCGCCGCCCCCCGGCTCAAGGTAGTCGCGACCGAAGCCGGCCGGACGGCGGGCACCCAGCTCGCCGAACCGGAGAAGCCCGGGAAGCGCGGCTGGCTGGTCTTTGGCGTAATCGCGGCGGCCGTTGCCGCCGGTGTGGCTGCCTGGAAGGCCTCCAAGCCGGTCGAGGACCCCTGGAAGACTCCTTCCCCAGTCACGTCCACGCCCGCCCCTGTCCCGGCAACCACGGTGAACGAAGTTCCTGAGGCCACCAGCGGCGTTGTGGCGGACGAGGCGCCAGGCGTTGTGGCGGACGAGGATGCTGACACCGCGGACAAGGCCAAGCACGTGGCTGAGGACGCTCCCGGCGAAACAGCCCCGGTTTCAACCGACGCCAAGACGGCCACCAAGAACGTCTCGTCCAACACCGGCAACGGGGACAAGTCCACTCTGGACAAGGATGCCACCCAGTCCTAGCATTCCCCGCCTTGGATGAGGGCCCCGCTTCGGTGACAAGTTCACTGGAGCGGGGCCCTTTATTCATCTCCGCACACCGCCGCGCTCCCCGGGAGGGCACCGGATCGATGCTAGATTTGAACTGATGTCAGCCGACCAATCCTCTGAGGATGCCTTGAACGACGCAGCACAGCAGGCCCGCGTGTCCATTGTCATCCCGGCATATAACGAGGAGAGCGTCATCCGGCAGTGCCTTATAGCTGCCATCTACCAGTCGGTGCCCGCCCACGAAATCATCGTGGTGGACAACCTCTCCAAGGACCGGACCGCTGACATCGTCCGCCAGATGCAACTTGAGTATCCGGAAAGCCCCATCGTCCTGCTGAGCCAGGACCAGGAACAGGGGCTCATTCCCACCCGCAACTTCGGCCTGGACAACGCCACCGGGGACATCCTCGGCCGCATCGACGCGGACTCCGTGGTGGAACCGGACTGGGTGGAACAGGTGCAGCGCGCCTTCGGTGACCCGTCAGTCCAGGCCGCCACCGGGCCAGTCGTCTATTACGACATGCCCATGCGCCGCTTCGGCCTCAAAGCGGACGACAAAATGCGCCAGCTCATGCTGAAGCTGGCCAAGCACCAATACCATTTCCTGTTCGGCTCCAACATGGCCCTGCGCTCTTCGGCCTGGGAGATCATCCGCTCAGAGACGTGCCGCGACGAGAAGGACGAGATGCATGAAGACATCGATCTTTCGCTGCACCTCGCCGACCACGACCTGAAGATCAACTACTGCCCCCAGATGGTGTCCGGCATGTCCGCGCGCCGGCTGGAGGATTCCCCCCGGGACTACCGCTACTACGTCACCCGGTTTGACCGCACGTACAAGGCCCACAACGTGAAGAAGATGGCCCTCAAGGCACCGATGGTGGTGTTTTTCTCGGTGTACTTCCCGGCCAAGCTCCTGCGGGCCATCCACACCGTTAATACTGCACAGCCAACCCGCCGCGGCGGGCAGTAGGCCTCTCCCTCCCGGGCTTTCCTGGCCAGGGGTCAGTCTGTCCCGAGTTCCGCCAGCGGACGTTCCGGTCCATCCTGTTCCCCTGACCCTCCCGGGCGGCCCCGCCTTCCTGCCCTTGCGGGCTTTTGGCCGAGTACAACGACGGCGAGCCCCACCAGGATCAGGGCCAGCCCTGCGTAGGTGCCTGCGGGAAGTGTTTCCTGCAGGAACATGGCTGCCAGGAGCGCCGCGCCGGGGATTTCCAGCAGGATGATCATGGACACCAGCAGCGGACCCATCGTGGCGAGCAGGTGGTTGAACGCGGTATGGCCCACCAGTTGGGCGCACACAGTGATTGCCGCGATACCGAGCCAGCCGCCAGCGTCGAAGCCCACCAGCGGTTGTCCGCCCAGCAGCGCGAGGAGGGCCACGAGGGCAGCGCACATTCCGTAGCAGAGCGTGGTGTAAGTCCCGGTGGTCATGCTCTGCCGGGCCTTGCCACCCGCCAGCGTGTACAGCCCGGCCAGGGCTCCGCCGGCCACTGCCAGCAAGTCACCTGCGAGGGCTTCCGGGGAAGATCCCATGTCGAAGCCGGTGATGGCCACGACTCCGCCAAAGGCGATGCCCAGGCCGGCGAGCACCTGCCAGCGGTGCCTGGTTCCCCTGAAGAGCTGGAAGACGGCAATCCATGCCGATTGGAGGCACACCAGGGCCGTGGCCGCAGCAACGGACGTCAGCTGCAGCGAGGTGATGAAGCAGGCAAAGTGCAGGGCCAGGGCGACGGCGGCGAGCAGCGACCAGCGGAACTCCCTCCGGGTCACCCTGCCGAACAAGGCCGGCTCCCGGATGAGGGTAGGGGTGGCCATCACGACGGCGCCGATGGCGTTGCGCCAGAAGGCTATGGCCAGCGCACTGACACTGGTGGCTCCCAGCGTGGCTGCTATCAGGGGACCGGAGGAGGCAACACCCAGCACGCCAAGGGCTGCAATAAAGTAGGCCACCCATCCACCCCTATATTTCTCAGGCCTATATGTCTCGGGCAAAACAAAAGTCCCGGCCAGCGTTTCCGCTGAACCGGGACTCTCTTATGGTGGAGGCACGGGGACTCGAACCCCGAACCCCCTGCTTGCAAAGCAGGTGCGCTACCAATTGCGCCATGCCCCCATAAGAAGCAACCCGTCCATCATACCCTAGAACCTTGGGGCTGCTGACCAGCCCCAGGACGGGGCGTCCGGCCTAGCCAACCGAATCGGTGGACTTGCTCCAGACTGTTTTCCGGGCTTCGGATTCCTGTGCTTTCCGGTAGACGAGGACGCCTGCGATTGCAGCTGCCAGTACAAGCAACTTCTTCACATGCTCCCCGTTCCGGTCCGGCCGCTGTGATGCGGACCAAACCTCCACTTGAACCTGCACAGGTTCCGTGGGCGTACCAGGACTTGAACCTGGGACCTCTTCGTTATCAGCGAAGCGCTCTAACCGCCTGAGCTATACGCCCCGATACCTCATCGGGCCGAGACATGACTTTACAGCACATCCCGGCCCGATCTCAAATCGGGCGCTTTCACCGCAAATTTGCCGGTGAAAGCAGGGACCTAATCGTCGGTGAGGGTAACGCCGATGCCGCCCACCAGGGTGGCTGCAATGTTGTACAGGACGGCAGAGAGCATGGAGAGCGCGGTCAGCAGGACCACGTTCACCACGGCGATGATGGTGGCGAACGAGGCCACCTGGCCGAGGGAGGCAACCTTCTTCAGTTCGAAGCCGCCGCCTTCGGAGCCGGCAAGGGTACCGAGCAGGCTGTCCACCTGGTCAAAGATTCCGGTGAGGTCCAGGACGGTCCACAGGACGATGGCGGCGACCACCGTGACGATTCCCAGCGCCACGGACAGCAGGAAGGCCATCTTCAGGACAGACCATGGGTCCACCTTGCTGATCAGCAGCCGCGCGCGCCGCACTTTGGCCTTAGGGGCGGGCTTGACGAGTCCCGGTGTCCCCTGGGCCGGCCGCTGGCCTCCCTGGCCCTGGTTTCCCTGCATCGGGCGTTGGCCCGGTGCCGGACGCTGGCCGGAGACGGATGGTCCCGCAGCCGTGCGCGGTGCGGCCTGTCCCGGCGTCGGCCGTTCACCCTGGAGGGGACGCTGGCCGGGGACTGCCGGGCGTTGTCCGGGAGCTGCCGCGGGCGCGGCTGGCCGCTGCTGCGGACGAACAGGAGCGTTCACGCGGGGTGCAGCCGAGGGCCGGCTTCCCTCGGGAGCTGAAGTGTTCGGCTTGGGAAATGAGTCGGGATTACTCATTCGTTACCTCCGTGTTGTCTTCGTTCGGCTCAGCGTCGCCCGAGGCGTCCTCTGACTCAACGGCCGGTGATTCATCTGCCAGTGCTGACTCTGCGGCTTCCCCAGGGGAACCGCCATCTTCAGCCAACGTTACGTCATCCTCCAGCGATTCCTCGCCCTCGATGCCGCGTTCGCTGTTGCGTGCCACCTCGATGATCCGGTCGTTTTTGTCCGGTTTGGCGAAGATGACGCCCATGGTGTCGCGGCCCTTCGCGGGGACGCCGGCCACCGAGGAGCGGACAACCTTGCCGCCCTCCATGACCACCAGCACCTCATCCTCTTCCTGGACAATAAGCGCGCCCACCAGGTCACCGCGTTCTTCGGCGAGCTTGGCAACCTTGATGCCCAGCCCGCCGCGGCCCTGGAGGCGGTACTCCTCGACGGCGGTGCGCTTGGCGTAGCCGCCCTCGGTCACGATGAACACGAAGGAGCCGTCGGTCACCACGTTGGCGGCGAGCAGCTCGTCGTCCTCGCGGAACTTCATGCCGGTGACGCCGGAGGTTGCCCGGCCCATGGGGCGCAGGGCGTCCTCGGTGGCGGTGAAGCGGATGGACTGCCCCTTCCGGGACACGAGGAGCAGGTCGTCGGTTTCGGAAACCAGCTGCGCGGACACCAGTTCATCGCCGTCGCGGAGGTTGATGGCGATCACACCCGCGGAGCGGTTGGTGTCGTAGTCCTCCAGCCGCGTCTTCTTGACCAGCCCGCGCTTGGTGGCGAGTACCAGGTAGGGCGCCTGCTGGTAGTCCTTCAGGTCCAGCACCTGGGCGATGTGCTCATCGGGCTGGAACGCCATCAGGTTGGCCACGTGCTGGCCCTTGGCGTCACGGCCGGCTTCCATCAGCTCGTAGGCCTTCGCGCGGTAAACCCGGCCAAGGTTGGTGAAGAACAGGAGCCAGTGGTGGGTGGTGGTGACAAAGAAGTGCTCCACCACGTCGTCCCCGCGCAGCTGGGCACCCTTGATGCCCTTGCCGCCGCGCTGCTGGGAACGGTAGTTATCGCTCCGGGTCCGCTTCACGTACCCGCCGCGGGTGATGGTGACCACCATCTCCTCTTCGGGGATGAGGTCCTCCATGGACATGTCGCCGTCGAAGCCCATCAGGATCTTCGTGCGGCGGTCATCGCCGTGCTTGTCCACGATTTCGCCAAGCTCGGTGCTGATGATTTCGCGCTGGCGCTGCTCGGAGGCGAGGATCGCGTTGTACTCGGCAATGAGGGCCTCGAGCTCTGAATGCCGGTCCTGGATCTTCTGGCGTTCCAGGGCCGCAAGGCGGCGCAGCTGCATGTCCAGGATGGCCCGGGCCTGCAGTTCGTCGATGTCCAGCAGTTCCATCAGGCCGTCGCGGGCGGCTTCGGTGGTGTTGGAAGCACGGATGAGGGCAATGACCTCGTCCAGCATGTCCAGCGCCTTCAGCAGTGCCCGCAGGATGTGGGCTTCTTCTTCGGCCTTGCGCAGCCTGTACCTGGTGCGGCGGGCAATGACGTCCATCTGGTGGGTGACCCAGTGCCGGATGAAGGCATCCAGGCTCAGGGTCCGGGGCACTCCGTCAACGATCGCCAGCATATTGGCGGAGAAGTTGCTCTGCAGTTCGGTGTGCTTGTAGAGGTTGTTCAGCACCACCTTGGCCACGGCATCGCGTTTCAGCACGATGACCAGCCGCTGGCCGGTGCGGCCGGAGGTTTCATCCCGCAGGTCGGCGATGCCCTGGATCTTGCCGTCCTTCACCAGTTCGGCAATCTTGATGGCGAGGTTGTCCGGGTTGGCCTGGTACGGCAGTTCGGTAACCACCAGGCAGGTGCGGCCCTGCAGTTCCTCCACGTTCACCACGGCGCGCATGGTGACGGAGCCGCGGCCGGTGCGGTAGGCGTCCTCGATGCCCTTGTGGCCAAGGATGGTGGCACCGGTGGGGAAATCGGGGCCCTTGACCCGCAGCAGGAGTTCTTCCAGCAGTTCCTCGCGGGTGGCCTGGGGGTTGGCCAGGTACCACTGCACGCCGTCGGCCACCTCGCGGAGGTTGTGCGGCGGGATGTTGGTGGCCATACCCACGGCGATGCCCGAGGAGCCGTTGACCAGCAGGTTGGGGAACCGGGCCGGCAGGATGGTGGGTTCCTGGTTCTTGCCGTCGTAGTTGTCCTGGAAATCGACGGTTTCCTCATCGATGTCGCGGACCATCTCCATGGCCAGCGGGGCCATCTTGGTTTCGGTGTAACGGGGCGCAGCGGCGCCATCGTTGCCCGGCGAACCGAAGTTGCCCTGGCCCAGGGCCAACGGGTAGCGCATGGTCCAGTCCTGGATGAGGCGTACCAGGGCGTCGTAGATCGCGGTGTCGCCGTGGGGGTGGTACTGGCCCATGACCTCGCCCACCACGCGGGCGCACTTGTTGAAGGATCGCTCGGGGCGGTAGCCGCCGTCGAACATGGCGTACAGCACCCGGCGGTGTACGGGTTTAAGGCCGTCGCGGACGTCAGGGAGGGCACGGCCCACGATGACGGCCATCGCGTAGTCCAAGTAGGACCGCTGCATTTCCGTCTGCAGGTCCACCTGCTCCACGCGGTCCACCAGCACGTCGCCTTCAAGAACGGTGTCCGGGTTCCCGGCTTCGGGGGCCGGGTTCTCGGGTGTTTCGTCGCTCATTTTCTATTTCCGTTTCAGGTATATGTCAGCTCTGGAATACGAAGGGAATTACCTTTAGATATCCAGGAACCTGACGTCCTTGGCGTTCTGCTGAATGAAGTTGCGGCGTGATTCCACGTCCTCGCCCATCAGGACGGAGAAGATCTGGTCGGCAGCCAATGCGTCGTCCATGGTGACCTGCAACAGGGTGCGGTTGTCCGGATCCATGGTGGTGTCCCACAGTTCCGTGTAGTCCATCTCGCCGAGGCCCTTGTAGCGCTGGATGCCGTTGTCCTTCGGGATGCGGCGCCCGGCTGCCTGTCCCGCGAGGAGCTTGGCGTCACGTTCTTTGTCGCTGTACACGTAATCGTGCGCAGCGTTCGACCACTTGATCCGGTACAGCGGCGGCTGGGCCAGGTAGACGTAACCGTTTTCGATCAATGGCCGCATGTAGCGGAACAGCAGCGTCATCAGCAGCGTGGTGATGTGCTGGCCGTCCACGTCGGCGTCGGCCATCAAAACGATCTTGTGGTACCGAAGCTTGGAGAGGTCGAAGTCCTCCCCGATGCCGGTGCCAAAGGCCGTGATCATGGACTGGACTTCGGTGTTGCCCAGGGCCTTGTCCAGGCGGGCACGCTCCACGTTCAGGATCTTGCCCCGGAGGGGAAGGATGGCCTGGGTCTCGGGGTTGCGGCCGCGCTTGGCGGAACCGCCGGCCGAGTCACCCTCCACGATGTAGACCTCGCACTTCTCCGGGTTCTTGGAGGAGCAGTCGGACAGCTTGCCTGGCATGCCGAAGGACTCCAGCGGGCTCTTACGGCGCGCGTTGTCACGGGCTTTGCGCGCAGCCATGCGGGCCTGCGCTGCCGAGATGGCCTTGCGGATGACGTCGCGGGCGGGGCCGGGATTGCGTTCGAGCCAGTCGCCAAGCCCGTCGGTCACCACACGCTGGACGAAACCCTTGACCTCGGAGTTGCCCAGCTTGGTCTTGGTCTGGCCCTCGAACTGGGGCTCTGCGAGCTTGACGGAAATGACGGCGGTGAGGCCCTCACGGATGTCATCGCCTGTGAGGTTGTCGTCCTTTTCCTTGATGATGCCCTTTTCACGCGCATAGCGGTTGATCAGTGACGTCATGGCAGCGCGGAAACCCTCTTCGTGGGTACCGCCCTCATGGGTGTTGATGGTGTTGGCGTAGGTGTGGACGCTCTCGGAATAGGCATTGGTCCACTGCATCGCCATTTCCAGGGCAATCTTGCGTTCCGTGTCCTCGGTTTCGAAGGCGATGACGTCCTCGTGGACTACTTCCACCTTCTTTCCTGAATTCAGGTGCTTGACGTAGTCCAGCAGGCCCTCGTTGTACTGGTAGACCACGGTGCGGTGCTCGGCGCTGACTTCGCCTTCGGTGACAACGCCGTCCAGGTCCAGATCCGCATCGGCTTCGTTATCGCTGGCGGACGTGCGCTCGTCGGTCAGCGTGATGCGCAGGCCCTTGTTGAGGAAGGCCATCTGCTGAAAGCGGGCACGGAGGGTCTCGAAATCGAACTCGGTGCTCTCGAAAATTGAGGCGTCGGGGTAGAACGTCTGGGTGGTCCCGGTGAGATCCGTTTCTTCGCCCTGCACCAGGCTGCCCTGGGGCTTGCCGCCGTCGGCGAAGGACATCCGCCAGACGTGGCCCTGCCGGCGGACCTCGGTGTCCACCCTGCTGGAGAGGGCGTTGACAACGGAGATACCCACTCCGTGCAGGCCGCCGGACACGGCGTAGCCACCGCCGCCGAACTTGCCGCCGGCGTGCAGGATGGTCATCACCACTTCAACCGTGGGTTTGTGCTCAGTGGGGTGCATGTCCACGGGGATGCCGCGGCCGTCGTCAACAACCTTCACGCCGCCGTCGGCCTGCAGCACAACCTCGATATGTGTACAGTAGCCGGCCAGGGCCTCATCGACGGAGTTGTCCACCACTTCGTAGACCAGGTGGTGGAGTCCGCGGGGTCCAGTGGAGCCGATGTACATACCGGGACGCTTCCGGACAGCTTCCAGGCCCTCAAGGACGGTAATGTCGCTGGCACCGTACTCGCGCGGTGTGGCTGCTTCTGCCGGGGTGTCAGGCGTGCGGGCATCCTCGACTGCGGGTTCAACTGCCAGAATATCTGTATTGTCGTTAGCCACAGGCGCTGTCGACTCCTCTGTTCTCGATGATGGCCGGCTGGAAAGCTCTTCCAGGCATGGAAAAGCAGTCCGCCAACAGGCGCAAACTTATGGCGCCGGCTACTAGCTGATGGTGGGATCCGCGATCCGCGTGCTGGAAGCGTGCGGAGAACGGACTCAGTCAACGTTTCACCGACGCCCAGTTATCTACATCGATTCTACCGTGAAACAGCCCTGATTCCCGCATTCCAGGGCCGTGGATGGCGGGCAATGTGCCCGCTGCGAGCCACAGACTGCGCCTTTGGCGCTCCGAAACTCCGGCCTGCGGGTGCCTATACACCCTCCGGCCCTTCCAGGGCGCTACACGCCCATCAGGGGATTTTCAAGAGTCCGGCTCCGGGCTACCCGTAAGTGTCCCGCGGTCCGCGTCCGTTGACTGTCCGGCCGCCCTTGCGCCAGCTCGGTGCGGTGGGGCCGAGGACCTGGATGCTGGTGACCACACCGTCACCCAGCTCCACCCGGAATTTCTCGAGCAGGCTCAGGCTGAGGAGCCGGAGCTGCGTGGCCCAGGCCGTTGAATCACACCTGACGTGCAGCGTGGTGTCCGTGAAGCTTTCGGGTGTGCAGTGTGCTGAAATTTCAGGCCCCACCAGGGTGGCCCATTCTGCCATCACTGAGCCGACGGCAACCGGGGAGGTCCAGCCGCGTTCGGCCACCAGGCGGCCCACTACCTTGCCCAGTCCGAGGGGATCCCGGCCGGTGGAGTGGAACTGGCTGAAACCGCGGGTGTCCCGGATACTGCGTTTGGCTTTTTGGGACCCGGGCCGAATTGCGGCCCTGCGGATTTCGCCACGGGCGGCGGCGGCCTCGCGCATTCTGTTCAGGGCTGCCTGCGGCGCATCGATGTTGTCGGGCTCGCGGCCGGGCTGCCGTCCGGCGTCTTTTTCGTCCCTACTCATCGATTCCTCCCGCGATGACCTTCACCCGCCGTCCGGACAGCTCTTCCGGGATATCGGCGTCGACGGCGGCGGTCACCAGGACCTGTTCCGCACCCGAGACTATTGCGGCCAGTTTACGCCTGCGCTGCACGTCCAGCTCGGCAAAAACGTCATCAAGGATCAGGATCGGTGCGGAGCCGCCGGTCCGGGCATCGTCCAGCATGACGTAATACGAAGCGAGCCGCAGTGCCAGGCACATGGACCACGTTTCACCGTGGGATGCATACCCCTTGGCGGGTGCCTGGCCGAGGATCAGTTCCAGTTCGTCGCGGTGGGGACCCACCAGCGAGATGCCGCGTTCCCGTTCCTTCCGCCGGGCGTCGGCGAAGGCGCGAACATACCGCCCAGTGAGCTCCTCCACAGTGAGCCGGCGCAGGTCCTCGGCTTCGGCGGTAGTACCTCCGTCTCCGTTGCCGGCAGCACGCAACTCCGGGGCGCCGTCGTCGTCCATCTGGTTCTGGAGGGTGGAACGGTAGACCGCGTCGGCGGGCTTGGAGGTATCTGTCAGCCCGGCGTATGCAGTTGCCAGGTGCGGCCGGAGGCGTTCCACGAGCTCAAGCCGGGCGTGCAGCAGTTCGGCACCGGCCCTGGCCATATGCTGGTCCCACACATCGAGCGTCGCTTCATGCGCTGACGTGAATTTGCCCGAGCGGGCAGACTTCAGCAACGCATTGCGCTGTTTCAACACCCGGTCGTAATCGCTGCGGGTGGCGGCGTGGTGCGGGATCAGGCTGGCGAGGAGCTCATCCAGGAACCGGCGGCGGTTGGACGGATCGCCTTTAACCAGGGCCAGGTCCTCCGGTGCGAAGAGCACCGTCTGGCAGATGCCCAGAAGATCGCGTGCGCGGACGGGATTGCTGCGGTTGATCCTGCCGCGGTTAGCCCGGCCCGCGTTGATTTCCAGTTCGAGGACCGTGACCTGCCCGCCCCGGACCAGCCGGGCCCGGACCAGGGCGCGGTCGGTGCCGAACCGCAGCAGCGGCCCGTCGGAGCTGACGCGGTGCGAGCTGAGGGTGGCGAGGTACCCGATGGCTTCCATCAGGTTGGTCTTGCCAATGCCGTTGTACCCCACCAGGACGGTGACGCCCGGGCCCAGGGCAAGGTCAACCTGGGCATAGCTGCGGAAATCAGTCAGCGAGAGGTGTTCTATGTACACGCGGTTTTAGGCAATTCTGGGAACCGGGCAGGTCCCCGCTGGCTGCTACTTGGCGGGACGGGTTGCGTGCCCGCCGAACTGGTGGCGCAGGGCAGACACCATCTTCATGGCCGGCGAGCTGTCCTCGCGGGACTCGAAGCGGGCAAACAGGGCGGCCGTGATGGCCGGTGCGGGAATGGCGTTGGCAATGGCTTCTTCCACAGTCCACCTGCCCTCGCCCGAGTCCTCGACGTAGTCGTCAATGTTCTGCAGTCCCGGATCCTCGTCCAGCGCTTTGACGAGGAGGTCCAGCAGCCAGGACCGGACCACGGTGCCCTTTTGCCAGGCCCGGAAGGTTCCGGGCAGATCGTTGATGATGTCCTTGGACGCGAGTAGCTGGTAGCCCTCGGCGTACGCCTGCATCAGGCCGTACTCGATGCCGTTGTGGACCATCTTGGCGTAGTGGCCTGCGCCGATCCCGCCCACGTGCACAAAGCTGTCAGCCCGTTCGCCTTCAGGGCGAAGGGCGTCAAAGACGGGAAGCGCACGTTCAATGTCCGCGGCATCTCCGCCGGCCATCAGGCCGTAACCGTTCTGCAGCCCCCACACACCGCCGGACACACCGCAGTCCGCGAAGTGGATGCCCTTGGCGGCGAGGAGTTCGCCGTGTTTCTGGTCCTCGGTGAAGCGGGAGTTGCCGCCGTCGATCACCAGGTCACCCTCGTCCAGCTTTTCGCTGAGTTCCTTGACGACGGCGTCCGTGATGTCGCCGGCCGGCACCATCACCCAAAGGAGCCGTGGCGTGGGGAGGGCTGCGATGAGCTCATCAATGGAGCCGGTGTCCGTGACCTCCGGGTTCCGGTCATAACCGGTGACCTCAATGCCGCCCTTGCGCAGGCGTTCGCGCATGTTGAATCCCATTTTGCCAAGGCCGATCAGTCCAATATGCATGATGCGGTTTCTCTTTCTGCATTGGGTGTCGGTTGTCGTTTTGGGGCCCGGAACGACAACAACTGTCTGGGCCCACGCCGCCAGGGTTCCCTGGCCGGGCTTGCAAGGCGAGGGGGGCGCTGGGGACTAGTTGGGGAGGCGGACCGGCATGACGAGGTAACGGTAGTCATCCTGGTCTTCGCCGTCCGCGTCTGCCTGCGCCGTGATCATGGCCGGCTTCGGTGCCGTGGTGAACGAGAACCGGACAAACTTGGTTTCGATGACGCTCAGTCCTTCCACCAGGTAGTGCGGGTTGAAGGCCACCGTGATGTCGTCACCCGAAAGCTGGGCTTCGAGTTCCTCGGAGGCCTGGGCGTCCTCGCCGGTGCCTGCGTCCAGGTTGAGCAGGCCCTGGGTGAATGCCAGGCGGACCGGGGTGTTGCGCTCTGCCACCAGCGAGACGCGGCGGACGGCCTCCACGAGTTCCTGGGTCTGGACCGTTGCGTGGATGGGCGTGGAGTCAGGGAAAAGCGACCGGATCTTCGGGTAGTCGCCGTCCACCAGCAGGGATGTGGTGGTGCGGCCGCCGCTTTCGAAACCGATAAGCCGGCTGTCATCGTCCGAGAGGGCCAACTGGATGTCTCCGCTGTTGCCCAGGGTCTTGGCCACTTCGTTCAGGGTTTTTGCCTTGACGAGCGCGCTGGTGGAGATGCCCGGAGTGACGGGCTTCCACGGCACCTCGCGCATGGCCAGGCGGTAACGGTCAGTGGCCAGCAGCGTGATCAGGTCGTCCTCAATCTCCATCCGCACGCCGGTGAGGATGGGCAGGGTGTCGTCCTTGCTGGCGGCAATGATTACCTGGGAGACGGCCTGGGCAAAAGAGTCACCCGGGACTGTTCCGCTGACGGTGGGCAGGGCCGGAAGCGGCGGGTATTCCGCCTCGGGCATCGTAGCCAGGTGGAAGCTGCTTCGGCGGCAGGTGAGCGTGACTTTGTTGCCGTCCGTTTCGACGTCGACCGGTGCCGAAGGCAGGCTGCGGCAGATATCCGCGAGAAGGCGGCCGGAGACCAGGATGGTCCCCTCGTCCCGGATGTCCGCGGCGATCTCCAGGCGTGCGGAGGTTTCGTAGTCGAAGCTCGAGAGGCTGACTGTGCCTGCTTCAGCCTTCAAAAGGAGTCCGGAAAGGACGGGAACGGGCGGCCGCGGAGACAACGAGCGGGCTGTCCAGGTAACGGCTTCTGCCAGGACGTCCCGATCGACTCTGAACTTCACGGAAGGGTGCCGCCTTTCATTGCTGCTGCATTGGTTTCTTCGAAACTTCCCGCAGGAAGCCCCATAAAGGGATGCCCCGCGTCCTGAACCTGCATGGTCCGTGCTGCTGCCTGAACCACGCAGAAACCCAAGGATGGGACCGCTGCTGACAGCTTAGCCGGAAGATCCGCGATTAACCCATCCCCACTTTGCGGCGCTGGCCCCTTGGGGCCGGTGGCCCCTCGGTGCGGAACGGGCGAATCGATCTTGTTGTTTGAGGGACTTCAATTTTTTGGGATTAGTAGTGTTAATAACTGCTGTGGAAACTGTGGATAACTGCCTCCGGCCGCGGGATCCGGCGGTTAAGCCCTGTTCATGGACTGTGGGCGGAGCAGGTTTTAAACAGGGTGTGGATGGGGATAAAAATTTTGGCGCTTTTCCCGATCCACAGGCGGCTTAAGGGTTTTAAGCCCATTAACCGCGGTTGTCCCCTTAAGTATCCACAGGCTTATCCACATGCACCTGTTAATAAGGTATAGATGCTTCGTCAGGAATCGCGCTGCTGTTGCTTGATCCGGTTGGTCAGCTCGGTCACCTGGTTGTAGATCACACGCCGCTCTGCCATCAGTTCACGGATTTTGCGGTCAGCGTGGATCACCGTGGTGTGGTCGCGGCCGCCGAGTTCCTGGCCAATCTTGGGAAGCGACATGTCCGTGAGTTCGCGGCACAGGTACATGGCGATCTGGCGCGCGGTAACCAGGGTCCTGGTGCGGGACTTGCTGCAGAGCTCTTCCATGCTGAGCTTGAAGTACTCGGCCGTCTGCTGCAGGATCTGGCTGGACGTGATCTCCTGGGCACCGTCGTCGGTGATGAGATCCTTCAGCACCATCTCCGCCAGGGCCACATCCACGGGCTGGCGGTTGAGGCTGGCAAACGCTGTGACCCTGATGAGGGCGCCTTCAAGTTCACGGATGTTGCTGGAAATCTTGGACGCGATGTACTCGAGGGCGTCATCCGGAGCGGAAAGACCTTCGCTCAGGGCCTTCTTGCGGAGAATGGCGATACGGGTTTCCAGTTCCGGAGGCTGGATGTCCGTCAGGAGGCCCCATTCGAAGCGGGACTTCATGCGGTCCTCAAACCCGGCGAGCAGCTTGGGCGGCTGGTCCGAGGTGATGACCACCTGCTTGTTGTTGTTGTGCAGCGAATTGAACGTGTGGAAGAACTCTTCCAGCGTCCGGTCCTTGCCGGCCAGGAACTGGATGTCATCGATCAGCAGGACGTCCACGTTGCGGTAGGTGGTCTTGAAGCTGGCGCCTTCATCGTCACGGATGGAGTTGATGAAGTCGTTGGTGAATTCTTCCGAATTGACGTACCGGACCCGGATGCCGCTGTAGAGCCGCCGGGCATAGTGCCCGATCGCATGCAGGAGGTGGGTCTTTCCCAAGCCCGAGTCGCCATAGATGAACAGCGGGTTGTAGGCCTTGGCCGGCGCTTCCGCCACGGCGACGGCCGCAGCGTGGGCAAAGCGGTTGGACGAACCAATCACGAAGGTATCGAAGACGTATTTAGGGTTGAGCCGGCCGAACTCGTGGGAGGTGCTGGGCAGCATGGGCTGCGGCTTCTGCTCGATCAGCTGGTCCGGCGAGAAGGAAGGCTCGACGACGGGCTCGGGCTCTTCGTGGATGGGCACCAGGTCCGTGTCCACGTCAATGGCACAGCGGATGTCTTCGGAGAAGACGCTGTGCAGTGCATCATCCAGTGCGTCCTTGACCTGGGTCTGCAGCACTTCGCGGGTGAGTTCGTTGGGTACTGCCACCAGCAGGGTGGAACCGATCAGGCCCTGGGCCTGGGCGAGGATGACAAAGCCACGCTGCCGCGGTGAAACGCGGTGGTCCTGCTCCAGCAGGCTGACAACGCGCCGCCAGGAACTTCCGACAGTATTGGCGTGGTTGGCTTCGTCTACTGTCATCAATGGGTTCCCTCAAAACTTGCTTTGCCTGCATTGCCTGCAGCCGCAAGCGCGGAACCAGGATCAGGTTCAGCTTCATCCACAGGGTTATACACAGCACGTGGATAATCGGCTACTGGGCAACTCTAGGGGATGAAAAGCCTAGAAGATAGCTGGCCAGTAGCTTGTGGATAATTACACTGTTGTGGTTCTAAAAAGCAGCCTGTGAGCCACTTCATCCACAGGCTCGAAGGGCAGGTTTGCCACAGCTGGGGATAGTGCCGGTGGCCTGCTCCGGTTTGACTAGGGGCCCTGAATTGCCCTAACGTTGTGAAGTCCTTTGTGTGCGCTTTTTGGCCCCATCTGAATCTCTCAGACGCAGTGCGTGTGAGCAGCCGGGGGAAGCGTGCATATACAAAACTTAGCGTCGGCCAGTTCTTCCCCATATTGATCGGGTGGGCGCACCTTTGATCCACTGGAGTAACTAACGTGAGCAAGCGGACTTTTCAGCCGAATAACCGCCGTCGAGCCAAGAAGCACGGCTTCCGCCTTCGTATGCGTACCCGTGCCGGCCGCGCCATCCTGGCAGCCCGTCGTGGCAAGGGCCGTACCGAGCTGTCGGCGTAAATAACTGACTTGTCGGTAGACGTTTCTTTGCGAGTTTAAGGTGCTGGCCACCCGCAACCGTTTGAGGACTGCAACCGATTTTTCAACAACTGTACGTTCCGGTGTCCGCAATGGACGCCGGAACGTAGTGTTATATGCGGCAGCTATTGCTGCTGACGAACCCAGCCGGATCGGGTTCATTGTTTCCAAGGGTGTCGGGAACGCTGTGGTCAGGAACCTCGTTAAGAGGAGACTGAGGGAAGCCGGTGCTGCCTCGCTGCGCGAGTACGGTACCGGGTTCGCCATAGTGGTCAGGGCGCTGCCTGCGTCCGCGTCCGCGAGCTGGGACCAGTTGCTGGCGGATTACAACGCTGCACTGGAGTCGACAATGACCCGGCTGGCCGGCCGCCCCCGGGCAGCCGCCAACGGTTCGGCCGGTACAACACAGAAGGGGACACCGCGTGCGTAACACCACCGCCGTCGTCGCCCATCTTCATCCTGTTGTGGCCGCAGTGGCGCTGTTCCTCTGGAACCTGCCGCGAAACATCCTCATTCTTCTGCTTAAGGCCTACCGCAAGGTGGTTTCTCCCTTGTACGGCCAGGTCTGCAGATTCTTTCCTTCATGCTCGGCCTATGCCCTTGAAGCGATTACCGTCCATGGTGCCGCCAAGGGAAGCTGGCTCGCGGTGCGCCGCCTTGGCCGCTGCCACCCATGGAATGCCGGCGGTGTGGACCACGTCCCCGCCGGGCACCGGGAATGGCCTGCCAGCCATACCCCCACAATTGTTGTGCTGAACAACCCGGACAAATACCTGGCTGCTCGGACTGATGGAGAAGGCCGCACGGCGGCCTGACGAATAGGGATAAGTATGGACTTCTTTGAAACAATCATGTTTCCGTTCAAGTGGCTTGTGTCCGTCATTATGGTGGGCTTCCATGAGGGCCTGAGCGCGATCGGCCTGCCGGAGGCATCGGGCTGGACGTGGACGTTGTCCATCATCGGCCTGGTGCTGGTGATCCGCGCTGCCCTGATTCCCGTATTCGTCAAGCAGATCAAGGCGCAGCGCGGCATGCAGCTGCTCCAGCCCGACCTGAAGAAGCTCCAGGACAAGTACAAGGGCAAAACCGACCAGCTGTCCCGCCAGGCCATGGCCCAGGAGCAGATGGCCATGTACAAGAAGCACGGGACCAACCCGTTCTCGGCCTGCTTGCCCATGCTGATCCAGATGCCCTTCTTCTTCGCCCTGTTCCAGGTGCTGTCCGGCATCAGTTCCGCCAAGACCCAAGGCAAAGGCATCGGTGCCATGAGCCAGGAGCAGGTGGTGCAGTTCGACGAGTCCAGCATTTTCGGGGCTCCGCTGTCTGCCGCACTGCTTCACGGCGGCGCCACCAACGTGGCCGTCGTTGTTCTGAGCATCCTGATGATCCTGGCCATGACGGCGTCGCAGTTCATCACGCAGAAACAGATCATGGCCAAGAACATGTCTGAAGAAGCCATGGCCAGCCCCTTCATGCGCCAGCAGAAGATGATGCTCTACATCCTGCCCCTCGTTTTCGGCGTGGGCGGCATTAACTTCCCCATTGGTGTCCTCATCTACTGGACCACCACCAACCTCTGGACCATGGGCCAGCAGTTCTTTGTCATCCGCCGCATGCCGACGCCGGGATCCCCCGCAGCGAAGGCCCTCGCCGAGCGCCGTGCCGCCAAGGGCCTTCCGGCCCTTTCGATCCTGACCGGTAAGAAGGACGAGGCTGCGGACGCCGCCGCCGCTGCTGCCGTGATAGAGGCAAAAGGTCAGCGCATTCAGCCACAACGCAAGAACAGGAAGAAGAAGTAATGTCAGCCGAGAGTACCGAACAGGCCCTTTCTGAAGAGATTATCGACGAGCAGGACGAGTCCGTGGACAACGACGTTTCCTCCCCCAAGGCTTCATCAGCGAGCCGTCTGGAGGAAGAAGGAGACGTCGCAGCCGATTACCTCGAGGAGCTGCTGGACATTGCGGACATCGATGGCGACATCGACATTGAGGTCCGGAACGGGCGCACCTACATCTCCATCGTCACCGAGGAGGAGTCGGACAGCCTGGACAGCCTGGTGGGCGAGGACGGCGAAGTCCTTGAAGCCCTGCAGGAGCTGACCCGCCTCGCGGTGCTGTCCGCTACGGAGAACCGTTCACGCCTGGTACTGGACATCAACGGCTACCGGCAGGAGCGTACCGGCCACCTGCAGAAGATCGCCGAAGATGCTGCAGCCGCTGTGAAGAAGACCGGCGAGGCAGTGGCCTTGGAACCGATGAGCGCCTACGAACGCAAGATCGTCCACGACGCCGTTGCGGACCTCGGCCTGGTGAGCGAGTCCGAGGGCGAAGGCGCCGGACGCCACATTGTTGTTTCCGCGAACTAGAGAATTGCTGATTCGCTGATCATGGTTGACATCACGCCGGCTGAGCTTTTGGCAGCTGAGAAGATTTTCGGTGACCGCCTGGACTTGGCCAAGCGTTACGTAGAGCACCTTGCCACCTCGGGAACTGAACGTGGCCTGATTGGCCCACGTGAGATTCCCCGGCTTTGGAGCCGGCATGTCCTCAACTGTGCCGTCATCGAAAGCGAGATCGCGCAGGGAAGCCATGTTGCCGACGTCGGAAGCGGCGCTGGACTGCCGGGTCTGTGCCTCGCCATCGCCCGCCCAGACCTGGAACTGACCCTGATCGAGCCGCTCGAACGCCGGGTGATCTGGCTGCAGGAGGTAGTGGACGATCTCGGCCTGGACAACGTCACAGTCATGCGCACCCGCGCTGAGCTGGCAGTGGGGCACATTGACGCCGATGTTGTGACCGCACGTGCTGTCTCGGCGCTGAGCAACCTTGCTGGCCTCACCATCCCCCTGCTTGCAGGCAAGGGTGAGGTAGTTGCCATCAAGGGGCGCAGCGCGGCCGAGGAAATCGACAAGGCCGCCAAAGTTATCCGGAAGCTGGGCGGTGTTGAGACATCCGTCGTAACGGTTGGCGACAACCTGCTCGAAGAGCCCACCACCGTAGTACGCATCGTTGTAAACAAGTCCCAAAAGAAGCCCTAGTGTAGGCTCGGCAGCCGCAGTCTGCCGGGGTAAGCAGTTAGGCTAGTCAACGGCAGCAAAAATAGCTGAACGAGAGTGAGTGTGCCCCAGTGACCAGTAGCGAAGCCTCCACACAACGGATACCCCCGTTTGTGTCTTTGGGGTCAGCACGTTCTTTCGCTGGGACTGTCTCGGGCGCCTCCGGTGTACTTGGAAATCAACCTGGTGCGGTAGCGAGCTCCTCTCCCTTATTCGTTTCACGTGAAACAACCTCGACGGGTAGGGGGAACATCATGGACGCTATTGATGACTCCAGTCCCATTGCACGGGAGCTGGCGCATGAGACCCGCCGGCGCGAACGGTTGGTGGGCCGCCAGCTGCCCCGTCCGGAGAAGACTCGCATCTTCACCGTTTCCAACCAAAAGGGTGGCGTCGGCAAGACCACCACCACCGTTAACATCGCCGCAGCTCTGGCTGCAGCCGGGCTCAATGTCCTGGTTATCGACATTGACCCCCAGGGCAACGCGTCAACAGCTCTGGGAATCGAACACCATGCTGATGTCGACAGCATCTATGACGTCCTGATTAACGACGTCCCCCTGGCTGACGTTGTGGCGCAGTGCCCGGACATCGGAAACCTGATTTGCGCGCCGGCCACCATCCACCTGGCAGGTGCCGAAATTGAATTGGTGTCCCTGGTGGCGCGCGAGCAGCGGCTCCGCCGCGCTATCGATGTTTACGCGAAGGTCCGTGAGAAAAACGGCGAACGGCGCCTGGACTACATCTTCATCGACTGCCCGCCAAGCCTTGGCCTTCTGACGGTCAACGCGTTCTGTGCAGCCAACGAAGTCCTCATCCCCATCCAATGCGAGTACTACGCCCTGGAAGGTTTGAGCCAGCTGCTCAAGAACATCGAGATGATCCAGAAGCACCTCAATGCCGACCTCGTGGTCTCCACCATCCTGCTCACCATGTACGACGGCCGCACCAATCTTGCCGCACAGGTTGCCGCCGAGGTCCGTCAGCATTTCCCGGAACAAGTCCTCTCTGCCGTGGTGCCGCGTTCGGTGCGCATCTCGGAAGCTCCGAGCTACCAGCAGACAGTAATGACTTACGACCCCTCATCCAGCGGCGCCCTGTCCTACCTGGAAGCCGCCGCCGAAATAGCAGAACGCTAAAATCTTCAAGAACTGCAACAACTGGAGCCCGGCTGGTCCTGGCTCTTCCACTGGAGGGATTTACCCATGAGCGAGAAGCGACGGGGCTTAGGCCGCGGTCTTGGCGCACTGATTCCGAGTTCCGCCGGTGCTAATGGGGCGGGCAACGGTACAGCCGTGGCGCGCCCGGTCGATCTCTTCTTCCCCGAGGGACGCAGGAAGCCTGATCCCTCGGACGCTGTTCTTGATTCAGCCGCAACGGAAGAGCCGGCGGCCGGCACAACTGCGAAGTCCTCGACAGCTGAGCGGGCGGACACAGCCACCAGGAAATCAGCTTCCACCACGGCAGGCAACGGCTCCGTCAACCCCTCCGCCACAAGGTCGTCGACGGCAAAGAGCACGTCGGTATCAGCAACGTCCAATTCCAACGGGTCGGCTACAAAGACCAACGCCAGCGCCAATGGTGCCGGCAAGCCGACGACCTCGGCCAAGAACTCTCCCGAGGCACCTGAGGCACCCAGTACCGAGCCCACTCCGGTTCCGGCAGCCCTCCCCGCTGAACCCAGCGATGCATCGATAACGGACAACGGCGTCGATCTCGTAGAGGTTCCAGGCGTCCGCTTCGCCGAGATCTCCGTGACGGACATCCACCCGAACCGCAAACAGCCCCGTTCTGTCTTCGATGAAGACGACATGGCGGAGCTTGTTCACTCTGTTCGCGAAATAGGTGTCCTGCAGCCAATTGTTGTCCGGAACTCAACCGAAGCCGGTGGGGAACCGTATGAGCTCGTTATGGGCGAACGCCGCTGGCGTGCAGTACAGGCCGCGGGGCTGGAAACTATTCCCGCAATCGTCAGGGACACCACCGATGATGATCTCCTGCGTGACGCACTGCTCGAAAACCTGCACCGAAGCCAGCTGAACCCGCTGGAAGAAGCCGCCGCCTATCAGCAGCTTCTTGAGGATTTCGGTACTACGCACGAGCAACTGGCTGACCGCATCGGCCGGTCGCGTCCGCAGGTGTCGAATACCCTGCGGCTGCTGAAGCTGCCTCCCCTGGTTCAGCGCAGGGTGGCTGCTGGCGTGCTCTCCGCAGGCCACGCCCGTGCCCTCCTGGGCCTGCCGGACGCCGCTGCAATGGAACGTCTTGCCCAGCGCATCGTGGCTGAAGGAATGTCCGTGCGTGCCACTGAAGAAGCAGTCGCGCTGTACCAGGATCCCGCGAAGCCCGCCAAGAACAACATCCCCCGTCCCGGTGCGCGCCACGAGCGTCTCGACTATTTGGCCTCTTCGCTCTCCGACCGCCTGGATACCAACGTCAAGATCTCGCTTGGTGTCCGTAAGGGGCGGGTCAGCATCGAATTTGCCAGCGTCGAGGATCTCAACCGAATCATGGACGTTCTCGCACCGGGCGCAGAGAACTAACCAGCGCGGTTGCCCCACAGTTCGTTGCTACACACTGAGTGTTAGACTTCAGCTGCGCTGCTGTCCCACGGGTCCTCCGTTTTCGTATGCATCGCTAGTTTCTTAGGCATCCGCTGGGCTGTTTCTAGTGGGCCCAGCAACCGTTTTAGCCGCCGCGTTGCGGGGAGATGATCCCGTGAGGTCGCTAATCCTGATGCCTATGGTGGGCCTGTCCTTGCCATACCCATTCTGGTCTAGGTCGGTGGACTAGCTCGCTGCTTGCGCCGGACTGGGTTTCGTCGGTGCTCATTGTGTTTCACGTGGAACATGGACCGCGGGGGTGGCTTGCTGCCGTCGTCCCCCTCATTCTTTTGTCGTCCTTGTTGGTGGACCTCTGGCGCGATTCGTTCGAGACTCACACCCAGCTCCGGTCGGGTACTCCTTTGTGATGTAGTAAACCTCGGAATTGCCTGCCTGAGGGCGAAACTGCTGCTGGGCGAACCCGAATTCGTCCTCTCCAACGCCTACACCGACCGGGGCACAGACGCGTGCCTCGGGGTGAGCATGGGGCGCTAAGGGGAACCCTCGGTCTTGTGCTGTGAGCATCAGTCGTGGCTTGAGACTGCGTTCCGACGGCGTCGCTATGTTTGCCAAGCGCGCTTCAAGAATTGCCGAATAGGCGATTTTTCGTCAGAAGCCGGGTAGGGTCACGCGCCCTAACTCGGGTATGTTCATGTATTCATCCTTTCTGGCCGACGGTGCGCAGCCTTCTGGTGGAGCCCGGACGCCGCCGCACGATTCGTTCCGAACGGCCTAGTGGCCCAACATAATATGAGCCACTTCCATTCGCGTTCCGGTTTCACGTGAAACGGTGCGACCCAGGTTGAGACGGATTGGGACATGGCTTGAACCAGGGTCATTCACAGGAGCCTTGGCGGTGGGGATGAGCGCGGCACCACATGGCGTTAGCGGTTGTTCCCTGCCAGGTAGACAGAGTGACCAGACAAAGGCCAGGTGCTGTCGTGTCCTTTTCAAGGGGCGTGTTCACATCGGCGTCCTAGCCCTGCTGTCGTGCGTGCTGAGACACCTTGGCTATTGCGACATGGGAGTAGGCGTAGGCGGTATGAGGCGGCCCCGCTGCCAGTGAGTCCGACCGACTGGATAGAATCTGGGGTCCGGCCGAATGGCTCTGCCCTTCCCCGCTATTCGTAGTACCTGAAGCCAGAAAGTGTCGATGTCCTGATGCCCGAAGAAGTCTGGCTTAGCAAACGCGTCCTCCGGTCTACTCGTGTTCCTTGGGTTTGTTTGTGTTTGCAACTGGCCGACCTCGATTGATCGGCCAGGCCCAAATCCTCTCTTGCCTTTATGAATTGGCCATACCCTGCCTACGGCAGGGCTCCCCCGCGAAGTCGCGGCGTTCAGCTGTCACCAGTTCGATGTCGTCTTGAGATGGGAAGAAGCGCACCTGCAATGGGGCAACTCAGCGCAGTCGCTGGTGCCGACTGAATCCCTCAAGCCCTTCTATTTGAGGCCCACGTTTAGGAACGCGGAGCGGCGCAGGCGCAGCTCGATGCGCCAGTTGTTTCACGTGAAACGTATTGGGTTTGCGCCCGTTCGCCTTCGGCAGGATTTGGAGTTCTGTCACCCCCCTCTTTGGCGGAATGAGTGATAGGCGGGTTCCAGTGAGGCAATGAGTTACCAAGCCCCTGAAAGCATCAGATGTGGCTCGAACTGATGGGCCTCTAGGGACTAGCGAATGCTGGTCGAACTACTGGATATTTGCACGCCCCGCGCGTTGCCTTTTGCCCGGTGACAATTCAACATGCCGTCCCCCGCCCAGCAGATCCTGACAGGACCTCGACAGCCGTACGTTCGTCGCTGCTTGCGGGCGAGCGAAGGAATCGCACTGCGTTGTCTAACCTTTGAGACGGTGCGGGCAGGAGAGCCAGGGAGGAAGGAATTGCAATTCATACTGTGATCGCGCCAAAAAGTCCGGCACTCCTCACGCGGCTCGCCTCAGCGTCGCATCGGTTGAGTGTCCGGGATCAGGAGATGCACATCTCTGCGTCCAACGCCAGCCTCGCGCCGAGGGGATGACGCTGCTTGGACTGATCAGCGGGCAGCTCAAAAGCGGTGTGATTAATAGGTAAGTGGACGGTGGATAAGGCTGTGGATAACCGCGTGGATAATCGCGGCCTTCCCTGTGGATGTGAGGGCTATCTCAGGTCAGCATCCGGTCGGCAGCTGCAGCGGCTGTCCGGAGTCGGAGGGGCGGTCGCGTCTCATGTTTCACGTGGAACGGCCCGGCCGTCAGTGACATCGCACCGTGCTGCCTATATTGGCGCTGCTTCCTCGCGTCAGCGGCCGTTTCTGGTTTATTTATGGGCAATACAGGATGCCCGCAGGGTTCGGTTCGGCCTGATACGTGGTCCCCCTTAGGCAACTGCCTGCCTCCTCTGGAGGGCCAGCCCTTATCGTAGTCACCGCAGCTGTTAGAAATGGGCTCGCCCTGGGTGCAGGCGCTGTGGATAACCGTGTGGATAATGGGGACCGAGTGCTGTGGATAAAGTGGGGATAACCTAGTTCAACTGACGCGCGCGGGCACTTGAACTGGGACTACTCCCGGCGGCTCCGGCTCGTTCCTGTGCCCGGCTCCTAGGCTTGGCCCTTGGGCCCGTGGTCCGCTGCTCCCCTAGGCACGGGACGTTGCCGTCAGGTGTTCGTGTGCGGGCAAGCCGGGTTACAGGTCACCCGGCTCCACACAAAGGGATCGTCGAAACTACAGCCGGCACCACTCAGCAACGGTCGGAAGCGACTTGACCGTGGGTTGCACTTAGACAACGTGTCACTCAAACAGACACCTTATCCCTGGACGGTGCGCCAGCGGGACGCTGCTATTGCGCCGATAGCGGTCCGCTCCCTGTGCCCATCTCACTAGCGGGACGGGCACAGCACGCTATGGCCAGACGCGGCTTGCATTCTACTGGCGCTCGACCTTGGAAGGGTGGGCTCTCTGCAGCTCCATGCATCGAGCGCAGACTACAGCGCCAAAACACCCGTTTCATCCGGTCCCATCCATGGCACTGTTCGAAGGTAGCTGGGCGGCCTGCGCCAATGACTAGTCTTGGCTGATGCCGTTCACCGTCTGGAGCGCTCTGCACGTGAGGAAGGATGAACGCCCGTAGCCTGACGACGCTATTGTTTTTTCGTTTGTTTTCCGCCCTTGGGGCTGGGCTCGATGGTAAGGAGGCTTAGCTTCGGGCTGCGCTCGGGCCCGTTGGTTCCCCTGCTGTAGTCGGAGCGACGGATGTGGCGATCCGATGACGCGGGCGTGTGCCTTCGCCAAGTGAATAGTTGCGATAGGCAGCTGACTGACGATAAGAGGGATGGTCGGTCCTGTTTCACGTGAAACAGGAACCTGATCAGGACGGCACTGCCCGTTAGCCGGCCGGTAGGAGGCCCGGAGTTGGATGACTTTCCCTCCTCATGGTGACCGTCAGCAGTGGCCGACACCCGGGCTCGACCTCCTCTTGACCTCGATGCGTGCTGTGACCGCTCTTTACTACTCCGACGCTGATGAGCTGCCCGGACGTCTGTCCTGTTCGGACCTTCCCTCTTTGTCGGTGAACGCTGACAGTGCCTCCCCTGGCCCTGATGGTCCCTCCTGGTGAGCAGACACCGCAGCCAGTGGAACTATCGGCCTGTCCGCTTCTAAACGTCCCATTCTCGGAAAGTCTTATGGCGCCTTGGTCGGAAGGAGCCCTGAGACCTGTAGTCCAACATGCGTCGACGACTATGGATGGGGGGCCCGTCATATGCCAGCGGCAGTCGCGGTTGGCTCCGTTGTCAGTTGGTGCGGGCTGACTGTAGAAATGATGAGTTCTCGCCGGATTACCTCCCGGGCAATATCCACCGACCTTCTCAGAGGGGCAGATCTCCGTGCCTGGGGTGTGGATACATCCGTAGCGGGCGAACCCACAAGGCTGTGCCTCGGTAATGGGAGGCAACGGATCTCTTCATCCTCGCGGCCCAACAACTGCATTCGTGCAGGCAGCCGCCCTTCTGTTTCACGTGAAACAAGTCGTAGCTAAGCAGATGTCATCCAGGTAATAGGGCCTCCGCCATTTCGTGCTCTACTGCCGATCGAACTTTAGCGATCACTAAACCGGGTTATCCATCCGCTTCAGCCGCATATGGATGAGTACGGCCCTTTTGGCGAGGACCTACGCAATGCGATGCCGACTCCCGCATTGCAAATAGCGGAACTTTCACGCATGATGCTATGGCGGTGCGGGCGGACCCCCGCGAAAGCCGGCTTTGTCCCGCAGACTCTGGCTCCCGGGTACCCGACCCCCGAGAGGACGAAATGACGTCGGGCATCGAATTTCGCCGTTTCTGGCGCGACCAGTGAGCGAACGTTAGGACCTCGATCTGGCGCACCGTCTTTGTCGAACGCCGCAGGCGGGCGACCTAGGAGAACTGGAAATAGCCATCCCCGACACAGAAAGACTCCGAGCCTTGAAAGAGCCACCTTCTGATGTGCAGATGCCCCATTTTGCCCGCGCCGTTTGGCCAGGAACATCGCTAAGCAGCACACAACATCCTTCTCGTCAGCACGATAGGGAGTCCTGCCCTGTTTCACGTGAAACGCTACCTTCACCATCGAGGGCAAACAAAAAGGGGCCACCGCTCGTAGAGCGGTGGCCACCTCTTATGGTTGCTCGACCTCCAACAACATCCGCCCGCTAGGACAGGACGTCAGCAAATTCCTTCTCGAAAAACTGCTTCGGCTTCGCGCCAATAACGGTGCTCTTCACTTCGCCACCTTGGAACAGGTAAACCGCGGGAATAGAGGTGATGCCGTACTCAGCTGCAATGGCAGGGTTGTCGTCAACATTCAGTTTTACGACATCAACCTTCTCGCTGTACTCAACTGAGATCTCGTCGAGGATAGGACCGAGCTTGCGGCAGGGACCGCACCATTCTGCCCAGAAATCAACGATAACCGGCTTGTCAGAGGACAGTACGTCCGTGCCGAAACTTGCGTCTGTTACATCTTTTGCGTTGCTCATAACCTTGTCTCTCTCTTCGATGTCGCTAAAGGGGGGCTTATAGGTGCAGGTCTGCGAGGTAGTGCTCCACGTCGATGGCTGCTACACAGCCCGAACCCGACGCAGTGATGGCCTGGCGATAGGTCGGATCCACGACGTCGCCGGCGGCAAAGACACCTGGCAGGCTCGTCCTGGAACTCCTCCCCTGGACGGCGATGGTGCCCTCGGGCGTCAGCTCAAGGATGTCCTTGACCAGGTCGGTGCGCGGATCGTTACCGATGGCCACGAAAACTCCCGTGACCGCGAGATCGGAAACTGAACCGTCAACAAGGTTCTTCAACTTCAAGCCGCTGACCTTGTCTGCACCGACCACGTCATCAACCGTGCTGTTCCAGATGAAGCTGATCTTCTCGTGCGCCAGCGCCCGATCGGCCATGATCTTGGATGCCTTCAGGGAATCACGGCGGTGAACAACCGTTACGGATTTCGCGAACTTGGTCAGGAACAGCGCCTCTTCCATGGCGGAGTCTCCCCCACCAATAACTGCAATGTCCTGGTCCTTGAAAAAGAAACCATCGCAGGTTGCACACCAGCTGACGCCGTGTCCTGAAAGCCGCTTCTCATTGGGTAGGCCAAGCTCGCGGTACGCAGAACCGGTGGAGAGAATCACGGCCTTCGCCTGGAAAGTCTCACCCGTGGCGATGGTGACCTTCTTGACCGGTCCTTCGAGCTGAAGGGACGTGACGTCTTCGAACTGGATCTCCGTGCCGAAGCGTGCTGCCTGCTTCTCGAAGTTCTCCATGAGGTCCGGTCCCATGATGCCTTCCGGAAATCCCGGGAAGTTCTCCACATCGGTGGTGTTCATCAGTTCACCGCCGGCTGTGACGGAACCTGCCAGCATCAGGGGCTTCAGGTTGGCGCGGGCAGTGTAGACAGCTGCCGTGTAACCAGCCGGGCCTGAGCCGACGATGATGACATCACGTACGTCCGACGCGGTGTTCTCTGCGATGGTCACTGGACGGTGAACCTCTTCCTTATTAGACGCGCCCGCCTTGGAGGCCGGCCACATGGCACAACTGATACTGCTGGCTGAATATTCCGGCGCCCACCAGAGCGGAAAACCGGCAGGCAGCACTAGGCCACCTCCGTTAGGCGCTCTTTCCAGACTACCGTCCCGGGGCAAAGGCAAGTGCCGCCGACCAGTCAGCCTGGTCGGCGGCACTTCACCGGATGGGCCTCAAGACACACCACCGGTGCATCTGAAGCTACTGGACCTTGATTTCTGCCAGCCGGAGTCCGTAACCATAACGGGTCTTGGGAGCGGCCAGCCGCGGAAGCGCGTTGATCGAAACGATCACGTACTGCGCCCGCACGGGCTCTGCCAGCGGGATGTTCAGGTCCGTGGACGTGAAGCTGTTTGTTCCCACTGCCTTGGCCCCGTCCATGGAGGGCCGATCGTTGGTGTAGACCGTGATGTTTCCACCGGAGCCGCCCAGCTGTGACAGCGTGATCGACGAGACGGTGGCGGGAGTCTTCAGCTTCACCACCAGCGGCACACCCTGGGGCGCGAGTCCGCCCCAGTTTTCGCTAGCAAATTCCATGTCCGACCAGTAGCTGGCAGCGTTGCCGTCGTAGGCCTTCACCAGGTCACCGTCGAATGTGGCGGCAAAGTCGAAGTCACCCTGGCGGCTGACCCCCTCAATGGCGGGCGGGACAGCGGGCGGCGCGGAAGGAGTCGCCTGGGTCGCTGCAGGGGACCCTTCGGGGGCGCTGCTGTTCGGGGCGGCAGCAGTCGGGTTGGCCTGGGGCTGGGAAGAGAACAGGCTGCCAAGATTGGTCACAGCGAATACGAGGCCGGCAATCAGGACCACTGCCAGGAGACCGCCCACCAGCCAGCGCATGGAGCGTGGTTCACGTTCCGGGGCATCCTGGTCGTCGTCATCGTAGCCGTCCTGGCCGCCGTAGGAGGCACCCGATACGCCGCCTGAAGCAGCGCCGGCGGCTGCTGGCCGAGCAAAGACGGAAGATTTTTTCTTGGCGGGCCGTGGTTCTTCTTCCACCGGAACATCTTCATACCGGCCCTGGTCACCGGAATTGGCATAGTCGTCCTCGGACCACAGGGAGACCTTCGGCTTCCCGGACGCAGGCGCCGCCTCCTGGCTCTTCGGGCTGGAGTCGAAACTGGCAGTCGCCGGCTCTTCAGACTGCGGCGACGGGTTACCGGGGCGCTCCGACCCACTCAAAGCGGCGGCACCGGCGGCGCCACCCAGAGCGGAGGCACCAGAGGGCTTGCGTCCGGCCGCGGGCGTCGCCGCGGGCGTCGCCGCGGGGCGTGCCGGCGGCCTGGGCGGCACAACGGGCGCGCTGCGGTAAGGATTAACCTGGCTGGGATGCGTGTCGGAGTAACTGATGTAGCCGGCGTCGACGTTCTCATCTTCGTCGTCGTAAGGTTCGGGTTCATGGGACCGGGCCTGGCCAAAAATTTCGCTGCCCAGGGTGTCCGTGAAGAACGGCTCCACATACGGAGGGTTCGAGGCCACGACGAGATCCAGCAGGTCCGCGGCGGACGTGTGGTTGGTGATGAGATACGTTGCCGCTGCGGTGACGCCAAGGTCCAGTACCTGGACGTTGCCGGGGCGCTCCCCGGTGGCAACCTCGCGGGCGCTCTGGGCAACCTGCTCTGTGTTATTGGGTCCGGCAACAAGGATGCTGACCGGCCGGTTGAGTACCTGGTCCACACCATCCAGCACCAGATCGTGGTCGTGCGAGGCCAATACGGTGGCTGTGACCTTGTAGCGGCCGCCCAGTACTGATCCGACATCGATCGGGTTGGACACGTGTTCCTCCTAGACTGTCCGGTATTGCCGGCTTGGATGACGCAACCACCGTTCAGGGGCCGGCGCGAGGCGACCCTTGAATGCAACTACCCCTGTTCCCTTTCGATCCTAGCCGATTGAGCCCGGCGCACCGTGGACGAAGGCAGCGGCAGAGCGCCGCAGCATCACTTTTTTCGTGGCCGCCGCGGCTTGAAATACGGGTTCTCCCCGGCCTTCCCCTGGAAGGTCCGCCGGCCGGGCAGCGGCACCTGCTCACGCAGTACGCCGCCCCTCGCGGTACTGGGCTGGTCCTCGGCGGGGAGGTACCCGCCGTCGGACTGGCCGGTGCCGCCATCGGAACGCCGCTGCGGGGACTCCTGCGGGGCAGGACCTGCACGGAAGGAGACGGCATCGAACTCCCCGGAAATCCGGGGAATGAGGCCTGTATCCACAGAGGTGGTGGCGCGTTCCGGCGCAGGTGGCCGGTCGTCGCCGGAGGGCCCACCGGGTGAAGAGTCCGACGGCGGCGCCCCACCTTCCGTGGAAGGCGCGGCGGGTCCCCCGCGCCCCAACCGTCCCATCAGGGGCCGGAGGAGGTCCCGCAGTTCAGACACCCGGAACAACTTGAGCAGGAAGAAGTAGACCACCAGCATGACGGGGCCCACCACGACAACCGTGATCAGCGCCGTCAGCCGGTTTTGCCAGGCGAAACCGTCCGGACTGTAGCTGCCCATGAGCCAGAGTGCGCCCGCGCCCGCGATGGCGGAACCGAGCGCTGCGTAGCCCATGCGGATGTAGGAGTTGGCGATCCGCGGCCCGTCCAGGTGGCCCAGGAGCCGGCGCAGGAAGAACGCGCTGATGACCACCGACAGGATGTTGCCCACCATATAGAGGACAGCGATGGCGTAAATGATTTGGTTGACGGGCAGGAACTGGATGGCAAATGCCCCGGCCACGTATACAACGGCCAGCAGCAGTTGGACATAGAACGGGGTGCGCGCATCCTCATTGGCATAGAACACCCGCGACATCATGAAGTTGGCGCTCATGAACGGGGTGCTGAGCGCGAGGATGGTCAAGGTCTGTGCCAGCATCACCCCGTCCTGGCGCAGGCCTCCGGAGAAAAACATACCCAGTGGACCTGCGAGGGCGAACAGTGCCAGGGCTCCGAACACTGTGGCGACGGCCATGGTGCGCAAGCCGTGCGACAGGGCATCGCGCAGTTCGGCCCGGTTGCCGTCCTGGGACGCGCGGGTCATCCGGTTGAACAGGACGGTGGCCAGGGACAGGGCAATGATGGAGTGCGGCAGCAGGTACAGCTGGCTGGCCACCTCCAGCACCGCGTTGCCCGGCAGCATCTCCGCAGCGGGATCGCCCGCCTGCTTCAGGCGGATACGTTCCGCACCGGGGATCGTCGCGATGCGCATGACGTACAGGAAGGCGAGCTGCCCGACGGCGGCCGTCAGCAGGGTCCAGACGCTCAGCTTGGCTGCCTGGCCCAGTCCCACGCCGCGCCAGCCGAACCGCGGCCGGAGCCCCAGCTTCAGCCGGATCACCGGGATCATCAGGATGGCGGTCTGCGACACCACCCCGATGGTGGAGAAGCCGGCCACGAACAGGGTCTGGGTGGCACCCCAGTTGTCCAGGGTATGGGGACTGATCTCGTTGGTGCTGAAAATCCAGATGAACATGCCGAGCCCGGCGATGGCCACCACGTTATTAAGGATGGGCGCCCACATGGCAGGCCCGAACGCGCCATTGGCGTTGAGGACCTGGGTGAGGAGGGCGTAGAGGCCGTAGAAGAAGATCTGGGGCAGGCACCAGAAGGCAAAAGCCACTGCCAGCGCTTTCTGCTGTGGCGAGTACCCCTGGGTGGTGAGTTCGATGACCCACGGCGCTGCCAGGGTCACCAGGGCGGTCAGCCCCAGCAGGAGCAGGACAGCCAGCGTCAGCAGCCGGCTGATGTAATCCGCTCCCCTGTCCGGAGCCTTGCTGGCCTTGATGATCTGCGGCACCAGGACGGCATTGAATACGCCGCCGGCCACCAGCAGGAAGATCAGGTTGGGCAGGTTGTTGGCGTTGATGAATGTGTCGTTGACCGTGGACCCGAGGCCCAGGGCCGTGCCCAGCATCCAGGTCTTGCCGAAGCCCAGGAAGCGCGAAACCAGCGTTCCCGCGGCCATGATGGCGCTGGAGCGGGTTTCACTCGCACCTGCTGGGGTTGGCTGGGCAACGTCCGGGGCGGCCGGTTCCGGTGGGACGCCGTCGGGCGCCGCGTCGTCGGGCCGGCTGGACCTGTCGGAAGGAAAGTTGGAAGCTGACATCGAGTTCATCGTCTCACCCGCAGCAGCCTATTACCGCACGGCAGGGGCCGGCGGTGCGGTACTAAAGGTGTTCGGGCAGGACTTCCCGGGCCAGGTCGGCGATGCGCCGTTCATTGGGGAAGGACAGCTTGCGGGCGAGTTCCTGGATGGGAACCCAGGCAACGTCCACCGCTTCCTGGTCCGGATCGTTCTCGATGGTGAGCTCGCCGCCCGTGGCCCGGAGGAGGTAGTGATGAACCGTTTTGTGGACGCGGTGGCCGCTGACGGTAAACCAGTAGTCGATGCTTCCCAGCGGCGCGAGGATGTCCCCTTCGATGCCGGTTTCCTCGGCAATCTCACGGACCGCGGCCTGCTCGTTGTTTTCCTTGCCCTCCGGATGCCCCTTGGGCAGGCACCATTCCAAACGTCCGCCGCGATTAAGGCGGGCGATGATCGCGACCCTCAGTTCGGCGTCGGACGTGTCCACCACGACGCCGCCGGCGGAGACTTCCTCAACCGTGGGCAGCGAAGCCGGCGCCGAATGCTGGGCAGGCGCAACGTGCGCACCGATTGCCGACGGCAACGGTGCGTTCGTCCTCCTGCCGGGAGCGCTCGGTACTGGATGGGCCATGGAGTCCACTCTAACGACTGTTGCCCGTTCGTGATGACCGGAACATGACACCAACATGGACGGCATATGACGCACTTTGCCGGGAGCGGACCCAATCAGCACGATCTTGACAGTATTTTGGCCTGCGGTGCCGCTGGTTTCTGACAAGCTTAAGTAACTATGGCGCACGCACATCACAAGACTGAATCCCACACCGTCGATTTCCAGGTGGACCCGGTGGTCCTGGAGCTCGGCCAGCGCTTTGTGGACGCCGGCCATGAACTGTCGCTGGTGGGCGGTCCGGTGCGTGACCTTTTCCTGGGCCGGACGTCCCCCGATCTGGACTTCACCACGGACGCCACGCCGGACCAGACGGTGGCCCTTATTAAGAGGTGGGCGGACAACTACTGGGAGATCGGGCGGGCGTTCGGCACCATCGGTATGCGCAAGGCCGGCTTCCAGATCGAGATCACCACTTATCGGGCCGAGGCGTACGATCCTGAATCCCGGAAACCTGTGGTGGCCTTCGGTTCCTCCTTGACTGACGACCTGCTCCGGCGGGACTTCACCATCAACGCTATGGCCCTCAAACTGCCGGCCCTGGAACTGGTGGACCCGTTCGGCGGCGTAAAGCACCTGCACGCCTCCGTCCTGGCCACACCCGGCGCCCCCGAGGCGTCTTTCTCCGACGATCCCCTGCGGATGATGCGGGCGGCCCGGTTCGCGGCGCAGCTGGGCGTCTCCGTCCACGACGACGTGCGGCAGGCCATGACGCAGATGGCCGAGCGGATCACCATCATCTCCGCCGAGCGGGTGCGGGACGAACTGGTCAAGCTCATCTGTGGGGCCCGCCCCCGGGTGGGCATCGACCTGCTGGTGGAAACCGGGCTGGCGGAATTCGTGCTGCCGGAAGTCTCCGCCCTGCGGCTTGAAGCGGATGAACACCACCGCCATAAGGACGTTTACCAGCACTCGCTCCAGGTGCTGGAGCAGGCGGCGGAGCTCGAAACGGACGCCGAGGGGCCTGTGCCGGGGCCGGACTTTGTGCTGCGTTTCGCAGCATTGATGCACGACGTCGGCAAGCCGGCTACGCGGCGCTTCGAACCGGGCGGCGCGGTGAGCTTCCGCCATCACGACATGGTGGGCGCCAAGCTCACCACCAAGAGGATGAAGAAGCTGCGGTTCGACAATGACAGCATCAAGGCGGTGGCCCGCCTGGTGGAACTCCATATGCGCTTCTACGGCTACGGGGAGGCAGGCTGGAGCGATTCGGCGGTCCGCCGCTATGTCACCGACGCCGGGCCGCTGCTGGAACGGCTGCACCGGCTGACCCGCTCCGACGTCACCACGCGCAACCAGCGGAAGGCCGAACGGCTTGCCTTCGCCTACGACGACCTCGAAGACCGGATCGCAGCCCTTCGCGAACAGGAGTCGCTGGATGCAGTCCGCCCCGACCTGGATGGTGCCCGCATCATGGCCCTGCTGGGCCTCAAACCGGGTCCGGTGGTGGGCCGGGCCTACAAGTTCCTGCTCAACGAGCGGATGGAACACGGACCGCTGCCTGTCGAGGAAGCTGAGGCCAGGCTCCTTCGCTGGTGGGCCGAACAGCCTGAATCGGCACCTGCCGGAGCCGGGGCTGGAAGCTCTCCTGACGCCGTCGACCCTTCCCCTAAGGAGTCCAAGTGACCAATCCTGCCCTTGCCCCCCGCCCCCAGCTCTGGATCCTGCGCCACGGCGAGACCGAGTGGTCCAAGAGCGGGCAGTACACCGGGCTCACCGACCTGCCCCTCACGGTGGAAGGTGAACAGCAGGCGGTGGAGGCCCGGAAGGTGCTGGATCCCGTCGACTTCGATCTGGTGCTGACATCGCCTTTGCGGCGGGCCCGGCGTACTGCCGAACTCGCAGGCTTCCCTGACGCCCAGCACGAGCCGCTTGCTGTCGAATGGAATTACGGTGACTACGAAGGGATCAGCTCGGACCTGATCCGCAAGGACAACCCGGATTACCTGATCTGGACGCATGGCGTGCCGAACGGTGAGACGCTCGATGAGGTGGCGGCGAGGGCGGACAAAATCATCGGCCGCGTGCTCGAATCGGGAATGGATAACGTGCTTGTTGTGGCCCACGGGCACTTCTCCCGGATCCTCACGGCGCGCTGGCTTGAACTTCCGCCCGCCGAAGGCAGGCACTTTATTCTCGGCACCGCGAAAGTGTGCACCCTGGGCTGGGACAAGAGGACTCCGGCAATTGTCCGTTGGGGCCTTTAAGCAGCATTTCCAAATCTTTTGGAAAGTACCGCGAATTAGGTAGCCAGCCAGCATATTCGTGGTGTAGCTTTATTCCTGACCCCAGAGCCTTTTGCCGGGGTCACGGCGCAGTTGCCTCAGCATTGAGCAACGGCAGAGCAGAAAAGGAGGTTGGGAAAATGATTACTTTGACTAGCGGATGGAAGATGACCATCACCGCACCCCAGGCCTCTGATGCTTTCGCGCGCCCGTTTAGAGGTAATTCCGGCTCCTAGCCTTCGCCTTTCCTGCCGGCACTGAAACCGGCGGCGCGGCGGCAGTTGTGTGCACAGGTGTCAGTACCCTTGCGTCCACTGCGTTCATCGCGGGATAAGTCTCTTTAGCCCTGGCTAATTACTTTCGCGGCTTTCGGCCTTGGGCTTTTAGTGATAATTCCCTGCGCATAAACCATTCTGCCTATTACCGTGCATTCCTATGCCCAAATCCGCATCCAAGTGCGGTGCGAAGCGGGCTCAATTGTCGCGCCCATTCTGCGGGCCCAGCAATTCGAAAGGAGGTGACCGCATGATAAAGAAACTTCAACAGCTCCTGCTTCCGAAACGGGGAAGGCACAGGAGCCGAGGCCAATTCAACCGCCCATTGCTGGAGAAGCAGCGGGAAGACGTTTTCGTCCTGATGCACCAGCAAATGGGCGGCCTGCGCTGACCCACATGCCGGAGTCCGGGAGAAAACAATGAAGCATTTCGATGCGGTACAGGAGCCCACGCGGCGGCGCGTGGGCTCCTTGTCCCGTCCTTTCCAGCACCCGGGCGGGGCGACGGTAAGCTCGATGGCATGCAGGAGAACCAGCCGCCGGAGCATCGAGGGCGGTCCCGCCTCGTAGTCCCCAGCCGCAGCGATGTCCTCCTGCGCAACTTCACCGAAGTCATCGGCGGGCCCCTTGGATCACGTTCCGCGCCGGGGATAGTCTCGCCCGGGATCTTCACCGTTGAACGTGTCCTGATCCTTCTGACGGTTCTGTCTGCCCTGGCAGGGATCCTGGTGAAGGGTTATTGCCGGGTCAATGGCTGGGAATCCCCCACACAGTTCTATGCCACCTGTTATTCGGACTTTCCCGATCTGTTCCGGAACCGGGGACTGGCGGAGGGGACGTTTCCCGTCCTCGGTTCCGGAAGCCAGTTCGAGTACCCCGTCCTGACCGCCCTGATTGCCGGGGTGACGGCCTGGCTGGTCCCCGGGAGCGGCATATCGGATGCGAGGGTGCTCGCCTACTTCGACATCAACGTCACGCTGCTGGCGGCGGTCACCGTCGTGACGGTCCTGGCTACAGCCCGGATGACAGGCCGTCGGCCATGGGATGCTGCCATGGTGGCCCTGGCCCCGGGCATCGTGCTGGCCGGGACCATTAACTGGGACATGTGGGCCGTAGCCATGCTCGCCCTGGGCATGTATTTCTTCTCGCGGCAACGGCTGGTCCTTGCCGGTGTCCTGATTGGACTGGGCGCGGCCATGAAGTTCTATCCGCTGCTGGCGCTGGGCGCCGTCCTGCTCCTTGCCCTCCGCACCGGACGGTTCCGTCCCCTGCTGGTCACGGCGGGGGCAGCCGCTGCGTCCTGGCTGGCCGCCAATCTCCCCTTCGCCGCGGCCAACCCCGCCGGCTGGGTCTACTTTTTCCAGTTCTGCGCCGACCGCGATGCCGGGTACGGCTCGCCCTGGTTCGCTTACAACCTCGTTGCAGACCGGGTGCGGTGGACGGAACTCAGCCCGGCCGCCGTCGACCTCTTGTCCCCTGGCCTCTTTGTGTTGTCCTGCGCGGCGATTGCGGCTGTTGCCTTGACGGCCCCGCGCCGGCCCCGCCTGGCCCAGCTGGCCTTCCTGATCGTGGCGGCGTTCATCCTCACCGGCAAGGTCTACTCACCGCAGTTTGTGGTGTGGCTGATCCCCCTGCTTGCACTGGCACGGCCGCGATGGCGGGACTTCCTGATCTGGCAGGGCATCGAAGGCCTGCATTGGGCAGCGGTGTGGATGTACCTTGGACAGGTGACCAGCGCAGGCTCTTCCCAGCACAACCTGGATATGCCGTACTACGTCCTGGCCGTGGCTGCGCACATGGCCGCGGTGGGCTACCTTATGCTGCGCGTGACGCGGGACATCTACAACCCCCGCTACGATCCCATCCGGCGGCACCACCTGGACGACCCCCATGGCGGTGCTTTCGCCGGCGCACCGGACGGGTTCCGGTTGGGCCCCGGGGGTTCCTCTGTCCTCCCGTGGAAAGCAGGGGCCAATGCCTGACGTTGTGGTGGTGGGTGCGGGACCCAACGGACTGGCAGCCGCAGTGGTAATGGCACGGGCGGGCCTGTCGGTGGAACTCTTCGAGGCAGGCTCCACGATCGGCGGGGGCACCCGCACCAGTGAACTGATACAGCCCGGGCACTTCCACGACGTCTGCTCGGCCGTGCATCCCATGGCAGTAGCGTCCCCCTTCTTCAAGGCCTTCGAACTTTTTCGGCGGGTCAACCTCATCACGCCCGACCTGTCCTACGCCTCGCCCCTGGACGGTGGAAGGGCCGCCCTGGCCTACCGGTCTCTGGACCGGACAGTTGAGGCGCTGGGCCGCGACGGCGACGCCTACCGGCGGCTCATGGCACCGCTTGTCCGGCGCATCGACGACGTCATGGACTTCACCCAGAACCAACTCCTCCGCCTCCCGCGCAACCCCGTGGCGGCGGGGATCTTCGGGCTCAGGACCCTGGAACAGGGATCGGGCCTGTGGAACGCCCGGTTCAAGGAAGAGCTGGCGCCTGCCTTGCTCTCCGGCGTTGCTGCCCATGCCATCTCCCACCAGCCGTCCCTCGCCGCTTCCGGCGCCGGGTTGATGCTGGGGGCACTGGGACATGCCGGAGGGTGGCCCATTCCTGAGGGCGGATCAGCTTCCATAGCTGCGGCCATGGCCCAGGACCTTACTGCCCACGGCGGGGTGATCCACACCAATGCGCCGATCGACCGGCTCAAGGACCTTCCCGCTGCACGTGCCACCTTGTTGAACGTGGCCCCGCAGGGGCTGCTGAACATGGCGGGCCACGCCCTTCCCGTGCGCTACCGGGGAGCGCTGGAGTCCTTCAGGTACGGGAACGGCTCATGCAAAGTGGACTTCATTCTGTCCGGGCCGGTGCCGTGGACTGCGCAGGAACTGGCCAACGCCGGAACCGTCCATCTGGGCGGCACCCGGGCAGAGGTTGCCCGCGCTGAGAACGAAGTCAGTGCCGGCAGGCACCCGGAACGGCCCTACGTGCTGGTGGCTCAGCAGTCCCGCTTCGACTCCAGCCGCGCCCCTGCGGGACACCACACCCTCTGGGCCTACTGCCACGTACCGGCCGGATCAACGAGGGACATGACGGAAGCGGTAACCGCCCAGGTGGAGCGGTTTGCGCCGGGCTTCCGGGATCTGGTGGTGGAATCCAAGGCCATCACGGCCGCAGGGCTGGCCGAGTACAACCGGAACTACGTGGGCGGGGACTTCAGCGCCGGAACCATGGACATGCTGAACCTTGTCCAGCGGCCCGTGGTGTCTCCGGTGCCATGGCGGACGCCCTTGCGCGGGGTCTACCTTTGCTCCTCCTCCACACCTCCCGGTCCGGGCGTCACCGGCATGCCGGGCTACCATGCCGCCAGATATGCCCTTCAGGACATATTTGGCCTCGGAGTCCCGTCACTGGCCCGTGACGCGGCCTAATCCCTGCCCGGCCCGCTCACTCCGCAATGGCAAGCCGCAGTCAAAAACCGGGGGATAATGGCGCGATGGGGATATCTACAAAACTGTCTTTGGGCATCGCTGCCGTCATTCTTGGAACATCGCTGGTGGCCTGCGATGACGGCAGGAGCGGCGCCGAAGCCGCCGTTAAACAGTTCGCCACTGCGGTTTCCGGACTGGATGTGGGCTCGGTGCCCTTCGATGGCAAAGATCCGGCAGCCGCGAATGATCAGCTGAAGAGCGTTTTCGCCGCACTCGACCCCGAGAAGCCGGCCGTTGAAGCCGGAGAGCTGACCCTGGACGGCGACAACGCCGCAGCACCGCTGAACTACACCTGGAACTTCGGGGGTGCCGAATGGAAGTACACCCTGTCCGCGAAGTTCAAGAAGTCCGGGGACAAGTGGCTGACCGTCTGGGACCCTGCCACCTTGGCACCGGGCCTGGCGGACAGCGAGATCCTGACCAAGGGATCACAGTCACCCCAGCGGGCGGACATCCTGGGTGCCGGCGATGTGCCCCTGGTGACATACCGCCCCGTGGTGAATGTCGGCATCGACAAGCCGCAACTGGGGGCCGCGGATCCCGGTGATTCCGCCGGCAAGCTCGCTGCCCTCGTGGGGGTGGATCCCGCAGCTTACAGCCAGCAGGTGCAGGCCGCCGGCGCCGAGGCTTTTGTGTCTGCCATAACGCTGCGCGATGAAGGCCGCACCATCACGAACGAGCAGATTGCAGCCATTCCCGGGGCGCGTGCGATTCCCGCCTCCATGCCGCTGGCTCCCACCCGCACCTTTGCCCGCGCCGTCCTCGGCTCCGTCGGCGAGGCCACGGCCGAGCAGATCGAAGGATCCGCAGGTGAGCTGACGGCGGGAGATGTCACGGGCATCGGCGGGCTGCAGCAACAGTACGACGAACAGCTCAGGGGGACGGACGCCGTCGTCATCCGTGCCCAGCGCGCTGACCTGACCAGGGAACAGATCCAGTCCGCCGCAACGGATCCGCGCCGGGTCCTCTTCGAAGTGAAGCCCACGCCCGGAACGCCGCTGAAGACCACCCTGGACCCTACGCTGCAATCACTGGCCGAGACCACACTGGAAGGCGTTAAACCGGCCTCCGCGATTGTGGCGCTGCGTCCTTCCACCGGGGCTGTCCTGGCCGCGGCCTCAGGGCCGGGAAGCAACGGTTACAACACAGCAATGCTGGGCCAGTACGCACCGGGTTCCATCTTCAAAATGGTGGACTCGCTGGCGATGTTCCGGAAGGGCCTGACCCCCGATTCGAAGGTTGAGTGCACGCCCACTTTGACTGTGGACGGGCGGACTTTCAAGAACTCTGAGGGGTACCCGGAGAGCTCCCTGGGTTCGGTGGCGCTTCGCGATGCGTTCGCACACTCGTGCAACACGGCCTTTATCGCGGCGCGGGATACCGTCTCCCAGAGCCAGCTCGAGGCAGCAGCCCTGGCGATGGGGATCGCCGTCGAAGCGCCGACCCTCGGCGCGGATGCCTTCCTGGGCTCCGTCCCCGGCGAGGCCGCCGGCACCGAGCACGCCGCCTCCATGATCGGCCAGGGCAAGGTGCTGCTGTCCCCTCTGGCCGCTGCCATGATGGCCGGCTCGGTTGCCAAGGGCGCCCCGGTAGCGCCGCAGCTTGTGCTGAATCCCGACGCCGGCGCTGCCGCCGAAGGAACCACCAGCGGAGCCTCTGTTCCGGCAGCCCAGCCCTCTGCCACGGCCAGTGCTGAGGCACCATCCCAGGCCTCCGGGAATCCCATTACCCCTGAGGAAGCCACGAAGCTGGCGGACATGATGCGTGCCGTCGTGACATCCGGACATGCCGGCTTCCTTGCCAGCGTCCCCGGCGCACCCGTGGGGGCCAAGACCGGCACCGCCGAGTTCGGCAACGAGAACCCGCCCAAGACGCACGCCTGGATCGTGGCCGTACATGGCGACCTTGCCGTGGCTGTGTTTGTGGAGGACGGCGGCCTGGGCGCAACAACCTCCGGCCCGCTGCTGCAGAAGTTCCTCACCGCCGCCGGCTAAAAATCCGGGAGCATGCTCCGTGGGAAGATGGACTGCGTGGCCCATATTGACGTTTCCGGTATCGATTACTTCCTCTCCGACGGCACCCAACTGCTCAACGGAGTGACCTTCAAGGTTCCGGACGGCACCAAGACGGCCCTCATCGGGCCCAACGGTACGGGCAAAACCACGCTGTTCAGGATTATCGCCGGCGACCTGACTGCCGATGAAGGCGTGGTCGGCCGGTCGGGCAACATGGGCATCATGCGGCAGTTCGTGGGCCAGGTCCGCGATGGATCCACCGTCCGTGACCTGCTGGTGTCCGCGGCCCCGCCCGCCCTGGCCGCCGCAGCCCAAGAGGTGGACGACGCCGAGCTGGCCATGGTGGAGCACGACGACGAGCCCAGCCAGATGCGCTATGCCCAGGCCATCGTGGACTGGGGGGACGCCGGGGGTTATGACGTCGAGACCGTCTGGGACGAGGTCTGCATGGCCGCGCTGGGACTCCCCTTTGACCGCGCCCAGCACCGCCCGGCGTCGAGCCTTTCCGGCGGCGAGCAGAAAAGGCTGGTCCTCGAAGCGCTCTTTGCCGGTCCTGACGACCTGCTGCTGCTCGACGAACCGGACAACTACCTGGACGTGCCGGGCAAGCGCTGGCTTGAGGACAAGCTGAATGAATCCAAAAAAACTGTCTTCTTCATCAGCCACGACCGGGAACTGCTGAACAACGCCGCGGGCCGCATCGTGACGCTTGAGCCCGGCATCAACGGGGCGGGAGCCTGGATCCACGGTGGCGGCTTCGGCTCCTACGTGGAGGCGCGGGCGGACCGGAATGCCCGCTTCGAGGAACTTCGCAAGCGCTGGGACGAGGAGCACGTCAAGCTCAAGGAACTCGTCAACATGTACAAAAACAAGGCCGCGTTCCGCTCCGACATGGCCAACCGCTACCACGCGGCCCAGACCCGGCTGGCGAAATTCCTGGAGATCGGGCCGCCCGAAGCGCTGCCCATTGAGCAGAACGTGCAGATGCGGCTCAAGGGCGGCCGGACCGCCAAGCGCGCCATCGTTGCCGAGAAGCTGGAACTAACCGGCCTGATGAAGCCGTTCTCCACGGAAGTATGGTTCGGCGACCGCGTGGGCGTCCTGGGGTCCAACGGCTCGGGCAAATCGCACTTCCTCCGGCTGCTGGCCACAGGAGGGACCGATCCTGAGCGGGAGCACGTGCCCGTGTCCGACGTCGAAATCGCCGAAGTGCCGCATGAGGGCACGGTGAAACTCGGCGCCCGTATCCGGCCGGGCTTCTTTGCCCAGACGCACGTGCGGCCGGACCTGCTGGGCAAGACCCTCCTGGAAATCCTGCACCGCGGCGACGAACACCGGTCCGGGCTGGGCCGTGAGGCAGCAGCGGGCGCGCTGGACGGATACGGGCTGGCCGGGCAATCAGAGCAGAAGTACGAATCCCTGTCCGGCGGGCAGCAGGCACGGTTCCAGATCCTGCTCCTGCAACTGAGCGGCGCCACGCTGCTGCTCCTCGACGAACCAACGGACAACCTTGACCTGCACTCCGCCGAGGCCCTTGAACGGGCCATCGACCACTTCGAAGGCACCGTCCTGGCGGTGACGCACGACCGCTGGTTTGCCCGGACCTTCGACCGCTTCCTGGTGTTCGGATCCGACGGCAAGGTGTACGAATCGGACGAGCCGGTGTGGGATGAGAAGCGGGTGGAGCGCGCCCGCTGACCCCCAACGCTCTCTCAGTTAATGCGCGTTTTTCGCTCACCCTCTCGCACCGGTGCGAGAGGGTCGGTGCTTAAGGTGCGTTAAGTGAGAGAGGGTCTGGGGCCCGGCTGCTGCGGCGAAATGGGAAGCACAGGCCAGGGCCCTTGTGGCCGGCCTCGACCGTGTGGACATTATGGTGGCGGACAAGCAGTTCAGCCTGGACGAACGACGACGACTTGATGACAACTCTGTGGAAGTAGTGAATGTATGAGCATCAACACCGGTACGGCACAACAGGCTGGACTTAAGGCAGCCGCGGCTGCCACTCTTGTTGTCTTTGGCATCAACGGACTGGTTTTCGCCAGCTGGGCGGCGAGGATTCCCGCTGTCACCCAAACACTGCAGATCACCTCCGGACAAATGGGCACCCTGCTGCTGTGCACCGCCGTCGGCTCACTGCTCGCACTGCCCACTGCCGGATGGGTGGTGGGGCGGCTCGGTACGGCCAACACCGTCCGTCTGGGCGGGTTGCTGGCCTCGGCCGCCGGGGTGGGCATTGCGCTCTCGCTGGCCGCCGCATCCATCCCCGGCACAGCCGTTTCCCTGTTCTTCTTCGGAATAGCCATTGGCCTGTGGGACGTGTCCCAGAACATCGAAGGTGCCGACGTGGAACACAAGCTGCGGCGCACCATCATGCCCCAGTTCCACGCTGCGTTCAGCGGTGGCGCCTTTCTTGGTGCACTCATCGGCGCGGGACTGTCAAACCTCGGTGTTGACCTGCCGCTGCACCTGCTGGTCATTGTGGGCATTGTGCTGGTGGTGACCATGGCCGCGCCCCGCTACTTCCTCCCGCACGTCGCCATCCCGGCTCCCGCGGAGGGCGCGAAGGCTGCCAAAGGCCCCTCTGCCTGGCGGGACAGCAGGACTGTACTGATCGGCGTCGTTGTGCTTGGCGCCACCCTGACGGAAGGTGCAGGCAACGACTGGATCGCCAAGGCATCAGTGGACGGCCTGGGCACCACCGAATCCACCGGCGCCCTGATGTTTGCCCTCTTTGTCCTGGCAATGACGGCGATGCGCTTCCTGGGCGGCCGCGTCATTGACAAGTACGGCCGGGTTTCCGTCCTCCGCGCCAGCATGGCCGCAGCCGCCGCCGGGCTCTGCCTCTTCGTGCTCGCCGGGAATGCCTGGCTGGCCGCAGGCGGAGCCGCGCTCTGGGGCGTTGGGGCTGCCCTCGCATTTCCGATGGGCATGTCCGCTGCCGCTGACGACCCCCAGCGCGCCGCAGCACGAGTTTCCGTGGTGTCCACCCTGGGATACATCTCGTTCCTGGCCGGTCCTCCCCTGCTGGGCTACCTGGGTGACCTCACCGGAATCCATCACGCACTGCTGGCCATCCTTGCGCCCATCCTCGTGGCACTCCTGCTGGCGGGCGCGGCCAGGCCGTTGAAGGCCAGCTAGGCCGCAACGCCCGACGAAGGGGCGGCTGCGCTGCCGCATTGCTTCCGGCGGTAGGGTGAGGGCATGCAGAGCAAATGGCGCCAGAGCCATCGATGGATCACCAGCACTGACAGGTACCTGGTCCGGCATGTCTCCCGTTTGCCCGGCGGAAACCATGACGACTTCTTCCGGCGGCTTTCCGCTGCCGCGAACCACGGAAAACTCTGGATGGGTGCGGCAGCCGTCATCGCCACCATTCCGGGCAGGCCCCGCCGCGCCGCCCTTCACGGACTGATCGCGCAGGCAGTGGCTTCCGCTGTGACCAACGGCGTGTTCAAGACGCTGTTGCCCCGCGCCCGCCCGCTCCCGGAACACCTGCCGGTTTTCCGGTTCGTGCATCCGCAACCTAAGAGCTCCTCCATGCCCTCGGGGCATTCTGCCTCCGCAATAGCGTTTGCGGTGGGAGTGGGCCTGGTCAAGCCGTCCCTCGGATTTGCGCTGGCCCCGGCGGCACTCGGAGTTGCCTACTCCCGCGTGCACACCGGTGCCCACTGGCCCTCCGATGTGCTTTTCGGTTCGGCCATCGGAGCCGGCGCGGCCCTGGTCACCAGACGGTGGTGGCCGGTCCGGCCGCCCTTTCCCCCAACAACCCGGACATGGGCGTCAGCACCCGAGTTGCCGGAGGGGGACGGACTGAGCATCGTAGTGAACACCCTCGGCGGGTCCTTTAAGGAAGAGACAGCAGACGCCCTCCGGCAAGTATTCCCAAAGGCGTACATAAAGACCGTGGAGCCGGAGGAGGACCTTCTCGCGGCAATCGATCAGACAGCGCAACAACCAGGCACCCGTGCCCTCGGGGTGTGGGGCGGCGACGGAACCGTGGGAGCAGCGGCCACGGCCGCCGTCGAGCGTTCCCTCCCCTTGCTGGTGCTGCCCGGCGGAACACTCAACCACTTCGCCCGGGACGCCGGAACCGGCAGCCTGAAGGAGGCACTTGCGGCAGCGTCCAAAGGCGAAGCTGCCCTGGCCGACGTCGGCATTGTCACCGTAGAACGCGGGCTGGCCGGCAAGCCGGAAACTGCAGAAGTGGTTATGCTCAACACCTCGAGCATTGGGCTCTATCCGAACCTCGTGCGGCGCCGGGAACACCTGCAGCCTGCATTGGGGAAACCCCTCGCCGGAGTGGTGGCCATGTTCCGCACCTTCGCGGCCGGCACCCCCACCATCCTGACGGTGGACGGCAGGCGCCACAAGTTGTGGATCGCCTACGTGGGACGCGGCCGCTACTACCCCCGCGACCACGCGCCGTTGTTCCGGCCTCTGCTGGACGACGGCATCCTGGATGTCCGCATGATCACGGCAGACGAATCCTTTGCCCGGCTCCGCCTCCTCTGGTCGGTGCTGACCGGCACCGTGGCCACCTCACGCATCACCCATCTGACAGAGGCGACGCGCGTCCGGATCGAAGCAGGCGGGTCACCCATGGCACTGGCCGTGGACGGCGAGGCGGTGGCAGGCGTACGCAGTGTGGAGTACAGCGTACGGCCCCGGGCACTGGCGTATTACTCCCCGCGCCCCTGACCTCGGGCGTTGCAACTGGCGGTCATCCAGGGGACTACCCCGGTTAACCCCTGAATCATCCCTGAGACCGGCGAATTCGGGCAGGCGGATCGGTAGCGTGGGAAGTAGACAACCGTCCGAGCAACATTTCCCGCAGCGCATGCTGCCGTCCAAAGGAAACAATCCATGATTGAGGCTAAAGGCCTGACCAAGGTTTATGGCGGAAAAACCGCTGTGGCCGGGGTCAGCTTTACTGTGCAACCAGGGCTCGTCACAGGCTTCCTGGGGCCGAACGGCGCCGGCAAGTCCACCGCCATGCGCATGGTGATGGGACTGGACCGGCCGACGTCGGGCTCCGTCACCGTCAACGGACTGCCTTACGCACACCACAAGGCGCCGCTGCACGAGGTTGGCGCGCTGCTGGATGCCAAAGCCGTCCACACGAGCCGCAGTGCGTACAACCACCTGCTCGCCATGGCCGCCACCCACAGCATTCCAAAAGCCAGGGTCCGGGAAGTTATCGAAATGACCGGGCTTGAGGCTGTGGCCCGCAAGAAGGCCGGCGGGTTCTCCCTGGGCATGGGCCAGCGGCTGGGCATTGCCGCGGCGCTGCTGGGCGACCCCCAGACCCTTATCCTGGACGAACCGGTCAATGGCCTGGACCCGGAAGGTGTGCTGTGGGTCCGGAACCTGGTCCGGCACCTCGCCAACCAGGGCAAAACCATCTTCCTGTCCTCGCACCTGATGAGTGAGATGGCCCAGACGGCGGACCACCTGATCGTGATTGGCCGCGGCCGGATCATCGCCGATGCCCCGGTGAAGGAGATCATCGCCGGAACCCGGCAGGCCAAGACCCTGGTCCGCACCGCCGCCGCACTGCAACTTTCCGCCCTCCTGTCCGGCGATGGGGTCAGCGTGGACCAGAGCGAGCCTGAAACCCTGGAAGTGTCAGGGATGGACTCCCGGCAGATCGGGCAGATCGCCCTCGACAACCAGGTGTTGCTCTACGAGCTCACCCCGCAGCTCTCATCACTGGAAGACGCGTACTTCGACCTCACCAAGGACGAAGTGGAATACCACTCACACCTCACCGGCGGGCCTGCCCTGGCCCCGGCAGTGGCAGGAAAGTAAGGACGATGAGCAGCATGACTGAAACCCGTACCGCCCCCACCCGCTCCTCCGCAGGTTCACGCGGCGTGACTTTTGCCGGCGTGCTCCGGTCCGAATGGATCAAGCTGTGGTCCCTGCTGTCCACCCGCATCCTGTTGCTGCTGACGCTGGTTGCCATCATCGGCGTAGGGGCGCTGGCGGTCCTGATCCGTTATACCTACCTGGACGAGATGATCAGCCGGGCCAGGGACCAGGGCCAGACGATGACCCCCGACATGCTGGAAAAGTCCTTTCCCCCGGGCTCCGGTTTCGACCTGTACAACCTGCCGAACGCCGGGCTGCAGATCGGGATCCTGATCCTCGGCTCGCTCGCGGTCCTCTTTATGTCCTCCGAGTACGCCACGGGAATGATCCGTTCCACCATGAACGCCGTCCCGCGGCGCACCCCCGCTTTCGCGGCCAAGGCGATCATCCTCGCAGTCATTTCCTATGTCATCACCACCATTGCCGGTGCGGCCACCTTCCTGATCGCCATGCCGGTGTTCCAGGGCATGGGCTTTGACCTCGACTGGTCCACCGAGGGCGTGCTCTACAGCGTCTTCACCGGTGGCCTCTACGTGGCCGGCGTTGCCCTGATCGGCCTGTCTCTGGGAACGCTGCTCCGCAACTCCGCCGGCGGCATTACCGTCCTGGTGGCTATGTTCTTCGTCCTGTCCATCGCCGCGGGCTTTATGAACCTCATCCCCGGCGAGTTCTGGAAGTACGTCCCGCAGTACATTCCCAGCGAAGCCGGCGGACGGTTCCTCTCGATTGGCCACACGGACGGCATCATTGATCCCTGGCACGGCGGCCTGATCTTCCTGGGCTACGTGCTGCTGTTCCTGGTCCCGGCGATGATTGTGCTGAAGAAACGCGACGTATAAACCCTGGGATAGCCGAGGTTTCCGGCACATGACCAATTAGCCTCTTAGAAAACTTCTGATGCCCACCGGAGTACCCGCCTGGAGCCCCGACCTGTCCTCGATCATCGTTTCTGGCGAGATGCACAAGGCGCCACAGCTGGAAGCGGCCTAGGGTAAAACAACGGCGGTGGGATGGATCACATTTCTTCCAGTGGTCACTGCATTCCACATCAAGACCCATGCCCCAGGCGATTTCCCTACAGGACGGCACCTTCATGCATGCTGAGCAGCAACTATCAAAGTCCCTGAAACCCAGGCACCTGTCAATGATCGCCATCGCCGGCGTCATCGGCGCAGGCCTGTTCGTAGGTTCGGGGGCCGCGATCCAGCAGGCCGGCCCGGGCATACTCGTCGCTTACGCAGCAGCCGGGCTGGTGGTCATCCTTGTCATGCGCATGCTGGGAGAGATGGCGGCTGCCAATCCTGAAACCGGCTCTTTCTCGACATATGCGGACAAGGCGCTGGGCCGCTGGGCCGGGTTCAGCATCGGATGGCTCTACGCCTGGTTTTGGGTTATTGTCCTCGGCATTGAAGCCACCGCCGGGGCTGCCATTATGCACCGCTGGGTGCCCGGCATCGACCAGTGGGTGTGGGCGCTGCTTCTCATGGTGCTGCTGACGCTGACCAACCTTGGTTCCGTGAAGTCGTACGGTGAGTTCGAATTCTGGTTCGCGTCCATCAAGGTGGCAGCAATTGTCCTCTTCCTGGTGTTCGGTGCCGCCGCAATCCTGGGCCTCGTACCCGGTGTTCCCGCACCTGGCCTGGATAACCTGATCAATAACGGCGGTTTCATGCCCAACGGGCCGGGTGCCGTCCTGGCCGGCATCCTCGTGGTGGTCTTCTCCTTCTTCGGCGCAGAGATAGCCACCATCGCTGCCGGTGAATCCGAAAATCCTGTGGATGCGGTGAAGAAGGCCGTCAAATCCACCGTCTGGCGCATCCTGGTGTTCTACATCGGCTCCATCGCCGTGGTGGTCACCCTGCTGCCGTGGAACTCGGCCTCCGTCGCCAAGAGCCCCTACGTTGCAGTCATTGAACTGTTCGGCATCCCGGGCGCCGGAACTATTATGGACGTCGTCGTCCTGACCTCGGTGCTTTCCTGCCTGAACTCCGGGCTCTACACCGCCAGCCGGATGCTGTTCTCGCTCTCCACCCGAGGGGATGCTCCGCGCTCCTGGACGCGCATCTCGAAGCGGGGGGTCCCTGCCGCAGCCGTGCTTGCCTCCACAGTGGTTGGTTTTGTCACAGTTGGCCTGAACTACGTCGCCCCGGACACGGTTTTCCTGTTCCTGGTCAACACCTCCGGCGCCATCGCACTGTTCGTGTGGCTGGTCATCTCCTCTTCGCAGTTGATCCTGCGCCGCCGGATGGGCGCTGCCGCAAAACACCTGCAGCTGAAGATGTGGCTTTTCCCGTACCTCACGTGGGCTGCCATCATCAGCATCGTGGCGCTGCTGATCGGCATGGTTATCGTGGAGTCGACCCGCGAATCGCTGTTGCTCTCCCTGGCGCTGGCAGCCGTAGTGGTGGCCGTTGGGGTGCTGCGCTATCGCCGCCAGGGTGCAAAGGCCATTGGTCTGCCGGCCCCGGCACAGCGGACGCCCGTGGAGGAATCCCGGCGCTAGACTCGGGACCATGCCTTCTCTATCCTCCGCCGCAGAGCACATCCAGGACCTTGGCGCCTATGTCAGCGCGTCGCCGTCGAGCTTTCACGCGGTGCACGAAGCGGGGCGGCGGCTGCTGGAGGCCAGCTTTGTCCGGCTTGATGAGCTGGAGCCCTGGGAGGGCGGCGCAGGTTCGTTTTTTGTGATCCGTGATGGCGCGCTGATCGCGTGGGTTGCGCCGGAGGCGGCCGGGCCCACTACCGGGTTCAACATCCTGGGGGCGCACACGGATTCGCCCTCTTTTAAACTGAAGCCCAAGCCCACCATTGGTGCGCATGGCTGGTTGCAGGCGGGTGTGGAGGTGTACGGCGGGCCGCTGCTGAATTCGTGGCTGGACCGCGAACTGCAGCTCGCAGGCCGGCTGGTGATGCTGGACGGGACCGAGCACTTGACCGCCACCGGGCCCATGCTGCGCTTCCCGCAACTGGCCATCCACCTGGACCGGGCCGTCAATGACGGCCTGGCTCTGGACAAACAGCGGCACATGAATCCGGTGTGGGGCCTGGGGAATCCCGGCGATTCTGACCTGCTTGCCGTGCTGGCCTCGCATGTGCCGGGCGCTTCCGTGGATCCGTCACTGGTTGGCGGGTACGACGTCGTTATTGCGGACACGCAGGCGCCTGCGGTTTTCGGGGGGAACAGCGAGTTCTTCGCGTCAGGGCGGCTGGACAACCTCTCCGCCACCCATGCGGGGCTGGTGGCACTGATGGCACACGCTTCCCGGGCCGAAGCCGGCGCACCCATCGCCGTGCTGGCTGCTTTTGACCACGAGGAGATTGGCTCCAACTCCCGTTCGGGGGCCTGCGGGCCCATCCTGGAGGATGTGCTGGTGCGCATCTCCGACGGCCTTGGTGCGTCGGCAAGCCAGCGGCGGCAGGCGCTGGCGGCGTCGTTCTGCGTTTCTGCCGACGCCGGGCATGCGGTCCATCCCAACTACGCCGAGCGGCACGACCCCGTCAACCACCCGGTGCTCAACGGCGGCCCGCTGCTCAAAATCAATGCGAACCAGCGCTACGCCACGGACGCGGCCGGCGCGGCTTTGTGGGCGCGCCTGTGTGCGGAGTCGGATGTGCCGTACCAGGAGTTCGTGTCGAACAACGCGATCCCGTGCGGCTCGACGATTGGTCCGCTGACCGCCACGCGCCTGGGGATCCGGACCGTGGACGTGGGGGTTCCGCTGCTTTCGATGCACTCCGCGCGGGAGCTGTGCGGTGTGGAGGATCCGCGGCGGATGGCTGCCGTCACGGAACTGTTTTACGGGACACCGGTGTAGGGAATCGGCAGTTTCACCTACCGGCGCCGAACGTGAAGGCCGGCCGATCAATTTCCTGGGCCGGAACACCAACCCACGTTTCGCCGTTGGGTACATTACTGAGAACGGCTGCACCCATGCCGACTGTCGTATAGTCGCCCACCAATGTCCTTTCCCGGACGCAGGAGTTCATGCCGAGGGAGGCTGCCCGGCCGATTCGGACTCCGCCGCCAAGCGAGACACCTGCAGCGAATGAAGCAAAATCTGCTACGTCGTCGTCATGGGTGAACGTGACTGACGGCATCGCCACCACGTGCGAACCTAAAGTCACTGAGGCAGTCAACGTCACGTTCCGCAGCAGGATGCTTCCCCGCCCGATCCGGCACCCCTCGGGGTATTGCACGGAGGGATCGACAGCTGTGGCGTAACGCGAGTTCTGAATGCCCATTGCGGTCAGCCTCTCCACAATCGATTCACGTGCCCTGCCGGAATTGAGGCACACCAGCAGGAGAGCGTGGGTGTAATAAGGGGCGTCGTCGATGCTGCCCAGGACGGGTGCGCCGTCCACGCTGACCCCGTTTATTTCCTCATCGTCGTCCAGCAAACCCGCAACGTCGTACTGTCCGCTGGCGCGGACCATGGCCAGGACCTCGCGTGCGAGGCCGCTGGCGGCGATGAGGATCAACTCGCTCATCTGCCAGTCCCCCATGCTGCGCCTCGGCCATGGGAAGAGCTGTCCGTCTCGGCCATGCAGTCTCCTTCCCGGCGTGTCCGCCTGTGTGCTCTGACCGTGAAGCAAAACTAGCTTCACAAGAAGCCGTTGTGAGGCGGTGGAGAACGGCTTTGTGGGTCCTTGGAGGGAACTGTGCGGATACTGCGGGTACCTGCAAGGCAGGGACTCGGCGCCTAAAGTACGGGCAGCACGTATGGCTCGGCAGCCTTGTTTTCCTTGCCGGCGGCGAGGGCAGTCAGCTGGGCGCGCGACTCAACCCCAAGCTTGCGGTAGATGGCTGTGAGCCGCACCTCTACCGTCCGTACTGACACGTAAAGCGTGGCTGCAATCTCCTTATTGCGCATTCCCCGCGCCACCATCTTCGCGAGGGCTCGTTCGTGGCCGGCGAGCATCAGCATTGCCGGGTTGCCCTGTGGACCGGCAGGTTCCACCCGTTCGTCCACCAGGAGGGCATCGACGTGCTGTGTCCATGCGTCGGCGCCCACCTCATCGAACATCACCTTCGCCCTCAGCATGGCGTCGCGGGCATCACGGACCCGGCCGAACGCATTGAGCCGCTCCGCATAGCAGAGGAGGGTGCGGGCGCGTTCCAGAACGGATTCGTGGGCAGTTGTGCCTTCCAGTGCCTGGCTGAAAAGCTGGAGTGACTGGTCGCCGTCGGCCAGCATTGCCCGGCTCCGGGCAACAGCCATCATGAGCCAGGGGGACCTCAGCCCCACGGACCGGCTCTCCAGGTGGAAGAGCGACTGGGTAGCTTCCCGATGCCGACCCAGCCTCACCAGGACCTCCACGAGGTCCCCCTCGCATCGAAGCAGCGTGGGGTTTCCGAACTCCATCCCGAGCTCTGCCGCGCGCGTCAGTTGGGCAAGCGACTCAGCAAGGTTGCCCCGCATGAGTTCGAAGTGGCCCTGGGTAGCTGCAAGCCGGGCAGCGATGGACCGATGGGTTTCTGCGCCGTAGAAGCGCTGCGCGTCCGCCACACAGGCCCGTGCCAATGCGTGGTCACCGAGGGCATACGCCCGCCATACGCGGAAGACGTGCCGCATTCCGCGGTGGTACTTCATCTCAGGTTCGTTGAGCTCAAGGTCTTCAATGAGCTTTACCGCAGTCCGGACATTTCCGGCCCGGATCTCGTTATCCACGGCCAGGAAAGCTGCGGTTTCACGCCAGTTGATATTGCCGGGTCCTGCTGCGTTCCGCATCATGGCGAAAGCCTCCCGGGCGGGCCCATGATGCTCTGCGTAGCTGAGGGCACGGGCATGCACCAGAAGACCCGCCATCTTGGCAGGTCCGCCAAAATCGTTCTTGCGGCGGAGGTTCTCCGCCTTACCGGTGATCGAGTCAATGAGCAGCCGTGCATGGTCAGCCTTGGTCAGGCCCTGGGATGACGCCGGGTGCCGGAAATCCTCCGCGCAGCGCAGGAGCGCGAGAGCATCCTTCAGCTCCCAGCGCTCGGCAAAGTACAAGGCCCCAACTGCCAGCAGATTTGCTGCGTACGCCGGGTCATGCTGTCCGGACTCCTTCACCAGCCGCAGCACCATGCTGGCCCGCGCCGCACCGCCCTGGAGGAACTCGACTTCGAAGGAGAGACCCGCCAGCCGGAGTATCAGCGCAGGGTCCCGCGCCACCTGCCGTGCCCAGCCGAGGTAGCGCCGCGCGAAAACGAACTCGCCACGGTTGAACAGGAGCTCGGCCACGGTAGTCAGGCCTGCCGCCATCTCCGCTTCCCTTGGACTGATCGTGAGGGCACGCTCAATGCATTCGACCGCGAAAGACACCTCTCCGTCCCGGATCAGGTCCATGGCGTACCGGAGGAGGCCAAAGGGGGTCTTAGGTTCAAGCGCCGTGAAGCTTCGATGCCACCTCCGGGCAAAAGGATCCGCAGGGTCAGCCGCGTCGCCCAGTGCGCGGTGGCCTGCGGTTCTGGCGGCTGGTGTCATCGCTGCGAAGACATGGCCGCGCAGCAACTGGTTGCGGATGCGCAGGTACGGCCCAGTCCGGCTCACCAAGCCGCAGGCCAGGAGTTCGTCCGCAGCCGTCCAGATATCGGTGTGAACCTTTTCGAGGGTAGCTATGTCACTCCGGAAGGAGAGCGACAAGAGGTCAAGGGCCCCGCGTGCAGCGGGCGTGAGCCCGTCCAGGGTGGCGGCAAATTCGGCTTCGAAGCTGCCCCCGGAGGGCAACGGAACCGGGAGGGCGTACTTTCCCTCCGCCTGGCGTTCGACCAGGGCGGTGTAGAGTTCGACGGCGGCCAGCGGGTTCCCCTGCGAGGCTGCGGCAACTGCATGGACTGCCGCCGTCGCGGTATGGCGTGCCGGTATGGACTCCAGCATGCGGACGGTCTCGCTGTAGCCCAGTGCTGCCAGTTGCAGCACGGGCAGGCTTGAGAGCGGGCTGTCCGCCGTGCCTTCACGGAGGCTGGCGAAGACGACGAGGTCCGTCCCCGCGAGGCGCCGGGAAAGGAAGCCGATAATGGCCTGGCTGTCCGGGTCCAACTGGTCGGCGTCGTCGATCACCACAATGGTGCGGGACGATGAGCGCTGATGCAGCGCGTCGAGCAGCACGGTTGAAAAGGCGGCCACATTGAGGGATCCGGAATGGTCCTGAAGAAGTTCATCGGCGATCCGGTTGACCGCCGGATCGTCCAAGCCGTTCAGGAGGGCCGTAAGCCCGGACAGGGGCCAGTCCGATTCCGAAGCGCTGGCCCTCAGGAACACCGTGCGGTAATCCGAGAGCCGCGGGATCTCGCCCAAAAGCGCTGACTTTCCAGCCCCACGTGCACCCACGACGGCGAGGGCTGCTTCCTTGGGGCCCCTGATCACGGACAGGATCCGGTCGAGTTCCTTGCTTCTGCCAAATAATGACATGGGTCCCCGTCCGTAGAAGAAGGAGACCACTTTCCTGCATTTCAGTTCCACCAAGGCCGTCCGCCTACAGCGTCAAGCCCCTACCCAGCCGTGGAGTCAATATAGCCCACGGCTGTGGGCGGCAATACGGGCCCAGACGCTGGATTCCATCAAGATTTTTCCTGAACGCTGCGCAGCTGCCGTGCCGAGCCGTTGCCGGTTTTCCACATAGCCGGTTCTGTTCTGCCGCCGGCGCGACCACGGGCATAGCCTTGGAGTCAAGACGAATCGCCTATCCAGTCCAAATGCACTAAGATATTGAAGTCTGTGCTGCGTCCTGCTTCCGTTCCTGGCGGCGGGGCATCGCATGGCACCGCAAATGAACCTCCTGTTACGGAAATGCCGTAACCGCTTAGCCCAAAGGAGGTGGGTTCACATATGCGTCCTTACGAATTGATGGTAATCATCGACCCCGAGGTCGAAGAGCGTACCGTTGAGCCGTCGCTTCAGAAGTTCCTGAACGTCATCACCAACGATGGTGGAACCATCGAAAAGGTTGACATCTGGGGCCGTCGCCGGCTGGCTTACGACATCAAGAAGAAGTCCGAAGGTATCTACGCCGTGGTGAACTTCACCGCCAAGCCGGAAACCGCCAAGGAACTTGACCGCCAGCTGTCTCTTAACGAGACCATCATGCGCACCAAGATCACCCGCCCCGAAGAGCAGAAGGTCGTTGCTGAGTAATTCAGCACCGGTTTTCATTCTTTACCCCGCAGGAAACGAACTCTTCACCCAGGATCGAACAAGGAGGCAGTAGATGGCAGGCGAGACCACCATTACGGTCATCGGTAACCTCACCAATGACCCGGAATTGCGGTTCACACCGTCCGGTTCAGCAGTAGCGAACTTCACCATCGCTTCCACCCCCCGCACCTTTGATCGCCAGTCCAACGAGTGGAAGGACGGGGAAACCCTGTTCCTTCGCGCGGCTGTATGGCGTGAAGCGGCCGAGAACGTCGCCGAGTCCCTCACCAAGGGCATGCGCGTGATCGTTACCGGGCGCCTGAAGAGCCGTTCCTACGAAACCAAAGAAGGCGAGAAGCGCACCGTTATCGAGCTTGAGGTCGACGAAATCGGCCCGAGCCTGCGCTACGCCAATGCCAAGGTCAACCGCACCCAGCGCTCCGGCGGACAGGGTGGACAAGGTGGCTTCGGCGGCGGCAACAGCGGCGGTGGCTTCGGCGGCGGCAACTCTGGTGGAAACCAGGGTGGCAACGCCGGCGGAGGCTGGGGTGGCGGCAACCAGCAGGCTGCACAGGACGATCCTTGGGCTACGCCCGGTGTCTCCAACGCGGGCGGCTGGGGCAACGGCCCTGATTCCGAACCTCCCTTCTAACAACCAATAAAGGTCCGACGCCAGGACTGCCCAAAGCGCCGTAAGGCGCAGGGCGGAAGCCGCCGCCGGACCACCACCATCCCGTGGATCAATATCCACGGGCTCCCTAGAATAGGAGCTCCACGATGGCTAAGGCTGAACTCCGTAAGCCCAAACCAAAGTCCAACCCCTTGAAGGCCGCTGACATCACTGTCATCGACTACAAGGACGTAGCATTGCTGCGCAAGTTCATCTCCGACCGCGGCAAGATCCGCGCCCGTCGCGTCACTGGCGTCACGGTGCAGGAACAGCGCAAGATCGCACAGGCAATCAAGAACGCCCGCGAAGTTGCCCTGCTGCCTTACTCCGGCGCTGGCCGCGGCTAAGGAAGGGATTAACTAACATGGCAAAGCTCATTCTGACCCACGAAGTAACCGGTCTCGGTGCTGCTGGCGACGTTGTTGAGGTCAAGGACGGTTACGCACGTAACTACCTGCTCCCCCGCAACTTCGCCCTGTCCTGGTCGAAGGGTGGCGAGAAGCAGGTTGAGTCCATCAAGGCTGCCCGTGCCGCCCGCGAGCACGCTTCCCTGGAAGACGCTCAGAAGCAGGCTGCTGCACTCTCCGCCAAGCCGGTCAAGCTCGTTGTCAAGGCTGGCGAGACCGGACGCCTGTTCGGCACCGTCAAGCAGGGCGACGTTGCTGACGCTGTTGAGGCCGCTGGCCTTGGCCGCATCGACAAGCGCAAGGTTGAACTGCCGGCACACATCAAGTCGGTTGGTTCCTACCAGGCCAACGTCCGTCTGCACGACGACGTTGCTGCTGTGATCGAACTCGACGTAGTGGCAAGCAAGTAGTTTCTGACTGCACGAAAGACCCCCGTTGCCGGATTCCGGCGGCGGGGGTCTTTCGTTTGCCCGGACGACGTTGAGTCAGGGGCTGTGGCGTTCCGCCCTGATTAGCGTCATCGGCCCGCACGCACCAGATCCGGACGCTGGCTACGAGGTCCCCACCTTTGTCCCCGGCGGTGCCATGACGGAGGACCCGGTGACCGGAAGTGAATCCGCGGCACAGCACAGCTGTAAAAGCGCCTGCATTCATTCAGTAAAGCCGGCCGGGAATACTCCGGCGCGCCGCCCCGTTCAGGATATAGATGCATATGCATGTACGATGGAATGAACGAGCAACAGGAGAAACGCCATGGAAACCCGCCGCCTCACAGTCCTCTCCGCCGGACTTGGCGTACCGTCGTCGAGCCGTCTGTTGGCTGACCAGCTTGCAGCGTCAGCTGAGCGGCAGCTCCGCGCGGCAGGATACGACGTGACGGTGGACATCGTCGAACTCCGGGACCTCGCCGTGGACATCGCCAACAACTTCGTGACCGGGTACGCCGGTCCCCGGCTGGAAGAGGTGATTGCCGGCGTTGAAGCATCCGACGGCATTATCGCCGTAAGCCCCGTGTTCAGTGCGTCCTACAGTGGCCTGTTCAAGTCCTTCATTGACGTCCTGGACCCCAAGTCCCTTGACGGAAAAGCGGTCCTTCTTGGGGCCACCGGCGGCTCGGACCGCCACCAGATGGTCCTCGACTTCGCCATGCGCCCGCTGTTCAACTACCTGCGTACCCGGACGGCCGTTACGGGGGTCTTCGCCGGCCCGCAAGACTGGGGAAGCGCCGAAGATGGCGGTTTCTCCCTTGCCGGCCGGATCGACCGCGCTGCCGGGGAGTTCACCCGGCTGCTGGAGGGACCCCAGCCCGGCCGTAAGCCCGCTCCGATGGAGTCCCTGCCCTTCGAGCAGCTGCTGGCCGGCATCTCCGGGAACGGCTGAGGGTAGCCGCAGGGCCCGGAGAAACCGCTGTTTTGATGTGTCGACGGAGGGTTGTTTCCGCCGCGATCTGCCCCGGGGCAGCAATAAATGGGGGTTTAGGGGCATCACAAATAGGGGGGACCCGGGGGTTGTTTTTGAATGCCCTGCCCGCTGACACTAAACGAACTGGGGAGTGGCTCTGACATTCAACTCCGGGGAGTAAAGTTGTTAAATTATCCGTTTTTACACAATGGCGAGCGTGATACAGGCCCCAGGAGTTCCTGGCTTTTTGTAAGGCGGGGAGTTGATCACCCAACCGGTCCTCATCCACGCAGGTGGCCGAATCTTCGGCTCCATGCACTGCTGACTGCGCTGCTGGTTGCCCTGGCTGCCCTGGTGGCGCCGGTTGCGACGGCGGCTACCGGTGATGTTGGAGTAGAGGGTCCGTCGCATTCAGGGACAGGGACACCGACGGGCACAAAACGGGCGATCAGCGCCTTGTGGTTCAATGACGGGATCTGGTGGGGGAGTCTGTGGGACACTGCCAGTTCGGATTTCCATGTCTTCAAGTTCAATGGCACCACGAGCTCGTGGGCCGATACCGGCGTGGTGACGGAGACGCGGGCCAGCAGCCATCAGGACGTCCTGTGGGACGGGAACACGCTGTATGTGGCCAGCTACCGGTTCGTCAATGACGGATTGCCGTCTGAGCCGAATTTCCCGACAACGATGCGGCGCTACAGCTATGACCCGGTTGCAAAGAAATACACGCTGCTGGGTTCTGAAACAATTAACAACCAAAAGGTTGAGGTACTGACCATCGATAAGGACTCGACCGGTCGGGTATGGGCCACGTGGCAGCAGGGAAACCGTATCTTCATGAACGCCACTGCCACGGATGGCAAGACGTGGGGGACACCGTTTGCGCATCCGGCGTCCTTGAGCAACGTGTCTGTGGACGACACGTCGGCTGTGATTGCGTTCGACGGGAAGATGGGCGTGATGTGGAGCCGGCAGGTGGGTGATGCTACCGACGGCATGTATTGGAGCTACCACGTTGACGGAGCCGTGAACAACGCCTGGACCACTCCTGTGGCGGCCGTGAAGGGGCAGCGCAGCGCTGATGACCACATGAACTTGAAGTGGCTGGACACAACGACGAGTGGAAAGGTTTTCGCCGCTGTCAAAACGTCGAACACTTCAGCATCCCTGCCGCTGATCCAACTGTTGGCCCTGGATACGGCGGCCGCGTCGTGGTCGGCCCACACGATCGCGACTGTGGCGGAGTGCCCGAACCGGGTGATCGTCCTGATCGACGAGGCCGCCCAGCAGATCCGTACCTTCGCCACCTACCCGAAACCGGGTAGCACCACGAATGCTGGTGTCTGCACCAGTTCCGGGGGTGCCATCTACGAGAAGTCAACGCCGCTGAACAACATCAACTTCACTACAACGAAGACGGCCCGTATCGTGGACGCCGACCAGTACGTCCACAACGTGACCTCGACCAAGCAGAATCTCAACAGTAATACGTCGCGCACGGCCAACAGCGGCCTGCTGGTGCTCGCCGATGTGAACGCCACGAGCCGGTACTGGCACTATTACGACTCCACGGGCGGTGCTGGCGGCACCACGCCTCCCCCGACTGGCACTACCACGCCTCCCCCGACTGGCGGCACGTCGCAAACCGTCACAGTCCCGGCCAGCGCTGACACCTATGTGTCCAACGGAACGGGGTTGACGACGACGAACTTTGGCACAAGTCAGATGTTGGGTGTGGACAACAGCCCCATCGAGAACGCGTACTTGAAGTTCAACCTGCCTGCTGCTCCCGCGGGCACGACGCTGCAGAGTGCTACGTTGCAGCTGTGGAGTGCGGGGAGCGGGTCCACGGGCAAGCAGAACATTAAGGTGGTCGCGGATGACAGCTGGACCGAGACCGGGCTGACCTACGGCAGCACCAACCGGCCTGCTTTGGGCGCCAGTATCGGAACTCTCGGCCCGACAGCCACCAACACGAGCTACACCGTTCCGCTGACCGCCAGCGCCGTGGCCGGTGAGCTCGGCCAACCGCTATCTCTTGGCCTGGACTCCACCAGCAGCGATGGCGTGGACCTCAGCTCCAAGGAGGCCGGCAAAGCACCAACGCTGGTGCTGACCTTCGGTTAGGTCCGGCAGAAGCGACTGAGGTGGCCGGGACTGTATCCGTAAGGATGCCGTCCCGGCCACCTTCTGCGTGCTGGCCTCAAAGCGCTCCGCGGTGCCGGGTAAACCGTCCAACCGGACAAACGCAACGGGAAATCAGTCGTCCAGCAGTTCGATGAACTCCCGGGCCTGCTTCATGGAAATATCAGAATGCCGGGTGAGCGCTGTGACCGCAGCCTCTGTGTCCCCATTGCGGGCCAGTGTGCGGATCCGGCCGTAGATTTCGTCGTTGAGCATGTTGCTGCTGACTTCCCGGGTCACGTCGCCCTTGCTGGCGATGGCCCGGTAGCGGTAGGGGAAGCGCTGCGGCTCGTCGTCGTCATCTTCAACGGCGGCAGGAGGCGCCTCAGGACCCCGGTAGGGCTGGGGGTGGGCCGCCAACGCACCCACCGCATCACGGGACGCCCGAAGGCCCTCTCCGGTGGCCTCGTAGTACAGCTTGATCGCAGCCATCGCCTGCCCCTGGGCGATCAGGGCATAAAGCCTGCGATGTTCTTCTTCCGAGAGTCTGGCGGCGGCTGTCCGCGCCAACTCCGCGGGAGTGGGGGCAGGTGCTGCCGGTTCAGCCCCGCGGGCGGCCTTCCGCCTGCCAATGGTCCGGATGGCCAGTATTACTCCGGCTACCACTGCAAGGAGGATAAGGACCGGGGCCACAAGGGATTCCATGTCTAACGCCGTTCTATGTGCTTCCTGGCAGCGGCCAGGTCCGATGATGCCTGGGAGTTCTGGCTGGGCATGGTGTTCCGCTCGAGCTGGGCCCGGGCAGCGGTGGCAGCCTGGACTTGCGCCGCGTAATGCTGGGCAGAACGCTCCGCCAGGTGGCGCTGGTATTTTTCGGCGTCAGACATTCCCGAGTCGCGCGGCCTCAGGGCCGTAAAAAGGCCCCAGATGAGCGCCACCAAAACGATCGCAGGCAACAGGACCAGCAGTAGTTCGCCCATGCATAGAGCTTATGCCAGATCCGGTTTATCCACAGCAATATTCACCTCGCCGCATGGAGGCCGGCTTGAAGCGGGGCTAACGTCCCGGGTGGAATATGAGGGCGGCCACAAAGCTGCCGCAGCCCCCGCTTGGACCGATGGCGGGCGTTTCTCTGGCAGCTTCGGGCGACACGCGCTGTGGATGAAATTCCACAGAAGAAATATTTACTCCACACGTCCGGACCGGCGTTTTCGCTGGTCAGCGCCTTGCATGGAGGTAAACTTTTTTTGTATCCACAGGTTTCCCCACAGGCTGTGCACAAGCTATGCCCCGTACTGCACAGGTTATCCACACCCCTCGACGCCTGCTGGCTTTGTGGCTGGACCCTTGGGGGCTAGCGTAGCGGGGTACCTGTTCTTCGGCGCCCGGGCCGGCTCACAGAGAGCATTCGGCGGGGCTGGAGAAAACCGCTCATCCTGCAGGAAGCATCCGTTGTGGAAAACCTGTGGATAGTGGGGATAACTCTGAGTCGGCAGCCGATGCGGAGGCTGGTGGGCAGGATTGTCAGACCCCGCCGGTAGACCTGGACAGGTGGCGGAGCGCGGCTTTGCCACGCAACGCCTTAGCAGGATGGTTAGTCACCGGGCACCCAGGTTCCCGGTACACAATGGAGGACGGCAGCTTTGTCTATAGCGCATCTGGACCCGGTCGAGGCCACCCGAGGATCGGACGCGAGCCGGAAGCCTCCGCAGGATATTCCCGCCGAGCAGTCGGTTCTGGGCGGCATGATGCTGTCCAAGGACGCCATCGCCGACGTCGTTGAAATCCTCCGCGGCCAGGACTTCTACCGCCCCGCGCACGAAACCATCTACGAGGCCATCATTGACCTGTATGGCCGCGGTGAGCCCGCGGATGCCGTCACCGTCTCCGACGAGCTCACCAAGCGTGCCGAGATCAACCGGATCGGCGGTCCCGCCTACCTCCACGAGCTGATCCAGACCGTTCCCACCGCAGCAAACGCCGGCTATTACGCCGAGATCGTTGCCGAACGCGCTGTCCTCCGGCGGCTCGTGAATGCCGGCACCAAGATTGTCCAGCTGGGCTACGGCTCGGACGGCGAAGTGGAGGATCTGGTCAACCAGGCCCAGGCCGAGGTCTACGCCGTGGCCGAGCGGCGCACCGCCGAGGATTATGTGGTGCTCAAGGACGTCATGGAGTCCACCGTGGATGAAATCGAGGCATCCGGACACCGTGGTGAAGGCATGACAGGTGTCCCCACCGGCTTTTACGAGCTCGATGAGCTCACTCACGGACTCCACCCCGGCCAGATGATCGTTATTGCCGCGCGCCCCGCCGTAGGTAAGTCAACCTTCGCCCTGGATTTCGCCCGCTCCGCAGCTATCAAGAACAACCTGGCCACCGTGATGTTCTCGCTCGAAATGGGCCGGAACGAGATTGCCATGCGCCTGCTCTCCGCCGAGGCCACCATTGGGCTGCAGGACCTCCGCAAGGGAACCATCAAGGATGAGCAGTGGTCCAAGATCGCCACCACCATGGGCCGGATGAACGATGCCCCGCTGTTCATCGATGACAGTCCCAATATGTCCCTGATGGAAATCCGGGCCAAGTGCCGCCGGCTGAAGCAGCAGCATGATCTCAAGCTGGTAATCCTCGACTACCTTCAGCTGATGAGCTCCGGCAAGAAGGTAGAGTCGCGGCAGCAGGAAGTTTCCGAATTCTCCCGTGCACTGAAACTGCTGGCCAAGGAACTCCAGGTCCCCGTCATTGCCCTGTCCCAGCTGAACCGTGGTTCGGAACAGCGCTCGGACAAGCGGCCCATGGTGTCCGATCTCCGTGAATCCGGCTCCATTGAGCAGGACGCGGACATGGTGATCCTGCTGCACCGCGAGGACGTCTACGACAAAGAATCCCCCCGCGCCGGAGAAGCGGACATCCTGGTGGCCAAGCACCGTAACGGTCCCACCAAGGACATCGTGGTGGCCTTCCAGGGCCACTATTCCCGCTTCGCCAATATGGCGGGCGACGCGGGTGGCAGCGGTGGCGGCGGCTTCTAAAGCCCTCGCCCGGCGTGGGTCCAGACTCAGCGCTTTGCTGGGTCAGCCCTGCGCGAGCAGGTGGTTGGGCAGCCGGTTCCCGGGCGCCTGGCCCCTGATTTCCAGCAGCTCGCGGGCATGTGCGTGGAGCCGCTTGTCCTCATCGGTGACCGGCACCCAGGCGGGGACAGGCACCGAGGTGCCCTCGGCGTCGCGCGCCACCATCACCGTCAGGCAATAGGTGGTGAGGTTCATGTCCCGGCTCTTGGGGTCCCCGGACCGGACGTGGACTGCGATATGCATGCCCTTGGTTCCCGTGTACACGAGCCGGGCCTCAACTTCCACGACGTGGCCGATCAGCAGTGGGCGGTAGAAGCGGACGCCGCCGGAGAACACGGCCACCGTGTCCATTCCGCAGTAGCGGGAGGCGCAGACGTAGGCGGCTTCGTCGATCCACTTCATCACGATGCCTCCGTGCACCTTCCCGCCCCAGTTCACGTCCGTGGGAGCGGCCATGAACCGGAGGGTCACCCGCTCGGCCGTGCCCGCATCGGTATATTCCTGCCGGTTCATGGCTTCCACGATCTGCTCGCGGATCTTGACGCGGGCCAGCGCATGGTCCCGCTGCTCGATCTCTTCAACCGTGACGGGCTCAAACTGCTTGACCGGGATGGGTTTTCCATCCTCCCCGACAGCAACAAAGATCACCATGCATTGGCTGCGCATGGTGGCAGGGCCGCCTTTGGGATCACCGGAGGACACAACGGTGCGGATATGCATTGACGAGCGCCCGGTGTAGACAATGGTGGCTTCAACTTCCACCATGTCCCCGCTGTTCACCGGATCCGCGAAGTGGATGTTCCCCACATAGGCCGTGACGCAGTAGGACTTGGCCCAGCCCACTGCCGCGGCATAAGCGGCCTTGTCCACCCACTCCAGCACCGTTCCGGCGTCCACCGATCCGCTGTGGCCCACGTCCATGGGGGCGGCCAGGAAGCGGAGGGTTACGGAATTGGGGGTGCCGGTCTCAGTCATGCTGCGATCATACTGACGCTTCCGGTTACCGGCCGGTCGGGCCTGCAACAAAGCCAGGCGGGGCAACCGGCTGAGGGGAGGATCCAGTTAATTGAAGCTGCCCCGCCCGCCGGAAGGCGGACGGGGCAGCGGTGGATCAGAAGGCTAGCCGGCGCGGGTGTACACGATGTCCGGCTGGGCCGGGCGTTCCATGCCCTCCCCAATATAGAAGCTGGGATGCGGCGGCTGGTTGTAGGAGATGTTCTCGCGGGCCACCGAGAGGCGGTACGCCGGATCATGCATCAGCGTGCGGAGCCGGACGTCGGTGCCTGCGGTGGTGGTGTAGATCCGCAGCTCCGTGCTGTCGGCCGAAGGCCAGGCGATCTCCTCGCGCCAGTCACCCAGGAGGTCTGCCTGGATGGCGGGCGTGCCCTTGGTGCTGTTGTTGGATTTCGCGCCGGTGGCGGTCAGCAGCCGGTCGCTGGACTGGGTCTCCCAGTTCCACTTGGCGATGCTCGGTGTTCCCGTGTTGGCCGATGCATTCCAGTCGTGGTCCACGATCTCACGCAGCAGGTCGCCGTCCCACCAGGCAAGGAAGTTGGCTGCCGGGATCTTGTTCGCGATCAGCTGGCCCTTGGCGGACCGCAGTTCACCCACCGGGGAGTTCCAGGCAGCGTCACCGCCGATGGCCCATCCCTCCGCACCCGGGAAACGGGGGTCGATGTCTCCCGCCGCAGCACGTCCGGTGTCCTTGGTGGCCGGGATGCTCCACAGCACTTCGCCGGTACGTGCATCGCGGAAGGTGGCACCCCTGTTGCCGCTGGAACCCATTTCCTCGTGGGCGGCGAACGTCTCGAGCCCGGGACGGGACGGGTCAAGGTCACTGGTGTGGATAGCATCACCGTGGCCCAGGCCGGTGGTGTACAGCGGCTTGCCGTTGTCGTCGATGGTCATGGAACCGAAGACAAACTCGTCCTTGCCGTCAGCGTCCACATCCACCACGGACAGGTTGTGGTTGCCCTGGCCCCGGTACTGGGCGCCGGCAATATCCGAATCGAAGACCCAGCGTTTGATGATCTTGCCGCCCACCAGGTCGTAGGTGGCCAGAACCGCCCGTGTGTAGTAGCCGCGGCTGAACATCATGGAAGGGTGTTCGCCGTCCAGGTAGGCCACGGCGCCAAGGAAGCGGTCCACCCGGTTTCCGTAGGTGTCACCCCAGGCGCCCACGTCTCCGCGCGGCGGGTCGTACTTCACCGTGTCCATCACCGTGCCGGTGGCACCGTGGAACACGGTCAGGAACTCGTCGCCCGTGAGCACGTACCCGCTGCTGTTGCGGTAATCGGCGCTCGGGTTGCCGATCACGGTGCCGGCCGCGTCACGCGTACCGTCCGCCGTCTTCATCGCAACTTCAGCCTTGCCGTCGCCGTCGAAGTCGTAGGCGAGCAGCTGGGTGTAGTGGGCGCCGGCACGGATGTTCGGGCCCATGTTGATGCGCCAGAGCCTGGTGCCGTCCATCCTGTAGGCATCCACGTAGACAGTGCCGGTGTAGCCTGCCTGCGAGTTGTCCTTGGAGTTGGACGGGGACCACATCTGCAGGACTTCGTACGTGCCGTCGCCGTCCAGGTCAGCCACGCTCGAGTCGCCAGCGGAGTAGCTGTACGGCTGGCCGTCCTTGGTGTAATCGTCGGCAGGCTTGTCCAGCTTGATGGCAAGGTAGTCCTGGGCCAGCGGCGTGAACTCCGCGGTGAGCTGGTCTCCGCCGTTGCCCACTGCCTTGACGACGTACTTGGAGGATGCGGTTCCGTCCGGATCAAGGAAGGTGGTGCTGCTGCGGATCGGCTCATCGGTGAGCTGCACGCCGTCGCGGATCACATGGAAGCCGATCTGCTCCGGATCAAGGCCGAGCATCCGCCAGCCCACACGGACGCCTTCGCTGGTCAGCAATGCCACGGGGGCGCGGTCCAGCTTCTCCATCTGCCGGTTCACCACCGTGACCTTCTCAGTTCCCACCACCGGAGAGGGCGCGGATTCGCCGCCCTTGTTCAGCGTGGTGACACGGTAGTAGTACTTGATGGTGGTCAGCACAGTGAAGTCCGTGTAGTTCACCTCGGTGGCCCGGCCCACGTAGTCAAAAGGACCGTCGGGGGAGGTGGACCGGTAAACCTGGTAGACGGCTGCCCCAGCCACCTTCTGCCACTTAAGCGTGACGCTTGTCTTCTCCACTGCCTCGACGTCCACCTTCCCAGTGGCCGCCGGGACAGGGGTATTGGGATCCACCAGGGCGGTTTCCACCGTGTTGGAGGGGACCGATTCGAGTCCTGTGCTGTCCAGCGCGGTGACGAAGTACTTGTACTTCAGGCCGGCGAAGGCGGTGGTGTCCTGGAAAGCCGCGGCTGTGACATTCTCCGCAATCAGCCGGGGTTCGGCTTCGAACGAGGCCTGGCGGAACACCTTGTAGCTGGCGGCGTCCGCCACTGCGTCCCAGGCGAGGTCAACGGTGGGCGGCTCGGAAGCGGCATTGACGGCAGAGGTGTGCAGGTTGGTGGGTCCCACCAGCAGCGGGGTGACTTCCACGCCGTTGAGCCGCTGTCCGGAGCCGCTGATGGTCAGGTTGAGCTGTCCGTCGGAGACCAGGACCTGGTTGATGATCTTGGTTGCCGATGACGCCCTGCTCGAGGACACCTGGCCGTAGGGAGTGCCTTCCGCGGCGACGTCGGTCCGGGTGGAGCCGATCCAGTCGCTGTGGTAGGTCTTTAGGGCGTAGGTGCCGTTGGGGACGTCGAGCTGGAACTCGAAGCTGGTGCTGCTGAGGACGAAGTCGCGCAGGAGGTTGCTGGTCACGGCGCCGCGGTCCCGGTCGCTCAGCCCGGAGATGTCCTTGAAGCCGAAGCCCCGCTCGGGGGTGTAGGCCATGGTGCGGTTGACTTCGGTGTAGCCGGGTTCCAGCGGTGCTCCCACCGGCCCAAAGTCGAACTTGTATTTCGCCTGCTTCGTGCTGACGCTCAGGGTGTCGCTCGGCTCGGAGAGTCCCTTGCCGTTCATGGCTGCTACCCGGACGTTGTAGGCCGTGCCTTCCGCCAGCCCTGCAAGGTTGGCGGTGGGCACCGTGGCGGTGGTGGTCAGCTTGAATGCACTGTCCGGTTCGGAGGCCAGCTTCCGGTAGACCTTGTAAATGTCCGCGCCTTCAACGGCCTGCCACTTCAGCAGCGCCCCGGCGTTGGAAACGCTGCCGGCCACCAGGCCCTGCGGCTTGGCAGGAACGGACGACGGCGGTGTGACCTCCTTGACGCGTGCGGCCAGCGGAACACTGAGCTGCTTCACTCCGCCGGCCACGAGCCGGGCGATCTGGATGGCACCGTATTCCTGGAAGTGGGTGTTGTCCACCGTGCCGGTGGGCCGGTTGGGATAGACGCCGGCATCGACGTGCAGGAAGACGGACTTGGTGTCCTCCGGGCCGATGGCGTCGTAGTAGGCGCGGCTCGAGGCGGAGAGGTCCACCAGGGCCACGTTCTCCTCGGTGGCGAGTTCCTGCATCTTCGCCACGTACTCGGGGAAGCTGACGTTGAACTTGCCAGTGGCTTCGTCGTAGTCCCGGCGTCCCACCGGGGTGACCAGGACGGGGGTTGCGCCGCGCTGGCGCGCACCGTTCACGTACGTGCGCAGGTATTCCTTGTAGTCGGCGGGGGAGGCGTAGCGGTCGTCGACGCCGATCGTGGCATCATTGTGCCCGAACTGGACCATCAGGTAGTCGCCGGGGTTAATGACCCTCAGGATCTCGTCCAGCCGGCCCTGGGTGATGAAGTTCTTGGAGCTGCGCCCGCCAATGGCGTGGTTCTTGAAGGAGACCTTGTCATCGAAGTAGCGGTCAATCATCTGGCCCCACCCTGCCTGCGGGGCGAAGCCGGGGTCGTAGGTCTGCACCGTTGAGTCACCGGCGAGATAGACGCCGGGGTCCGTGGTGGCGGTGCGGGGAGCGCGGGCGGAGATGACCAGCGAATTGATCTTGGCCGCCGTGCCGCTGAAATCGAGGTTGAGCTGGCCGTCCACCAGCGAAATGGGGAATTCCATTTCCAGGTACTGGCCGGCGGCCTTGTCCGTGGCCTGCACCTTCGCCATGGTTTCGGCAGTAATGGCGATGTTCGTGGCCTCCGCGGCATCGCCGGCAATGAGTTTGACGGTGTAGTCGCCGTTGGGCAGGTCCACCAGGAAGGTGCTTCCCTGGGCTTGGACAAAGTCAGAACGGAGCGGATCGCCCGTGGCGCGGTCCACGCCGGAGGTGCCCGACGTGTCGGTAAAGCCATATTTCGTGGCCGCCGAGTACTGCGTGCCAGCGGCTACAGCCGTGTAGCCGTCCGCCGTGGCGCCGGGGCCGAAATCGAACTTGAACCCGCTTCCCACCGGCGGCAGCGCGGTGTCGGCCTGGACCGCCGGGAGCCCGGTGAAGGCGATGGCAGCTGAGGCCACGGCGGCTGTCACGGCTTTGGCGCCAGCAGGGATCCTGCGCTGCCGGAGTGGTGGTGGTTGCTGGGGCTGTGGGGTTGATTGCGGGGATTTGTTCACGGACATCTCCTTCGATGAGCGGTGGCAAAGCGGTAACCCAGGAACGTTGGAACGATTCAAACACGCGACGCACCAACGGCGGAGCATGGCGGTTTGAGGGTTCCGAGTGATGATTCGGGAGTAGCTGAGACCTGGGATGGTGATGCAGCTCTCGCTGCAGCACTCACTGGTTTATCAGCCTGCGAAGGATCTTGGCAAGCGTTTTCCCAACTTTCCCACGGGCTGTTGTGATGGGAATTGTTCCGGAGTGTTCCGCCGTGGAAGCTCCGGACGGCGGACAACTGAAGGTCCTGGCGCCGGGATCGCCGGAAGCCCCCGGTTCGCCGTTCCCGAACGGCGAGTCCGCAGTCTTCCGGCGAATCCGGCAGGGAGGGGTAGGACGTGAACAGCGGGTAGTTAAAGGCCGACGGCAGACGGGCACCGAGGTGCCCATCCGCCGTCGAGCGGTTCCGGCCGTAGCCGGCTGCCGCTGGAGGAGTGCAGGGGTTAGGCCAGGGCGGCCAGCTTCGAGTTGCTGCGGCCGAAGAGGGCGCGGTCCACGGAAAGGCGGCCAGCGCCGGTCAGTGCCAGGGCGAACGCGGCTGCAGCGAGGAGCAGGACCAGTTCGTAGCCGCCGTTGGCGGCGAAAACGCCGGCGGATGCGTGCACCATAAACAGGGCGCCGAGCATGTCCAGGACCAGAAGTGCTGCGACCACCCGGGTGAGGATGCCGAGGATCAGGGCGATGCCGCCGGCCAGTTCCAGCACGGCAATCGCCGGTGCGACTGCTTCCGCTGCAGGAACGCCCATCTTGGCGAAGGATGCCTGTGTGCCGGCGATGGTCCACTCGTTGAACTTCTGCCAACCGTGCGCTGCGAAGAGGAAGCCCAGGATGATGCGGAGGGCGGTGATGGCGGTGGTGGTAAGTCGTGACTGGTTCATGGGCATTAAGTCTTCCCGGATGATGGTTGAAGTGTCAACTAATAGCGTCATAATGTGGGCTTTGTCATGCCGGCATGGAGGCAGCCGGACGCCCGATTAGGCTGGCAAGGTGCCCCACTTACCTGCCCCGGCGCCAGCCGCCCCGCCGAAAGGACATGCCCGCGAGATCCTTCGGCTGGCAGTTCCCGCCTTTGGCGCCCTCGTGGCCGAACCGCTCTTCCTGCTCGCGGATTCGGCGATTGTGGGCCACCTCGGCGTAGCGCAGTTGGCCGGCGTCGGGCTGGCAACCGCAGTGCTGCACACCGCCGTCGGCCTGATGGTTTTCCTGGCCTATTCCACCACCCCCGCAGTGGCCCGTGCGATGGGTGACGGGCAACCGGGCAAGGCCCTGGCCGCCGGGCGCGACGGCGTGTGGCTGGCGCTGCTGCTGGGCACGCTTCTGGCCGTGGCCGGATTCCTGGCGGCCGGCCCGTTGATCGGCTTGCTCGGAGCGGAAGGCGAGGTGCGCGCGTTCGCCGTCGACTACCTCCGATGGTCCATGCCCGGCCTGGTGGCCATGCTGCTCATCTTCGCCGGCACCGGACTTCTCCGCGGCCTGCAGGACACCCGGACGCCCCTGGTGGTGGCCACGGCGGGTTTTGCCCTGAACATTGTCCTGAACTTGTGGCTGGTCTACGGACTGGGCTGGTCCGTCACCGGTTCGGCCGCCGGCACCAGCGTGGCCCAATGGGCCATGGCCGCCGTCTACCTGGTGATGGTGAAGCGGAATGCCGTAATCCACGGTGTAAGCCTGCTGCCCAGCTGGAGCGGCATCAGGAGCATGACGCGGGTTGGCTCGTGGCTGATGCTGCGCACCCTCAGCCTGCGCATTGCCATCCTGGCCACCGTTCTTGTGGTCACCGCGCAGGGCGCCGTCAACCTCGCCGCCCACCAGCTGGCCATGACCATCTTCTCTTTCCTGGCCTTCGCGCTGGACGCCCTCGCCATTGCTGCCCAGGCGCTGATCGGCAAGGAGCTGGGGGCCTCCAACCCCGGCAGGGCACGGCTGCTGACCCGGACCATGACCCGTTGGGGACTCGGTTTCGGCGTAGTCACCGGGGCGCTTTTGGCGGTTGCCGCCCCTCGGGCCGGAGCCCTTTTTACGTCCGATCCGGAGGTTCAGTCGGTGCTGGCGGTTGCTTTGTGGGTCCTCGCCGCCGGCCAGCCCATCGCGGGATATGTCTTTGTGCTTGACGGGGTGCTAATCGGTGCCGGGGATGCCAAATACCTGGCGCTGGCCGGTGTGGTGAACCTGGCCGTGTATGTGCCGCTTCTGATTGCCGTGGGCTTGTCACATGCGGCGGGCGCGGCCGGCTTGGCCTGGCTGTGGGCCGCCTTCGCGCTCGCGTACATGGCTGCCCGTGCCGTCACGCTTGGCCTGCGTGCCCGTTCCGACCGGTGGATGGTGCTGGGTTCGCCCTAGCATGGACCGCCACTAAACTGGACCGGTGACCCAACCCAAAACCCCCTCAGGCGTTGCTCCCGGAATGGCTCCCAGAGCTGACCTGTGGAAGCCGGTCCTCCTTCGTTCCGCAGTTGCGCTGGTGTTTGGGGCTGTCACCATTTTCTGGGCGGCACCATCCGTAGAGGTGATGGGATGGTCGGGCGGCCTGTACCTGCTATCCACCGGCCTCCTCCTGCTGTGGGGTATCCGTGCGTCAGGTTTTGCGAAGGAGAGCGCACCGGGCAAGTTGCACTCCTCGGCCGGGTCGGTTCTCGCGGGTGCAGGGGCCGCGCTGCTTCTGCTCCACGGGGACCTGCTGTTTGGAGTCATTGCCGCCCTGGGCCTGGCTGTGGCCGGAGCCCTCGAGCTGTTCTGCGGCCTGAAATTCTGCGGCAGGCACGTGCTGGCCCGCGACTGGATAGCCTCGGGAATCATCGGCCTGGGCACTGCAGCCATCCTGCCGTTCTTCGTCAGTCTGGGCGCCCATGCCCTGCTCGGCGTGGCCGGGGGCGGGGCCATCATTTCCGCTGTGCTGTGGGCACTTGCCGGGCTGACGATCCGGCACGATGCCCGCAGCAACGCAGGAACGCCGTAAACTAGGAAGTGTCCGGTTCTACTTCTCGTAGAAAATTGGTCCGGACTCACGACGCACTATGCAGAACCAGGCTGGCCGGCATGCCGCCTGCAGGGAGGAATCACCGTGGCAGACCAGCAACCAGGACACCCGCGCAAGGTGCGGACCTCGGTGAAAGGCCCGCTGATGTTCTCCGCGTTCTGGGCCGTCGTTGCCTTTGTGGCCGTGGTGATCTTCGCTTCAGGCGGCAGTGCACACGCACCCCGTTTCGACCTTGCTTTCACCGCTGCCGGGATTGCCTTCATCGTTACCCTCGTGATCGCGGCGATGCTCTCGATGAGCCACAAGGAGAACGCCGAGCACCTCGGCAAGGGATCGGGGGTAAACCTCAGTTCGGCCCCCAAGCCGTCCCATGGCTTTGGCTCTCCGGGCCCGCAGGACCCTGCCGGTTCCCCCGATGATCCGGACAGCCCCGGCAGCCGCTGACCACGTTCTAGGCAGATGCTGCCTGACGGGCCCGGTAGGCGGCCACGTGCGCCCGGTTCGCGCAGTTTCCTGTATCGCAGTAACGCTTTGACCGGTTCCTGCTGAGGTCGAGCACCACAGCATCACAGTCCTCAGACCCGCAGATGCGCATCCGGTCCATCTCCTTGCCGCGGATCACGTCGGCCAGGGCCATGGCGGCTTCGGTGCTCATCCTGTCCACCAGCGGGGCCTCCGGAGTGGTGGCGTGCAGATGCCAGTCCCAGTCATCGTGCTTGACCAGCTGGGGCAGGGCATTGGCGTCCCGCAGCAGGCGGTTAACGGTCTCGACGGCGGAGCCTTCATCCGCGGTCCACAGCGCTGCGAGTTCTTGACGAAGCCGGCGCACACTCGTGAGCTCGCTCTCATCCCGGGTACGCGATCCCGTGAAGCCTTCAGCCGCGAGGAACTGGTCCAGGTCCGCCGCGGACGCCAGTCCCTCACTTGCGTTCGCCGCTGAATTGATCAGATTAACCACCGTGCGCAGGGCCACCTCGGTGTCAGGGGCAAAAACCATCTTGACTCCTTACAGCGCCGTCCCGTACTGTCATGACCATTACCCCACTTTACTCCTGACAGGAGGCGACGATGCCTGCCGCACCCCAACCCGCCCCGAAGCCGGGGGTCCGGGCCAAGCGCAGCTTCCTCGCCTCCGGCCTGGGTATTGCGCTGTTCTCGTCCGCCGTTTTCGGCCTCTCCGGATCCTTTGCCAAGGCTTTGCTCGAAACAAGCTGGTCTCCCGGCGCGGCAGTGACTGCCCGGCTCACCGGCGCCGCCCTGATCCTCGCAGTGCCGGCGGTTCCCGCGCTCCGCGGCCGGTGGCATCAACTCCGGGACAACTGGGTGACCATCCTGCTCTTCGGGCTGATCGGCGTCGCGGCGTGCCAGCTGTTCTACTTCAACGCCGTGGCGAGGCTCTCGGTGGGGGTCGCCCTGCTGCTTGAATACCTGGCACCGGTGATTATCGTGCTGTGGCTCTGGACGGCCAGCCGGAAGCGCCCCAGGGTGCTGACCATCGGGGGAACGTTGCTTTCGCTGGCCGGCCTGGTCCTGGTCCTTGACCTCGCGGGCGCGGTCAAAATTGACCTCGTGGGTGTCTTCTGGGGCATCGCAGCCGCAGTTTGCCTTGCCATCTACTTCTTTATCACCGCCAAGGAGAACGACTCCCTGCCACCCATCGTGCTGGCTTCGGGAGGGCTCCTGGTGGGCGCTGCCGTGATGTGGCTCGCCGCAGCAACGGGACTTTTGCCCATGACCTTCAGTACTGCGGACACCATGCTGGGCCCCTGGGTTACGCCGTGGTGGGTATCGCTGGCGGGGCTCGTCATCCTGGCCACCGTGCTGGCCTACGTGTCCGGCATCATGGCGGCCAGGGCGCTCGGCTCTAAGGTGGCGTCTTTCGTGTCGCTGACCGAAGTCCTCTTTGCCGTTATCTGGGCCTGGCTGCTCCTGGGCGAGCTTCCCGGCGCCATCCAGCTCATGGGCGGCATGCTGATCGTCGGTGGCGTCATCCTGGTCCGGCTCGATGAACTGCGGAGCTCCGTGGACAGGCGCGGCGGGGCGGCCGGCCCGGCACCCACGGCGGCGTCCCCGCTGGAACACGCGAACGACGTCGAGCCCGTCCCCTAACGGAACACGTCCCTTAAAAGCCCCTCTCCCTTAAAGGCAACGGCCCGGACACCCTGAGGTGCCCGGGCCGATGCGGCGGCAATGTTTGCCGCCAAAGCCTCTAGCCGTTTGAGGCCTGGGACTGCTCCTGGGCGTTACGCGTGGCCTTGCTGCCGGCTTCCTTCAGGGCTTCGGCAACCTTGGTCAGCATGGTGACGTGCTGGCCGTCCCATTCCCCCTTGAACTTGTCCGCGTCCGGGCCCTTCCAGTCGGTGCCGTGCAGAAGCTTGGTCAGAGTGGACTTCTGCGTCTCGATCTCGGACGCACCGTGCTGAAGCTTGTTTCCGAGCTGACGAAGCTGCTCAACGTCTGCACCCCAAATAGCCATGAGTTTCTCCTCGTAAGATCGTGGATCCGAACCAGGTCGGCATCCCCCGCGGCCCCCCGGCTTGTCCGGAAGATCCAATGCCTCAAACCTATCCCGGCCCGCAAAACAGTGTCGATGGGCACCCCTGCCCATGCCGTGCTCCGCATGGACAGGAGTTCCGCGATGTTCTGTAGAGGGGTCGATCCGTGGCGATCCAGAGCCTAGCATGGCGTTATGTGCCGGAATATTCGAACCCTCCACAACTTTGAACCGCACGCCACCTCGGAGGAGGTGCATGCCGCGGCCTTGCAGTACGTGCGTAAGGTCAGCGGCAGCACCAAGCCGTCCAAGGCCAACCAGGAGGCCTTTGAGGAGGCAGTCCACGAGATCGCCCACATCACCCAGCACCTCCTGGAGGCACTGGTAACGCAGGCTCCGCCCAAGGACCGCGACGCCGAGGCTGCGAAGGCGAGGGCGCGCGCAGCCGTACGGTACGGCGCGGCCTGAGCCCTGAGTCCTAGGCCTTCCGTCCGAAATTGCGGAGACGCAGCGAGTTGGCAACGACCAGGACCGAGCTCGCCGCCATCGCGGCGCCGGCGATCATCGGGTTCAGCAGGCCCAGGGCGGCCACCGGAATGCCCACGGCATTGTAGAAGAACGCCCAGAACAGGTTGGTTTTGATGGTGGCCAGGGTCCTGCGCGAGAGTTCGATGGCCTGGACCACCTGCGACAGGTCGTTGCCCATCACCGTCAGGTCGGCAGCCTCGATGGCCACGTCCGTGCCGGATCCCATGGCGATGCCGAGGTCAGCCTGCGCCAGCGCCGCGGCATCGTTGACGCCGTCGCCGGCCATGGCCACGGTGGCACCGGCGGCCTGCAGTGTTTTCACCACTTCCACCTTGCCCTCGGGCAATACACCTGCGTAAACGTCTGCGGGATCAATTCCGACGGCGGCAGCCACCTGAGCAGCCACGGCCGCGTTGTCTCCGGTCAGCAGGAGGGGGCGGAGGCCCAGCGCTTTCATCCGTTCGACGGCGGCGCGGGAGCCGGGCTTGACGGTGTCGCGAAGGCTGATAATCCCGGAAACGGTCCCGTCCACTGCCACCCAGACAGCCGTGGCGCCGGCGGCTTCTGCCGCTGCCTGGGCCCGCGCCTGGTGTGGAGTGATGGCGATACCGTTCTGCTCAAGCCAGCCGGTACGACCGGCAACGATCAGCCTGCCCTCAACGGTTCCCGTGACGCCGCCGCCCGGCGCCGACCTGAACCCTTTCACCGGCGGCAGGTGCCCGCCGTCGTGCGCTGATTCGCGACCCCGGCGCGTTTCCCGGGCCGCAGCAGCGGCGGCAATCGCGCGGGCTACCGGATGCTCCGATGCTGCCTCGACTGCTCCGGCCAGCCGCAGGACCTCGCGCTCCCCAAACCCTTCGAAGGCAAGGGTGGAATCCACTGCCAGCACCCCGGTGGTGACCGTTCCGGTCTTGTCCAAGAGGATGGTGTCCACGGTCCGGGTGTCTTCAAGCACCTGCGGGCCCTTAATCAGGATGCCCAGCTGCGCGCCCCGGCCCGTCCCGGTCAGGAGGCCAACGGGAGTGGCAAGTCCCAGCGCGCACGGGCAGGCGATCACCAGGACGGCGACGGCGGCGGTAAAGGCAGCGCGCAGCCCCCCGCCCGTGGCTCCCGCACCCGCAACAAGCAGCCAGAGCACAAACGTGAGTGCGGCGACGGCCAGGACCACGGGAACGAACACGGCGCTGATGCGGTCTGCGAGGCGGGCGATGGGAGCCTTGCCCGTCTGCGCCTGGGACACGAGGCGCGCCATCTGCGCCAGCGTAGTTTCCGAGCCTACGCGCGTGGCCTTGACCAGCAGCCGGCCGGAGGTGTTGATGGTGGCGCCGGTGACCCGGCTGCCGGGTTCAACCTCCACGGGCACAGACTCGCCGGTCACCAGGGAGGCGTCAACAGCAGACGTCCCGTCGACGACTACACCGTCGGTGGCGATTTTCCCACCGGGGCGGATCACCAGGATGTCGCCAACCGCCAGCTGCCCAGCGGGAATCCTTTGCTCGCGGCCGTCACGCAGGATGGTGGCATCCTTCGCGCCCAGGCTCAGGAGGGCATGCAGGGCGTCGCCCGCTTTTTGTTTGGCGTTGGCCTCGAGGTGGCGGCCCAGGAGCAGGAATGTGGTGACGACGGCTGCCACCTCAAAGTACAGGCCTGCCTGCTCCATTTCCTCCATGCCCGGGTGCTCGGTCAACAGGGGGTTGGAGAGCAGCTGCCAGGCTGAGAACAGGTAGGCGGCGGCGACACCGATCGACACCAGCGTGTCCATGGTGGACGCGAAGTGGCGGGCGTTGATGGCGGCCGCGCGGTGGAACGGCCAGGCGGCCCAGGTGACCACGGGCAGGGCCAGCGCGGCCGCTACCCAGCCCCACTGCGGAAACTGGAACGCCGGGACCATGGAGATCAGGAATACGGGCACCGTCAGGAGGGCGGCCAGGACCAGGCGCGGGAGCAGGTTCTCCGCTGGGGCAGCCTCCGGAGCCGGGGTGGGCTGGTGGACCGTAGCTTTGTATCCTGCCGCGTTGACCGTGTCCACCAACTGCTCGTTGGTGATGCCTGGCGGCACTGTTACGTGGGCGGATTCCAGCGGGAGGTTGACCAGGGCCTGCACGCCTTCGAGCTTGCCGAGCTTCTTTTCCACTCTGTTGACGCAGGAGGCGCACGTCATGCCCTCGATGTCGAGCTCCACCACCCGGGTTCCTGGCTGGAGTAGATCCTGGTTGCTCATGTGGCCCCCTATCCGTGCTGTGTCAGGGCAGGTGCTTAGGCTTCGTTGGCGACGACCAGGTAGCCGGCCTCCGCTACGGCCTCGCCGATTTCCGATGGTGACAAATCGTTGCTCGAGGTGATGGTGACGGTGGAGACGCCGCCGGCGTTGAGCTCGACGTCCACTGCCTCTACGCCCGCGAGGGACTCAAGTTCTTCGCTGACGGCCGAGACGCAATGGCCGCACGTCATTCCGGCGACGCTCACCGTGGTGGTGGTAGGGGAGGTGGTGCTCATGGCTGCTCCTTGTTGTTTGGCCGGCATGGTGGGCCGGCGGTCATTGTCCGGCGTCGGCCGGACGGCCGTTTAAGTTGGAAGTCCGCGATTAGCGGAGAAGGCGGCCGATGGCATCGGCAGCTTCTTTGACCTTGGCATCGATGGCTTCTGCCCGCACTGCGGGGTCCGGCTCCGAGGCTGCTCCCACCACACAATGGCCGATGTGCTCTTCCACGAGTCCCAGGCTGACAGCGTGCAGGGCCTTGGTGACGGCGGAGACCTGCGTGAGGATGTCGATGCAGTACTTGTCCTCATCCACCATGCGGGCAATTCCGCGCACCTGGCCTTCGATGCGTTTGAGGCGGCGCAGGTAGGCGTCCTTGTTTCCCGTGTAGCCGTGCTGCGGCCCCTCAGGGCCCGCATCAGCTTCAACCGCTATCCGCGCGACTGCTTCTCCGGTTGTACTCATGCGTCGACCGTATACCCCCGAGGGGTATACGGTCAAGTACCCCGTGGGGGTATACGCGCGTGCGTCTCAGCTAGCCGCCGAGGCTGGGGCAGTAGGAGCGGGGGCACAAAAAAGCTCCGGAGTGCGTTATTGGGGGATACGCACTCCGGAGCAGCTCTTGGGCAAACCCGGCGTCCACCTCGGCGGAACCGGCCTGCTTGAATCAGCTTACTGGCTGGTACTCCCCTCCGCCAGCACCTCGAATAACTACTTTCGCTTTACTTTCTCCGCTCTTAATTCGGCTCCAGTAACAGGCTGCCGAAGGTCACGGCTGGTCCTCGTGGGCTGGCATCCGGTAGGGAACAACCAGGACAGGGCGGCTCTGGTGGTGGACCAGCCAGGTGCCAACTGCCCCGTTCAGGGCTTCGCTGAGCCGGTGGGAGAAACCCCGCTCTGACGTGCCGACGACGATCATCGGGGCATTATTTTCCGCCGCCAACCGTGCCAGCGCCCGGGCGGGATCGCCGGCGAGGATCCGGAAGGTCCATTCCGTGTGCCCGGCTTCCGCCGGTACTTTGGCTACCGCCGCTTCTATGGATGCCCGCAGCTCTGAAGCCACGGCCCGGATGTCCTCGTCGTCCGCGTCCGGGTGGAGGGAGAGCCGGTGGGCGGACCGTGCGGGGTCCCATTCCACCAGGTAGCTGGCCTCGTCAACGTAAGCGCAGAGCAATGGTCTTCCCAGCCGGGCGGCGAGGAGGGCTGCGGTCTGCAGGACCTCAGGGTGCTGCTTTGGTGCAATGCCTGCCAGCAGGGGTGACGTACCGCTGAATGGGTCTGATGTCATAGCTTATTCTCGGCCTCCCCTACGCGCTTGAACAGGGTGCTTACTGTGGTCCGTCACGGCGCGGGTGATGCCGTGACCACCACGTTCTTCCCCCAGGGATCTTCAGTGAAGCAGCTGATCAGGACCAGCCGGTTCGGCACGATGTCCCAGATGGGACTGTCCTTGAGGCTGGACTTCAGGTAGGTGGTCACGCTGTCCACCCGGTAGGGGATGGTGCCGGTTGCGGTGTCCACTTCGAACCTGTCGCCCACAGCCGCCGATGAACTCAGATGGTTGAAGGGTGCGTCCGCACCTTCCCAGCTGTGCCCGATCACGTAGGTTGTGTTCGCCGACCCCTGCCCGGGAGTCCCGAAGGGCGTCAGCCAGTAGCCGTCTTTGGTTTCAGGTGGCTCCACCGTTTGGCTGGCCTGCGCGGCAGCGTCCAGGTCCAGCGCGTGGACCGGAACATCGAACGCGGCGGCGCCGTAGCGGATGCGTACTGGTTCAGCCGCTGCCGGGAGGACAGGGGCCGGCAGTGCTGCAGCTGGAGCGGCCGGAACCGGCACTTGGCCTGGCCCGGCCGTCCCCGTTGCATCTGCCGCCGTCCCGGCCAATTGTGCCGGTTGGCGGGATATGGCCCCAGGTGCCGGAGACACGATCCCCGCACTGTCTCCACCAGCGGACACGTCCATCTGGTGGAAGAGGGGTGTACCGAAGGTCATGGACAGAAAGGCCAGAACCCCGCATAGGAGGATGGCCAGGTCTCCCCGGTTCCAGCGTCTCCGCCTGTGGTCCTTGAGAGCCGCGTGCCGGCTGCGTTCCTTGGACATGCTGCTCCTCAGCAGTTGCGGATGAAAGGAAGGAAGACGCCCCGCCGGGCACTGGCGGGACGCCTTCCTGTCGTGGGGCCCTTGATGGCGCCGAGGGTTGCGGCGCAGCCGGTATCAGTCGGCCAGGGGCAGTGTGCGGCGGTTGCGGCGGAAAGCCACTGCCGCGCCGGCTGCCACCAGGGCGCCCACACCTGCCAGCCAGGACGGGCTGCTGGAGCCGCCCACGGCCGTCTGGGCGTTGAACCCCTGGTTGGTTCCCAGGCTTGTGGCCGCGGCACCAGCAGCAGTCCGTTCAGGGACGACGACCGTGGCTGCCGCCTGCGGGACGGTCACCGGCGGAACCACAGCGGGCTGCTGGACGGGTGGAATCACGGCAGCAGTGACCACGGGAGTCTCCACTACGGGCGTTTCAACGACAGGTGCCTGAATCACCGTCTGTTCCACAGGCGGAACCACAACCGGCGGGTTCACCACGGGCTGCTCGACCACCGGCGGGTTCACCACGGGCTGCTCCACCACCGGTGGAGTCACCACGGGCGGCTGCTCAACCACGGGTGGCGTTTCACCGGCCGGCAGATCATCGCATTTGGCAATGTAGGTGAGCTTTCCGGCGTTCGTCCAGTTCATTCCGTCCGGCGCCTTCGGGGTGGGCGGGATGATGTCCGTAGGATGCTCGTCGTGGCCGCCAATCCCGTTGACGCTGAATTCCAGCGGCTTCCAGGATGTCCCGTCGTCATGGCAGACGGTGACTTTTTCGGACGCTGCCATGGCCGGTGCCGTGATGCTGATCAGTCCCAGCCCCACCACCCCTAGGGCGGCAAAAGTGCGTTTCATTGTTCTCTCCCCAGTATGTTTGAAACGGACCATGATGAGGAGGAACAGCGGTTACGCCGAATGCCCCAGCAGCACGGTCAGCTTGCTTGAGTTTTCAGGCTAGGTGCGGGCCCGCAACTGGTCGCGAGTAGGGTGTACTCGTCTTTCGGAGGCTTCCGCTGGACCTGTTACTTGCGGGTACCCGAAAATCCCGCAGCGGTACTTGTCCAGGACGCGGGTACCTTGTAGCCGGCACCGCCCGCGCCTAACGTTGAATTCGAGAAAGGGCGTGAGGGCATGCAAATTTTTATGTGGTGGCTGGACCTGGACCTCGGGAGCAAGGAATGGTTGCGGGAGAATCTGCGTGCCGGGGAACTTCCCCTTCCGGTGCTGCAGGGGATCGCTGAAGCGGGTGGACCCCACCCGGACAACCCGACGGCAGTGCTTACGGACGCGGACTGGGACTTCATCGAGACTCAGTCGGAGTTTGTGGACTAACCCTCGCCGCCCTCTTTCAGCCAAAACCGTTGCAGCCTGCCCGGGGCGGGTGGTTGCATGGTGGGCATGGCAACCCAAGGAAGTTTTGTCTTAGCAATCGGGACCAAAAAGGGCCTGTGGCTGGCCACCAGCCCGGACAGGCGGGAATGGTCCTTCACCGGCCCCCATTTTTTGATGAGTGAGATTCCGAGCATCGGAATCGACACCAGGGATGGCCGCACCCGGATCATGGTGGGGGTCCGGAACGAGCATTGGGGCCCCACGGTGGCTCACTCGGACGATCTTGGCACCACCTGGTCCGAACCCGAGCAGGGCGCCATCAAATTCCCCGAAGATACGGGCGCGGCCCTGGAACGCATCTGGCAGATTTATCCGGACGCCGAGGCCCGGCCGGGAGTGGTGTGGGCCGGGGCGGAGCCCATCTCGGTGTGGAAGTCCACCGACGGCGGCGAACACTTCGAGCTGAACAGGGGCCTCTGGGACCATCCCCACCGCAGCGACTGGGGTGCCGGCTACGGCGGCGCCGCTGCCCACTCGATCGTGGTCCACCCTGAAGGCGAAACCGTGCACGTCGCCATGAGCACAGGGGGCGTTTACCGCTCGCTCGACGGCGGCACCTCCTGGGAGGCCCGCAATAAGGGGATCTCCGCCTACTTCATGCCCGACCCGAACCCTGAGTTCGGACAGTGCGTGCACAAGATCGCTGCGGATGCCGCCGTCGACGGCCGCCTCTATGCGCAGAACCACCACGGCGTGTACCGCACGGACGACAACGCGGAGAGCTGGACGTCAATTGCGGAGGGCCTGCCGGCCGACTTCGGGTTCGTCATGCTGACCCATCCGCGGCGGGAAGGTACAGCCTGGGTTGTCCCCCTCAAAGCCGACGGCGAGCGTATCCCGCCCAACGGTGAACTGGCCGTCCACCGCACAGACGACGCCGGCGCCAGCTGGAAGAGGCTCAGCAACGGGCTGCCCACGGGCGAGTACAACAGCGTCCTGCGGGACGCAGCCTCCGTGGATTCGGCGGAACCGTCCGGCGTGTACTTCGGCACGCGCGGAGGCAGTGTCTATGCCAGCCCGGACGAAGGGGAGACATTCTCGGAAGTGGTGGCACATCTTCCGGATGTCCTGTGCGTCCGGGCGGCAGTGGTGGCCGGTGCCTGACATATCGGTAGTACTTCCCAGCATCCTGCAGCCACTGGCCGGCGGGCAGTCCGTTCTGACTGCGCCCGCGGACGGACCTGTGACCGTGGCAAAACTGCTGGATTCCGTCACCGCCGACTTCGCTGTCCTTGCCCGCCGGCTTCGGGACGAGACGGGAGCCTTGCGGCGCTTCGTGAATGTCTACGTGGATGGTGACGAGGTGCGGCGGTTGCAGGGCCTGGACACGGAGGTTGCACCCGGCCAGGAGGTGCTGGTCATCCAGTCGGTGGCGGGCGGCTGATACCGGCCCGGAAGGCCAGGCTCCTGCAGCGGGCAGTCCTTACTGACTGCACCCGCTGCCGCAGCCCGGCATTTCCGGCGCCGCCGCGCGTCCGGTTCAGGCAACCCGCCAGACGCTGCATTCGTCCGTATTGATTGCTTTCCGCAGGCCTGTCATCCTGTCCAGGATCCACACCACTCCGATTCCCGGCGCCGTCTCCTGGACCCTGCCCCGGCGGATCACTACGTCATCGTAGGAAGGGCCAATGGAAAGGCGGGCTTCGATCTCGTCGCCGCGGCGGAGCTGGTCCAGGGCGCGGACTCTGGTTACATGGGCTGCTGCTCTCTTTAACATGGGGGGCCTCCTGGCTGGAGCTGGTGCCGGCTCTTGCCTGCACTACCAGTGTGGAGTGGCAATGTTGCGCCTTGGTTTCCTGATGGTTAGGCGCCGGTTAGTTCTTTGAGCCGGAACTGTTTCCCGCCAAGGGTCTGCCGGCGGCGTGGCACCCAAGGCAGAGGTCTTCCTGGGCAGCCGCTGGCTACGCTGCCTCGCGGTTGCGGTAGGCGGCGAGGAACGTTGCGATCCTGCGGACGGCTTCCTCGATGTCCAGGACAGACGGGAGGATCACAAAGCGGAAGTGGTCAGGCGTGGGCCAGTTGAACGCCGAGCCGTGGGACACCAGGATTTTCTGGTCCTTCAACAGGTCCAGGACGAACTGTTCGTCGCTGGCGATCGGGTAGAGTTCCGGGTCCAGGCGCGGGAACAGGTACATGGCGCCCTCTGCCGGCACGCAGGTGATGCCCGGAATGGCGGTCAGCAGCTTGTGCGCGAGGTCCCGTTGTTCCCGGAGCCGGCCGCCGGGGCGCACCAGTGCCTCGATGCTCTGGTAGCCGCCCAGGCATGTCTGGATGGCATGCTGGGCAGGAACGTTGGGGCACAGCCTCAGGGACGCCAGCAGCTCCAGCCCCTCCCGGTACGCGGCGGTGGCGGCCAGCGGCCCGGTGACTGCGACCCAGCCGGCACGGTAGCCGGGCATCCGGTAGGCCTTGGACAGGCCGCTGAACGTCAGGCAGCAGACGTCCTCAGCCACGGCGGCCGTGTGGATATGCACGGCTTCCCCGTACAGCACCTTCTCGTAGATCTCGTCCGAGAAGAGGACCAGGTTGTGCTTCCGGGCCAGGGCGGTGAACTGTTCCAGGATGTAGCGGGGGTAAACGGCGCCGGTGGGGTTGTTCGGGTTGATGATCACGATGCCCTTGGTCCGGCTGGTGATTTTTGCCTCGACGTCGGCCATGTCCGGCCACCAGTTTTCCTCCTCGTCGCACAGGTAATGGACAGGCGTGCCCCCGGTCAGGGTCACAGCCGCCGTCCACAACGGGTAGTCCGGTGCCGGTACCAGGATCTCGTCGCCGTTTTCCATAAAGGCCTGCAGGCACATGGAAATCAATTCGCTGACCCCGTTGCCAATGAAAATGTCCTCCACGCCGATCTGCATCAGGCCGCGGGTCTGGTAGTACTGCGAGATGGCGGTCCGGGCGGAAAAGATTCCCTTGGAGTCGCTGTAGCCCTGCGCGCCCCGCAGGTGGTGGATCATATCCACCACCACCGATTCCGGGGTTTCCAGGCCGAACGGGGCGGTATCGCCCAGGTTCATCTTCAGGATCCGGTGCCCCTCGGCCTCCATGTTCTTCGCTGCCTGGAGGATCGGCCCGCGGAGTTCGTACCGGACGTTCTGGAGTTTGCTGGAATGTTGCATGGCGCGCATGGTTGATCTTTTCATAAAGGACGGCGCCGGGCGTCCCTGTCAGGGTGCCAGCCGGTCGCCCTTCCGGTGCAGCCGAAACCACCGGAAACCGTAACGGCCCAGCTCCACGGTGAAGCCGCCGTCGGGCTCCAAAGGCACGCTCCCGCCGTCGAACACGTCCAGCAGGGCGGCGTCCTTGAAGGCTTGCGGCGGGCTATCCTCCCGGCCGGCGTTGGCGCTGATCGTCACCGGATCCTCGCCCAGATTGTGCAGGAGCACCAGCATGCCGCCGTCCGAGCTGCAGGTGTGCGCGAAGACCGCGCGCTCCGGCTGGTCGATAAGGGCGAAGCCGCCCCACCCCAGCTCCGCGTTCTCCCGGTAGCGCAGGATCAGGGTTGCCATGAAGTTGAAGAGTGAATCGGGGTCCCGCCTGGCGGCAGCCGCGTTGACGTGGTCCGGGCCGTACTCTCCCCTTGCCAGCGGGACCGCCAGGTCCGCCGCCTTGGCCGTGGAAAAGCCCCCGTTTTTCCCGTCGCTCCACTGCATGGGGGTGCGCACGGCGGCCCTGCTCTTGAGCCGAAGGTCCTCACCCATGCCGATCTCCTCCCCATAGAACAGCACCGGGGTGCCGGGCAGGGAGAACATCAGCGAGTACACCATCCGGAGGCGTTCCGGATCGCCGTCCAGCATCGGGGGAAGCCGGCGGCGCAGGCCCCGCCCGTACACCTGCATGTTCTTCTTGGGCCCGAAAGCGGCAAAGACCTCCCCGCGTTCGCCGTCCGTGAGTTTGTCCAGGGTGAGTTCGTCATGGTTGCGCACGAACATGGCCCACTGGTTGTCCGGATGCAGCGGCGGGCGGCTCTTCAGGTTTTCCGCCAGGGGCCGGGCATCCTGCCGCGCGAGCGACAGGTAGAGGTGCTGCATGGACAGGAAGTCGAACTGCATGTTGAGTTCGTTGCCGTCGGGGCCGCCGAAGTACTCCAGTTGTTCCTTGTACGGCAGGTTTACCTCTCCGAGCAGCACCGCGCTGCCGTTGCGGCGGTTCACGAAGCTCCGCAGGGCCTCGAGGTAGCCGTGCGGATCCAGGTTGGCGGCCTCGTCCTTGGGCTGGCCGCGGGTTTCGAGGAAGAAGGGCACGGCGTCCAGCCGGAAACCGTCCAACCCGAGTTCCAGCCACAGGCCCATCGCCTTGGCGATCTCGTTCCGTACGCCGGGGTTGGTCACGTTCAGGTCCGGCTGGTACTTGGCGAACATGTGCAGGTACCACTCGCCGGTGGTCTCATCCTTGTTCCACAAGGACGTTTCCTCGCCGGGGAACACCACCTCCGATGACGTGTCCGGGGGTGTGTCGCTCCGCCACACGTAGTAGTCCCGGTACCGGTTGTCCTTTGACGTCCGGGCCTCCACGAACCACGGGTGCTGGTCCGAGGTATGGTTCACCACGAAGTCCGCGATTACGCGCATGCCCCGGTCCCGGGCGGCGCGGACGAACTCCACCAGATCACCCAAGGTCCCAAGCCGGGGATCAACGGTGAAGAAATCGGTCACGTCGTAGCCGTCATCCCGGTCCGGGGAGGGATAGAACGGCATCAGCCAGATACAGGTTACGCCGAGGGCGGCCAGGTAGTCCACACGCTGGGTGAGGCCGGCGAAGTCGCCGCAACCGTCGCCGTCGTCGTCAAAGAATGTCTCGACGTCCAGGCAGTAGATCACGGCGTTTTTCCACCAGAGGTCGGAGGTTTCGGCGATCCTCATGCCGAAGCGCCCGACGCCGGTTCGGCACCGGCCGCAGAAAGCTGCGGGACCGCCGGGGTGCTGCCCGGCATGCGCAGTTGCGGGAGTACCTCCGCGGCGAACGCGTCGATGAAGGGAGCCTGCTCCTGGCCCACAAAGTGCAGGTAGAGCTCGTCGAAGCCCAAGTCTGCGTATTCGGCCAGCCACTCCGTATGCTGGCCCAGGTCCGCCGAGACGTTCACGGTTTTGCGGACCTGCTCCGCTGTCACGTGTTCGCCCACCACGTCGAAGTGTCCGGCGGTGGGCAAATCCCAAGGGATGGGCGGATCATAGGTGTTGGTCCGCCACTGGTCGAGCGCAACGGCAACAGCTTCCTCTTCGTTCCCGGCCCAGGACAAATGGACCTGCAGGACAGCCTTGCCCTGCCCGCCGTTGTCCCGGTAGGCCGCCAGCATGTCCTTGAGCTTGTCGGCCGGCTGGTTCACGGTGACCAGGCCATCCGCCCATGCGGCCGCACGCCGGGCGGTGTCCACGCTGACCGCGGGAGCAATGAGCGGCGGGGGGTTGTCCGGAACGTCCCAGATCCTCGCCTGTTCCACGGTGACCAGGCCGCGGTGGGTGACCTCCTCGCCGCGATGCAGGCGCCGTATCACCTCCACGCTTTCCTCCAGCCGGCGCTGGCGGATGTCCTTGGGCGGCCAGGGATCCCCGGTGATGTGCTCGTTCATGTTCTCCCCGCTGCCGGTGGCCATCCAGAACCGGCCCGGGAACATGCCGGCCAGGGTGGCCGAGGCATGGGCGATGATGGCCGGGTGGTACCGCTGGCCGGGCGCCGTGACCACCCCGAACCGGAGATTGGTGGTGGCCAGCGCTGCTCCCAGCCAGGACCAGGCGAAGCCGGAGTGTCCCTGCCGGGCGGACCACGGCTCGATGTGGTCCGAGCACATAGCCGCGTCAAAGCCCGCCCGCTCCGCGTGCTGGACGTCCCTGAGGAGCCGGGCGGGGCTGATCTGTTCGTGTGAAGCGTGGAAGCCGACAGTAACCATCGTTAACCTCTACCGTCCGGCGCGTGCCCTGTCGAGGGTTTCGGCCGGGCGGTTGGCGGAATGCGGCACCGGTGCAGCCGGCCTGCCACTTGTCAGATAAGTTTGTAACTTGTAACACTGCGCCCGCTGCGGTCCTGCGCAGCTGGCGGAACTGGAAGGAAGTACCTCTTGTGGTCGGTGTGCTGATCGGGCTGGCGGTGATCGGCGTCGTCATTGCGGTGGGCTACATTGCCGCGCGGTGCGGACTGGGCGGAGAGCCGACCGTTTCGGCGCTGACCCGCACCGCCTTCTTTATCACCAACCCGGTGCTGCTGTTCACGGTGGTCCTCGAATCCGACCTCACTGTGGTCTTTTCCGCCTACGTTCCGCTGGCCATGATCACGGCTGCCGTGACTGCTTTGCTGTATGTGGCGGCGAGCCGGCTGTGGTTCCGGCGCCCATTGGCCGAAACCGCCGTTGGGGCCATGGCCAGTTCCTACGTCAACGCCAACAACATCGGCATCCCCATCACGCTGTACGCGCTGGGCGACGCAACCCCGGTGGCGCCGGTCCTGCTGGTCCAGCTGCTCCTGTTCGCGCCGCTGGTCCTCACTCTTCTGGACCTTTCCGCCGCCGGCCGGTTTTCTCCCCGCCTGCTGCTGACCCAACCGTTCCGGAACCCCATGATCATCGCCTCTCTACTGGGCGTTGTCCTGGCGGCGTTCAAGGTGGAGCTTCCCGGCCCGGTGATGGCGCCGCTGACGCTCCTGGGCGGGGCGGCCGTTCCGGTGGTGCTGCTGGCCTTTGGCATGTCCCTGCACGGCTCGCGCATGCTGCAAAGCGGCGGGCATACCGCGGAAATCCTGACCGCCACCGCGCTGAAGTCTGCGGTGATGCCCCTGGTGGCTTTCGTCGTCGGGCGCTTCCTCTTCAGCCTGGACCAGCACATGCTCCTGGGCGTGGTGCTGATGGCAGCGCTCCCCTCCGCCCAGAACGTGTTCCTGTTCGCGGGCAAGTACGGCCGCGGGGTGGCGGTGGCCCGGGAAACCATCCTCCTTTCGACAGCGGCGGCAGCCCCGGCGCTGATCCTGATCGTCTGGCTGCTGGCCGGCTGAGCACCGGTCTTCCGCTGGTCTTCCGCCAGGGGCGGTCGCCGGGCAAGAATGGGCAGCATGGAACTTCCCGTGATGCCGCCCGTCCCGCCCATGCTCGCCAAGGCCGTCAGCGGCATCCCGGAAGGCGGTCTCAGCTACGAGCCCAAGTGGGACGGCTTCCGGTCCATCATCTTCCGGGACGGCGACGAGTTGGAGATCGGCAGCCGCAACGAAAAGCCCATGACCCGCTACTTTCCTGAACTCGTGGAAGCCTTAAGGGAAAACCTGCCGCCCCGGTGCGTGGTGGACGGCGAGATTATCCTGATCGGCCCGTCCGGCGACCGGCTGGATTTCGACGCCCTCCAGCAGCGGATTCACCCGGCGGCCAGCCGGGTGAAGCTGCTCGCGGCGCAGACCCCGGCCTCGTTCGTGGCGTTTGACCTGCTGGCCTTGGGCGAAGACGACTACAGGGACAGGCCCTTCACGGAGCGGCGGGCGGCACTTGAGAAGGCGCTCGCCGCCAGCAAAGCCCCCGTCCACCTCACCGCGGCCACCACGGACAAGGACACGGCCGGGCAGTGGTTTGAGCAGTTTGAAGGCGCCGGGCTGGACGGGGTGGTGGCCAAACGCCTGGACGGACGGTACGAGCCGGACAAACGGGTGATGTTCAAAACCAAGCACGAGCGCACCGCGGACTGCGTGGTGGCCGGCTACCGGCTGCACAAGAGCGGGCCGGACGCTATCGGTTCGCTCCTGCTCGGCCTGTACAAGGACGACGGCGGCCTGGCCAGCGTGGGCGTGATCGGCGCCTTCCCGATGAAGCGCCGCCAGGAGCTGTTCGAGCAGCTGCAGCCGCTCGTCACCGACTTCGAGGACCATCCGTGGGCCTGGGCCAAGCAGGAGGAAGGCGAACGGACGCCGCGGAACTCCGAAGGCAGCCGCTGGAGCGCCGGCAAGGACCTGTCCTTCGTGCCGCTCCGGCCCGACCTCGTGGTGGAGGTCCGCTATGACCACATGGAGGGCGACCGGTTCCGGCACACCGCCCAGTTCAACCGCTGGCGCCCGGACCGGGATCCGGAATCGTGCACTTACGCGCAGCTGGAGGAACCTGTCAGCTTCGACCTGGCGTCGGTGCTGGAGACCGGGCGGCCTTAGGGGCGCGGGGTGCCGGAACAGCCCGGTTTTGGAAAAGGAAAGCCCGCCATTTGGGGGAATGGCGGGCTTTCCGGTCTGAAAACCGGGCTGGAATGTGCTTCCGGTCCGGCGGAAGGTTACTTCAGGCCGAGCTGCTTGGTGGGAACCTTGAAGGATTCCTTGGCGGTCAGCGCGGAGATGGCTGCCACTGCGCAGATGATGGCGGTGAAGATGCTGATCTGGACCCAGCCGCCCGGCTTGATGCCGCCCATGGCTGCAACGATGGCCGGGGCGAAACCTGCCATCAGGAAGCCGAGCTGGGTGCCGATGGCCAGGCCGGAGAAGCGCACCTTGGTGCTGAACATCTCGGCGTAGAAGGACGGCCAGACGGCGTTGGAGGCGGCGTAGCCGCAGGAGAAGAAGCCGATGGCGGCCAGGAACATCAGCGGCACGCTGCCTGATTCCAGGCTGAGCAGGAACACGGGCGTCAGGGCGGCGCTGGCGAGGGCGCCGTAGATGAAGACGGGCTTGCGGCCGATCTTGTCCGCCAGCATGCCGAACAGCGGCTGGGTGCCCAGGGCTACGAGGTTGGCGCCCACCACGAGCCAGAGTGTGGTGGTGCCGTCAACGCCGGCAACGGTCTTGGCGTAGCTGATGGCAAGGGTGCCGAAAACTGTGGAGACTGCGGCGATGAAGGCACAGCAGATGACGCGCAGGACGTCGCGCCAGTGGCCCTTGAGCAGGTCTGCGACGGGGAGCTTGGAGATCTGGGCCGACTTCTGGGCTTCCTCGAAGGCCGGCGGTTCGTGCAGGGTGCGGCGGATGAAGAACGCCACCACAACAACGACTGCGCTGAGCCAGAACGGGATGCGCCAGCCGATGCCGTACTTGATCTCGTCCGGGAGGGCCAGGACGGGGATGAAGACGAGCGCGGCGAGGATCTGGCCGCCCTGGGTGCCGGTGAGGGTCCAGGAAGTGAAGAAGGAGCGGCGGTTGTCCGGGGCGTGTTCCAGCGTCATGGAGGAGGCGCCGGCCTGCTCTCCGGCGGCGGAGAGTCCCTGGCAAAGGCGGGCCAGCACCAGCAGGGCGGGAGCCCACCAGCCGACGGTGTTGAAGTCCGGGAGGCAGCCGATGATGAAGGTTGAGGCACCCATCAGGAGAAGGGTGAACATGAGGACCTTCCGCCGGCCCACCCTGTCGCCGAAGTGGCCCAGAATGACGGCGCCGATCGGACGGGCGACGTAGGCGAACCCGAAGGTGGCGAAGGACATGATGGCCGCGTTCGCGTCAGCATCGGGGAAGAAGACCTTGGGGAAGATGAGGGCGGCGGCGGAACCGAAGATGAAGAAGTCGTAGTATTCGACGGCGCTGCCCAGGAAGCTGGCGAGGGCTGCCTTCTTCGGCGTCCCGGCCGGGGCAGCGATGCCTGGCTCGGCGGACGGAAGTATCTGGCTCATGGAGTTCCTTAGATGTGACGACTTTGTCGCGGATGGATCGGGGGAGCTTCAGCCGGCACGGCCTGGGTGTTGGCTTTGGTCGGCACGGCTGCAGTGGCGGGAGGACCCGGACAGTAGCCACATGGTGGGAGCTACTTGTGCAATACAGCAATGATGACTGTGAGTGGAGTCACCTGTCAAGAAAATAATCACCATCTAGAAATAGCTCCCACCATGTGGCAACATGGACGGCATGAGTGTGAATCAAGCCACAGCGGACAATGGCGTTTCTGCTGACCCCAAGATGGACTCCAAGGCTGCGAAGGCGGACCGCACGGACATGGTGGGCAAGGCCCTGGGCCTGCTCGTCCTCCTGGGCGACGAGCCCCGCGGCGCCAGTGCCGCGGAGATCTCGCGCAGGGCGGAGCTGCCCTTCAGCACCACCTACCGCCTCCTGGGTTCGCTGACCCGGGACGGCTTCGTCGACTACGAGCCCGACGGTCGCCGCTACCACCTGGGGCTGCGGATCTTCCAGCTGGGCCAGCGCGTCTCCAACCATCACGGTTTCGCCGGCGCCGCCCTGCCCGTGCTGCGCCGCGTCACCGAGCAGACCGGTGAGGCCACCATCCTTAGCGTCCGCGACGGCCACCACCACCTCACCGTCAACAAGGTGGACGGGCCCCGCACTTTCCGGGTGACCAGCGACCCCGGGCACCTGGGTGCGCTGCATACCACCTCGGTGGGCAAGGCGCTGGTGGCCTTCGCTGACGACGCCGAGCGCCAGCGCCTGGTGGAGGAGCTGGAGCTGGAGCCGCTGACGGAGTATTCCATCACGGACCGGGACGCCTTCCGGGCGGAAATCGAGCAGGTCCGCAGCCGCGGCTACGCCTTGATGGATGAGGAGAACGAACTCGGCATGCGCGCTGTTGCCGTGCCCGTCTTCAACTCCCAGGGCCACGCTTTCGCCTCACTGGCCACCGCCGTCCCCGTCTTCCGCCTTAGCGTCGAGGCGCTGGCTGCCCATGTGCCGCTGCTGCAGGAAGCTGCCGCCGAACTCTCGGCCAGGCTTCCACTGCGTTAGCCGAACGGGCTGAAGTTCGGCGGCTGTGGGAGGCCGCTTTCGGGCTCCTGTTCGTATCTAGAACAAGAGTGCAAGATGTGAACAAGTGTTGTACTGTAATCCCTATCACCGGTCCCGTTGCGTATGCCAAGGCTGCGCCGCCCGGCTGGTGCCGTATCAAAGGAGCTGCACGGATGAGCAATCGAACTGAGTCCTACCTGGTGGGACTGGTCGGCGATGGCGTAATGCCGTCACTCACCCCGCCCATGCACGAACGCGAAGGGGACGTGCAGGGCCTGCGCTACCTTTACCGCCCCATTGACCTCCTGGAGCTGGGCCTTCCCGGCGAGTCCGTCGGCCAGCTGCTTCACAGCGCCCGCAGCCTGGGCTTCAACGGCTTGAACATCACGCACCCCTGCAAGCAGCTGGTGCTGCAGCACCTTGACGAGGTCTCCCCGGATGCCCTCCGGCTCGGCGCCGTCAACACCGTGGTGATTGAGGATGGGCGTTTCATCGGCCACAACACCGACTTCTCCGGTTTCGCCGCGGCTTTGGCATCCGGCCTTCCGGGCGCGAGGCTGGACCGTGTGGTGCAGTTGGGTGCCGGCGGGGCAGGCTCCGCCGTCGCCTACGCCCTGCTCACAGCCGGCGTGAAGACGCTGGACCTGGTGGACATGGACCCCGCCCGTGCCGCCGCGCGCGCAGAGGAGCTGGCCGGCTTCTTCCCGGACAGCACCGTCACGGCACGGACGACGGGGGAACTGCCCCAACTGATGCCCCTCGCCGACGGCCTGGTCCACTGCACCCCGGTGGGCATGGCCGCACACCCCGGCGTTCCGCTGGACCTTGAGCTGCTGGAACCGCGCCACTGGGTGGCGGACATCGTCTACCGCCCCATCGACACCGAACTGGTCCGGGGCGCCCGCGCCAAGGGATGCGAGGTGCTGGACGGCGGCCGGATGGCAGTAGGCCAGGCAGCTGACGCCTTCCGCATCTTCACCGGCCTTGAACCCGACCCGGACCGCATGCGCAACCACTTCCTGGAGCTTGTGGCCGCCGAAGAGGTGGCCGCCTGATGCGCACCGGAATCGCCACGGTCTGCCTGTCCGGCACGCTGAAGGAAAAGATGCAGGCCTGCGCCATCGCGGGCTTCGACGGCATCGAGATTTTTGAGCAGGACCTGGTCACGTCACCCCTCGGCCCCGAGGATGTGCGCAAAATGGCCGCCGACCTCGGCCTGGGACTGGACCTCTACCAGCCCTTCCGGGATTTCGACGGCGTCACCCCGGATCTGCTGAAGGCCAACCTCCGGCGCGCCGAAGCGAAGTTCAAGCTCATGTCCCGCCTGGGCATGGACACCATCCTGGTCTGCTCGAACGTGGCCACGGCCACCATCGACGATGATGACCTCCGCGCGTCGCAGCTCACCGAACTCGCGGAGTTGGCCGGGGATCATGGTGTCAAGGTCGCTTACGAGGCCCTCGCCTGGGGCAAGTACGTCAACGACTACGAGCACGCCTACCGCCTGGTGGAGATGGTGGACCATCCCAACTTCGGCACCTGCCTGGACTCCTTCCACATCCTTTCCCGCGACTGGGACACGGCGCCGATCGAGAAGATCAACGCCGAAAAGATCTTCTTCGTCCAGGTAGCGGACGCTCCCAAGCTCTCGATGGATGTGCTGTCCTGGAGCCGGCACTACCGCGTCTTCCCCGGCGAAGGCCAGTTTGAGCTCGCCAAGTTCATGGGCCACGTGGTCCGTGCCGGCTACACCGGCCCGGTTTCCCTGGAAGTCTTCAACGACGTGTTCCGCCAGTCCGACGTCGAGCGCACCGCCGTGGACGCCATGCGATCGCTGATCTGGCTTGAGGAACAGAGTGCCAAATGGCTTGCCGGGAACGCCTCGGAAGGTGCCGCAGGCGCCGCCGCCCGCCGTCGTTATCCCATGGAACTGGCCACGCTGCCGAAGGTGAGCGAACCGGCAGGCTTCAACTTCGCAGAGGTCAAGGCGGACGATACCGCCCGGCTTGAAAAGCTGCTGGGCCAGCTTGGCTTTACCTTCGAAGGCCGCCACCGCACCAAGGACGTCCAGCTCTGGACCATGGGCCAGGCGCGCGTGATCATCAACGAACAGGCGGCCACCCACGCGGAGCCGGCCATCGCCGCTTTGGGGTTCGACGTCGATTCCCCCGTGATTGCCTCTGCCCGGGCCCAGCAGCTGAAAGCGCCCGTGGTGGCCCGCAAGGTCCAGGCTGACGAGGAAGTGTTCCAGGGCATCTCCGCCCCGGACTCCACCGAGATCTTCCTGTGCCAGGGCAGCCCCGACGGCACCGCCGCCTGGACGCACGAATTCGGCGAGGGGCTGGAACACCCGCGGCAGTCACAGAATGCTGTCATCGATCACGTGAACCTTGCCCAGCCGTGGCAGCACTTCGACGAAGCCGTCCTCTTCTACACCAGCGCCCTGGCACTGGAACCGCAGCCCTTCGCGGAGGTGCCGAGCCCCAGCGGCCTGGTGCGCTCGCAGGTCATGCAGACGTCCGACGGCGCCGTGCGGCTCGTTCTGAACCTCGCCCCGGTACAGCAGGCACCGGCCCAGCACGCCCGCAAGACCTACCAGGAACACATCGCGTTCGCCGTGGACGACCTTGTGTCCGCCGCCAGGTCCGCCCGCGACCGCGGCCTCGAGTTCCTGCAGATTCCGGCCAACTACTACGAGGACCTGGACGCCCGCTTCGACCTTGAACCGGGCCTGCTGGCCACCCTCCAGGAGCTCAACCTCCTGTATGACCGGGACGCCAGCGGGGAATTCCTCCATTTCTATACCGCCACCGTGGGCAGCGTGTTCTTCGAAATGGTGGAACGCCGCGGCAACTACGACGGCTACGGGGCGCCCAATGCTCCGGTGCGCCACGCAGTCCAGTACGACCTCGCCCGCCCCTGAACCTGTACACCACCTAAGAATCCAAAACCGAAAGGAGCCGGCTGTGCCTTCAGACCACACCGCACAAGCGCTCGAATCCGAGGAACTCGTGCCTCCCGCCGAGCCGCACGCCGCGCACGGGTCTTCCAGGAACGTGGAAACCCAGGCGGATCTCAGTGCAGAGATCAACTCGATCGGCGACGCCTATGTGCGGGCCCTCAAGGACGGCGCCCCGGCCGAGACCCAGCCGCGGCTGGACTACCCGCCCTACCGCAGCAGCATCCTGCGGCACCCCACCAAGAGCCTGCACCACGCGGACCCGGAGACCATCGAGCTGTACTCCCCGGCCTTCGGCCACCAGGACGTGCACGCCCTGGAATCGGACCTGACCATCCAGCACAACGGCGAGCCGCAGGGTGAGCGCATCATCGTGGCCGGCAAAGTCCTGGATGGCGACGGTCACCCGGTGGCAGGCCAGCTGGTGGAGATCTGGCAGGCCAATGCCTCCGGCCGCTACATCCACAAGCGCGACCAGCACCCCGCACCGATCGATCCCAACTTCACGGGCATCGGCCGCTGTATCACCGGCCCGGACGGCTCCTACCGGTTCACCACCATCAAGCCCGGCGCCTACCCCTGGAAGAACCACCTGAACGCCTGGCGCCCCGCGCACATCCACTTCTCGCTGTTCGGCAGCGAATTCACCCAGCGCATCATCACCCAGATGTACTTCCCCGGCGACCAGCTCTTCCCGCTGGACCCCATCTACCAGACCATCGTGGACCAGGACGCCCGCGACCGGCTGGTGGCCAACTACGACCACACCCTCACCGAACCCGAGTGGGCGCTGGGCTACAACTGGGACATCGTCCTGACCGGCCCCAAGCGGACGTGGACCGAAAATGAGGCGCTCGGCGCAGAAGGTGATGAGGAGTAGGAAAGATGAGCACCAAACTGGTACCCACCCCCGGTCAGACCGTCGGCCCGTTCTACGGCTACGCGCTGCCGTTCGAGAAGGACAACGAACTCCTCGCACCGGGTTCGCCCGGCTCCATCCGCCTGCAGGGCACCGTGTATGACGGCGCCGGGGAGACCGTTCCGGACGCCATCCTGGAAATCTGGCAGCCCGACGCCGAGGGCAACGTGGTCCAGAAAACCGGCTCGCTGGTCCGCGACGGCTACACGTTTACCGGCTGGGGCCGCGGCTCCGTTGGTTACAGCGGCGTGTACACCTTCACCACCGTCAACCCGGGCCCCACGAAGCCTGGGGCCGCGCCGTTCATCTCCGTGGCCGTCTTTGCCCGCGGCCTGACCAACCGGCTCTTCACCCGCATCTACCTCCCCGAAAACGAGGAGGCGCTGGCCAGCGACCCGCTGCTCGGCTCGCTCGACCCGGAGCGCCGCCAGACCCTCATCGCCCGGCGCGATCCCGACGGCGGCCTGACCTTTGATATCCGCCTTCAGGGTGAGGGCGAGACAGTCTTCCTGGACTTCCAGTGACTGACGCGGCCAGCCCGGCACGCGGGGCCGTGAGGGCCGACGGCGACGTCGGCCTGCTCAGCCCTGTCTCGGCATCGCCGCTGGTCGGGGTGCTGACGGGGGACCGGGCAGTGCTGGCGGCGATCCTCGCCGTGGAGTCCGGCTGGGCTGCCGTGCTGGAGAAGGCGGACCTGGCACCCGCCGGTGCGGCCGCCGTCGTCGCTTCCGCTGCTGAGGCGGGCCGCTACGATCCGGTGGACATCGCCCGCCGTGCCCAAGGCGGCGGCAACCCCGTGATCCCGCTGCTCGGCGACCTCCGCAAGCAGGTCGCGGTGCTGGACACCGGCAACGTCGGCGCCGGGAAAGCCGTGCACACCTCACTGACCAGCCAGGACGTCCTGGACACCGCCCTGATGCTGCTGGCCCGCAACACCGTGGAGGCGCTGCTGGCTGACCTGAAAGGCGCGACGACGGCGCTCGCCACCTTGGCGGAGCAGCATGCGGACACGCTGTGCGTGGGCAGGAGCCTGACCCAGCATTCGCTGCCGTTCACGTTTGGCCTCCGCGCCGCGCAGTGGTTCCAGGGCGTCGCCGCCGCAGGCCGAAACCTGGAGAACGTGGAGTTCCCGGTGCAGTTCGGCGGAGCCGCCGGGACCCTGGCTGCGGGCAGTGTCCTGACGTCCGGCTCGTCCGCCACGCCCTTCAGCCTGGCTGATGCGCTGGCGTCCCAGTTGGGCCTTTCTGCCGCTCCGGCGCCGTGGCACACCAACCGCCTGGCCATCACGTCGTTGGGGCATGCCTTGACGGCAGTCTTGGATTCCTTCGGCAAGATCGCGGCCGACGTCCTCTTCCTGAGCAGGCCGGAGGTGGGCGAACTGGCCGAGCCGCGGGCCGCCGGCCGGGGCGTCTCCTCCGCGATGCCGCAGAAGCAGAATCCGGTGCTGTCCGTGCTGGTCCGCAGCGCAGCGCTGCAGGCCCCGGGCCTGGCAGCCCAGCTGCACCTGGCTGCCGCGAACTTCAACGACGAGCGTCCGGACGGCGCCTGGCACACCGAATGGCCCGCGCTCCGGCAGCTCCTGGCCCTGGCACTGGGCGCCGCCGGGCCTCTCCGGGAGCTCGCGGAGGGCCTGCAGGTCTTCCCGGAAGCCATGCGCCGCAACCTGGACCTCGCCGGTCCACTGCTCCTGGCCGAGGGCGTGGGCGCCGCCGTGGCCCCGCTGCTGGAGGACAAGGATGGCCGCAACGGCAAGCAGCAGCTGCAGGCCGTGGTGGACCGGACCCTCCAGGCGCCGACTGCGGAGCAGGCCGCCACGTACCGCAAGCTGCTCCGCGAAGCCGTCCCGGCATCAGTCCTGCCGGACGTGCGGCTGGAGGAACTCCTTGATCCGGCCAGCTACCTCGGCGAGGCTGCGGAGATCTCCCGGCGGATCCTTGCCACGTACCCGGCTTTTGCCGCGAATTCATCTTCAGACACCGATGCGAATGGAGCTTCCCGTGGCTAAACCAGCCTTGAAGGCAGCGCTGCTGTCACCCCAGCGACCCCTGGGCGGCCACCCTCTGCTGGTGGTCGGCCCGTCCCTGGGCACCTCCTCGATCCTGTGGAACAGGGCTGCGTCCCTGCTGGGAAACGATTACGACGTGGTGGCCTGGGACCTGCCCGGCCACGGCGTCTCGCCCGCCGCAACCGAAACGTTCGACGTCGCCGCCTTGGCTGATTCGGTGGTGGACCTGATCGACTCCATCGCCCCCGGTGAAGCCTTCCACTACGCAGGGGTTTCGCTGGGAGGTGCCACCGGCCTGCAGCTGGGCATCAAACACGGGGAGAGGCTCAAGAGCCTCTCCGTCCAGAACAGCGGAGCCAAGATCGGCACCCCTGAGGGATGGCTGGAGCGCGCCGAAACGGTCCGCAGCCAGGGCACTCCGGTGATGATCCAGGGTTCGGCGCAGCGCTGGTTCGCTCCCGGATTCATGGACCGCGAGCCCGAGGTGAGCAGCCGGCTCCTGCACGCCCTGCGCGACGCCGACCGCTTCAGCTACGCCTTCTGCTGTGAAGCGCTGGCAGCCTTTGACGTCCGCGAGGAACTGGGCAGCATCCGTGTCCCCACCCAGCTCATCGCGGGCGCGCTGGACGAGGTTGCCCCGCCGTCATTCGCCGAGGCAGTGGCCGCCGGCATCACCGCCGGCGGCGGCACTGCCACCGCCGTCTCGCTCGAGGGAGTGGCGCACCTTGCTCCCGCTGAGGCGCCCGCGCACGTGGCGGAGCTGATGCGTGGCCTCATCTCGTGGGCCGAAACTCGGGAGGCAGGCGCATGAGTGGCACAGAACGTCAGGGAATTGAACGGCACGGCGTGGTTCAGCCCGGTGCAACCAGCCAGGAGATTTACGACGGCGGCATGACGGTCCGGCGCGAAGTCCTTGGTGACGCGCACGTGGACCGGGCGAATGCCAACAAGGACGAGTTCACCGAAGACTTTCAGGACATGATCACGCGGATCGCGTGGGGTGGCATCTGGACCCGGCCGGGACTGACCCGGCAGATGCGCTCCGCCGTCACCATCACCGCGATGGTGGCGCACGGGCACTGGGAAGAGCTGGCCATGCACATCCGCGCTGCCCTCACCAACGGCCTGAGCAGGGACGAGATCAAGGAAATCCTGCTCCAGACCGCCATCTACTGCGGCGTCCCGTCCGCAAACACCGCGTTCAAAACCGCCCAGCAGGTCTTTCGAGAAATGGACACAACCCCATGAACCAGGCTTTTGTGTACGACGCAGTGCGCACCCCGTTCGGCAAGTTTGGCTCAGGCCTCGCAGGAGTCCGTCCGGATGACCTCGCCGCGCACGTGATCAGGGAGTCAGTGAAGCGCGCTCCCGCGCTGGATCCTGCGCGGATTGATGAGGTGGTGTTCGGCAACGCCAACGGCGCCGGTGAGGAGAACCGCAACATCGCCCGGATGGGCACCCTGCTGGCGGGCCTGCCGGTGTCCATCCCGGGAACCACGGTCAACCGCCTGTGCGGGTCGTCGCTGGACGCTGCGATTATCGCCTCACGCCAGATCAACGCCGGTGACGCCGACCTGATGCTGGTGGGCGGTGCGGAGTCGATGTCCCGCGCCCCCTGGGTGCTGCCCAAGACGGAGAAGCCCTACCCGGCCGGTGACATGACCCTGGCCTCCACCACCCTGGGCTGGCGCCTGGTGAACAAGGCCATGCCCAAGGAATGGACCATCTCCCTGGGCGAGGCCACCGAGCGGCTCCGCGAGAAATACGGCGTCACCCGGGAGCAGCAGGACCAGTTTGCCGCTGATTCGCACAACCTCTCCGCCGCAGCGTGGGACGAAGGCTTCTACGACAACCTTGTGGCACCGGTCCCGGGCACGGACCTGGTCCGGGACGAAGGCATCCGCCCCGGCTCCACCGCCGAAAAGCTCGCGGCCCTGAAGACCGTGTTCCGCAACGAACCCGAAGGCGCCGAGGTGGGCGGCACCGTCACGGCGGGTAACGCGTCCCCGTTGTCCGACGGCGCCTCCGCGGCCTGGATCGGATCCGAGAGTGCCGCCGGGCTGCTGGGGCTGGAGCCGCTGGCCCGGATTGCCGGGCGCGGTGCGCACGGCAACGACCCGCAGTACTTCGGCTTCGCCCCGGTGGAGGCGGCGAACAAGGCCCTGGCGAAGGCGGGGATCGGCTGGGACCAGGTGGGCGCCGTCGAACTTAATGAAGCGTTCGCCGCGCAGTCCCTGGCGTGCATCAACGCCTGGGGCATCGACCCGGGAATTGTGAACCGGCATGGCGGGGCGATCGCGATGGGCCACCCGCTGGGTGCTTCCGGGACCCGGATCCTGGGCACCCTCGCCCGGTCCCTGCAGGCTTCCGGCCAGCGCTGGGGTGTCGCGGCGATCTGCATCGGCGTGGGGCAGGGCCTCGCCGTGGTGCTCGAAAACGTCACTTCAGGAAAGGCATAAGCGAAATGCTGAATTTTGTAGATTCGGTCCAGGAGGCCGTGGCCGGGATCAAGGACGGTTCCACGGTGATGATCGGCGGGTTCGGCAACGCCGGGCAGCCGTTCGAGCTGATCGACGCGCTGCTGGAGTGCGGCGCCACCGGCCTGACGGTGGTGAACAACAACGCCGGGCAGGGCGACCAGGGCCTGGCGCTGCTGATCAAGGAAGGCCGGGTGAAAAAGATGATCTGCTCCTTCCCGCGGCAGTCCGACTCCTGGCACTTTGATGCCAAGTACAAGGCCGGTGAGATCGAACTCGAACTCGTGCCGCAGGGCAACCTGGCCGAGCGGATCCGCGCCGCGGGGGCCGGGATCGGCGGGTTCTTCACGCCCACGGGGTACGGCACCATGCTCGCCGAGGGCAAGGAAACCCGCATCATCGACGGCCGCGGGCAGGTGTTCGAAACACCCATCCACGCCGACGTCGCCCTGATCAAGGCACTCAAAGCTGACGGGAAGGGCAACCTCGTCTACCGCAAGACGGCCCGGAACTTCGGGCCGATCATGGCCGCGGCCGCGAAGCAGACCGTCGTGCAGGTCTCGGAGATTGTCCCCACCGGCGGGCTGGACCCGGAAAACGTCGTGACGCCCGGGATCTACGTCAACAGCATTGTCCGCGTCCCGGCATCAGACCGCCGCGCCGCCGGCACTAGTGAGAAGGTGGCCTGAGATGACCACGGCAACATCCATCCAGACCTCCGCCGCACCCCTGGGCCGGGACGACCTCGCGCGGCTCGTCGCCAGGGACATCGCCCCGGGATCGTTTGTGAACCTCGGCATCGGCCAGCCCACCCTGGTGTCCAACTACCTCACCGAGGAACAGGACATCACGCTCCACACGGAGAACGGGATGCTCGGCATGGGCCCCGCCGCCGAGGGTGACCAGATCGACAGCGACCTCATCAACGCCGGCAAGATCCCCGTCACCGAACTCCCCGGAGCCTCCTACTTCCACCACGCGGACTCCTTCGCGATCATGCGCGGCGGGCACCTGGACATCTGCGTCCTGGGCGCGTTCCAGGTCTCCGCCACCGGTGACCTGGCGAACTGGCACACCGGCGCACCGGGTGCGATTCCCGCCGTCGGCGGTGCCATGGACCTCGCCACCGGCGCGAAGGACGTGTTCGTGATGATGACCCTGCTCACCCGCGAGGGCGCCTCCAAGATCGTTGACACCTGCACCTACCCGCTCACCGGCGTCGGCTGCGTCACCCGCGTCTACACCGACAAAGCCGTGTTCCTCACCGGACCCGACGGCGTCACCGTCCGCGAAACCTTCGGCTGCACCCTCGAAGAACTCCAGGAACTCGTCCCCGTCCCGCTGAAGGCCGCCGGGTCGGTGGTTGAGCCTGTAGAAACCTCAGCGGTCACTGCCACCTAGGATTGGTTACCATGACCGACGCCGTCCGCACGGACACCCCGCCTGCCCCGCAGGCCAGCGACCAGTACGTCCAATCGCTGGCCCGCGGGCTCGCCGTGATCCGCGCGTTTGATACGGACCATCCGGTCATGACCCTCACCGAAGTGGCGGCCCGGACCGGATTGACCCGGGCCACAGCGCGGAGGTTCCTGCACACGCTGGTGGAGCTGGGCTATGTGCGGACCGACGGCAAGACATTTGCCCTCACCGCCAAAGTGCTCCAGCTCGGTTACGCGTACCTCTCCGGGTTGTCGCTGCCGCAGCTGGCGCAGCCGCACCTGGAGGAGCTGTCCCTCAAACTCGGCGAATCCACGTCCGCGGCCGTGCTGGACGGGACTGACATCGCCTACATCGCACGCGTCACCACCCGCCGGATCATGAACGTGGGCATCACCGTGGGCACGCGCTTCCCGGCGTACGCTACGTCCATGGGCCGGGTGCTCCTCGCCGGCCTGCCGCCCGCTGACCTGAAGGCATACCTGGCAGCCGCGGAGATCAAGCCGCTCACGCCGCGGGCCATAGGAACCGTCAAAGAACTGCTCCCGGTGCTGGATACCGTCCGGGCCCAGGGCTGGTGCCTGCTGGACCAGGAGCTGGAGCTGGGCCTGATGTCCGTAGCGGCGCCGGTCTATGACGGCCCAAAGGTAGTCGCGGCGGTCAACGTCTCGCTTCAGGCCCAGACTGTCGCAGCGCAACCGGACCCGGACGCGTACTTAGCGTCGGTTGCCCGGGAAATCGTGGCGACGGCGAAACTCATCTCCGCGGACCTGGGCGCCCGGGGATAAGCCCGGCTTCAGCGCAGCGGGATTCACCCCGGCCGTGCCGGACCGCGCCATGAGCACGGCTCTCGCTGCGCAGGGACTGCCCCTGCACAGCGAGCCAGGGTTTCATTGCGCAGACCGGTACGGCAAAGGTAACTCTTTGCCACCCAAGCGCACCGCCCTACTCCCGCCACAGCATTCCGGGCCATAGACTCAAGCCAACTACGTGCAGCAGCGCCGCTTTGCGAACCCCCTGATCCAACGGAACCAGGTCCGGCCCGGCAGGGCGGCGCTGCCGCATCCGTTCAGCGAGGGGAGTCGGCGGGTGAAACTGGGCATACCGCGGGAACGCCGGGAGGGTGAACGGCGGGTGGCCGCCACCCCCGATACGGTCAAGCAACTGGTGGCGCTCGGCGTGGACCTGCTCATCGAGGCGGATGCGGGAGCAGCCGCCGGGCATCCGGACGCGGCCTACGTCCAGGCCGGAGCGAAGATTGTCCCGGAGCTGGACCTGGCACAGCTGGACGTTTTGGCCCATGTCCGGCCCCTTGACCCGCAGACGGTGAAGTCCCTGAAGCGGGGAGCGGTCACAGCGGGGCTCGCGTCGCCGTCGTCCGAACTCCCCACTGTTGAGGCACTCGCCGATGCCGGCATCACCGCGTTCGCCCTTGAGCTGGTGCCCCGCATCTCCCGCGCCCAGTCCATGGACGCGCTCAGTTCGCAGGCTCTCGTCGCGGGCTACCGCTGCGTGCTCGAGGCGGCCATCCGGCTGCCCCGGTTCTTCCCCCTGTACATGACTGCGGCCGGGACTGTTCCGCCCGCACGGGTCCTGGTGCTCGGCGCCGGCGTGGCCGGGCTGCAGGCCATCGGCACCGCGAAACGCCTGGGGGCCCGGGTCTTCGCGAACGACATCCGCCCCGCTTCCGCCGACGAAGTGGCCTCCATGGGCGGCACCTTCATCCGCCTGGACGTTGAAACCGCGGAGGCGGCCGGGGGCTACGCCCGCCAGCTCAGTTCCGACGCCGGCACCCGGCAACGGCAGCTGCTCGCCCCCCACGTGGCACAGGCGGACGTGCTCATCACGACGGCGGCCGTCCCCGGCAGGCGCGCACCGCTCCTGGTCACCACCGAGATGGTGCAGGGCATGCGGCCGGGCTCGGTCGTCGTCGACCTCGCCGCGGAGTCCGGCGGCAACGTGGAGGGCGTGGTGCCCGGCCAGGACATCCCGGTGCCCACAGCCGACGGCTCCGGCTACGTCACCTTGGTGGGCCTGAAGGACGCACCCTCCGCGATGGCCTCGGACGCGTCCCGCCTCTACGCCAAAAACGTGGCCAACCTGCTGGCCCTGGTCATCAAGGACGGCACCGTGGCGCCGGACTTCGGCGACGATGTGCTCGCCGGAGCCTGCCTCACGCACGACGGCGCGGTGCGGCACCAGCCCACCGCCGAACTGCTCACCGCGAGAGCCGGCAGCCGGCGGGAAGGGGCGCTCTGATGGACGGAATAAGCCTGCTGACCATCACGGTCCTGGCCGTGTTTGTTGGCTTCGAAGTGGTTTCCAAGGTCTCCAGTACCCTGCACACGCCGCTGATGTCCGGCGCGAACGCCATCCACGGGATCATCCTGGTGGGTGCCATCATCGTGGCCGGCCAAGCAGCGGACCCGTGGGTGCTGGCGGTGGCCCTCGTCGCCGTCGTCCTCGCCACCGCCAACCTCGTGGGCGGCTTTGTGGTAACCGACCGGATGCTGCATATGTTCCACGCCCGGAAAGAGATTGCGAAGAAGGGGCCCGCCAAATGAGCCTCCTCGACCCCGTCTGGACCTCGCTGCTCTACCTGGCCGCTGCCGTCTGCTTCATCCTGGCGCTGCGCGGCCTCAACTCGCCGCGCACTGCCCGGCGCGGGAACCTCATCGGCGCGCTGGGAGCCCTGATCGCCGTCGTCGCCGTGTTCCTGTCCTCCCGGCTGGAGAACGTCCCCTGGATCCTGGCAGCGATAGCCCTTGGATCGGTGGTGGCAGCTCCAGTGGCACGCCGGGTCAAAATGACCCAGATGCCGCAGCTGGTGGCGTTGTTCAACGGGGTGGGCGGCGGCGCTGCGGCACTTGTGGCGCTCCTGGAACTGAGCCACGCGGAAGAGTCGGGGGTACGCCTGGCCATCGTCTTCACGCTCCTGGTGGGTGCCGTTTCCTTTGCCGGCTCCGGCGTCACTTTTGCCAAGCTGCAGGAATTGATGACCACACGGCCGGTGGTGTTCCCGGGCCTGCCGGCCGTTATGTCGGCAGTGCTGCTCGCGGCGGTGGCGGCCGGCATCGCCGTTATCCTCACGGGTTCGTCCGCGCTGGCGGTGCTGCTGCTGGTGCTGGGCCTCGTTGCGGGGATCCTCCTGGTGCTTCCCGTGGGCGGCGCCGACGTCCCGATCGTGATCTCGCTGTTGAACGCCTTCACCGGCCTGGCGGTGGCCGCCTCGGGCCTGGTGCTCGGCAATGTGCTGCTGGTGGTGGCGGGCACCCTGGTGGGCGCGTCAGGCACCATCCTCACCCGTGCCATGGCCGCCGCCATGGGCCGCAGCGTTGCGGGCATCCTGTTCGGCGCCTTCCGGGGAGGCTCGACGGCGGGATCCACCGCCGTGAGCGAGCGTCCCGTCAGATCCTCCACCGCCGAGGACGTGGCCGTGCTCCTGGGCTATGCGCAGCGCGTGATCATTGTTCCCGGCTACGGCCTGGCTGTGGCACAGGGCCAGCACACGGCGGCGGAACTGGCGCTGGCCCTCGAGGCCCGCGGGATCGACGTCGATTTCGCCATCCATCCAGTGGCCGGCCGTATGCCCGGGCACATGAATGTGCTCCTGGCCGAGGCCAACGTGCCGTACGAATCGCTCAAGGAGATGGGCGAGATCAATCCGGAGTTCAAGACGGCGGACGTGGCGCTGGTGGTGGGTGCCAACGATGTGGTGAACCCGGCGGCCAAGACGTCCTCCGGGTCGCCCATCTACGGCATGCCCATCCTGGAGGTGGCGGACGCACGGCAGGTGGTGTTCCTGAAACGGTCCATGCGGCCGGGCTTCGCCGGAATCGAGAACGAACTGCTCTACGAACCCCAGACGTCCCTGCTGTTCGGCGACGCCAAGGACTCCCTGGCCCAGGTGCTTGGAGCGGTCAAGACGCTCTAGCCTGCCGGGCTGCTTCGATCGGCTCGACGCGCAGGCTACTCTTCTTTTTAGAAGTACACTTCCCATTTCCACCAGAGGACACCATGACTGCCAACAGCTCCACTGCCCCCCAACGCGCAGCCATCATCATCAATCCTGCCAAGCCGGTGGACATCGACGTGCGCGGACTCGTTGCCAAGCACTGCGTCGAAAACGGCTGGGGCGAGCCGCTCTGGTTCGAAACCACCAAAGAGGATCCGGGCGTCGGCCAGGCAAAGGACGCCCTTGCCCAGGGGGCTGACATCGTCATCGCGGCGGGCGGTGACGGAACCGTCCGGTGCGTGGCCGAGGTTCTCTCCGGCGGCGAAACCCCCATGGGCCTGCTTCCGCTCGGCACCGGAAACCTCCTGGCCCGCAACCTCGGCATGGACGTCACGGACTACGACGGCGCCATGGCCGGTGCGCTCACCGGCACCGAGCGGAAAATCGACGTCGTCCGCGCGCGCCGCAGTGACCCGGACCAGGAGCAGCTCTTCCTGGTGATGGCCGGAGTGGGGTACGACGCCACCATCATGGCCGATACGGACGAGAAGCTTAAGCACAAGGTAGGTTGGCTGGCCTACGTGGACGCCGGGATCCGGAACCTGCCGGGCAAGCCAGTGAAGGCCACCATCGTGATCGACGGCAAGGTCGCTGTTCACCGCGGTGTACGAAGCGTCATGGTGGGCAACTGCGGCAAGGTACAGGGCGGGCTGGAGATTTTCCCTGAGGCCAAAATGGATGACGGTTTACTGGACGTGGCCGTGCTGGCACCCCACCACGGAAAGCTGGGCTGGCTCTCCGTGATCGTCGGGATGATCGGCAAGGGCCGCGGCAAGGACACGGCAGTGGAGTACTTCCAGGGCAAGACCGTGGAGATCACCCTGGAGCACAAGGATGATTACCAGCTCGACGGCGACCACGAGGGCCAGGGCAAGCATGTCCTGATGACCATGGACCCGGGCGCCCTGACCCTGCGGATGTAAGTGCTGCTACCTGGCCTAGCCTGCCCGCTGATGCGCCAGGATCTCGGCGAGTTCTGCGAGCCGGTGGGCCCGCGCCGATTCCGCCGGCGTGAACGGCTCGCCGGGCCGGACGAAGGTGATGGGCCCGTGCCACGCGGTGGGAATCTTCAGCCGGGTCCCGGCGTCGTGCTTCTCCAGCACGGCTTCGGCGGGGGTGAGGATCCTTGCCTGCAGCAGCTCCGCCACAGCCAGTGGAAGCTCATCCGGCGCGTCCGCGATCCGGGCAGCAAGGCTTAGGGCTTTGGTCTGGCCGTCGGCCATGGCCAGGGCGGTAGTGGGCCAGACGTGCGGGCGGGTGCCGCCGCCGTCCTGCAGGGCGTCCAGGAGTTGGCGTTCGCCGAGGTTCCCTGGAGCCGAGAGGACGAATTCGTCCAGGACTCCGCCCGCCACCGGGTGCACATGGATGCTCAGGATGTTGGTTCCTGTCCTGGCAAGTGAACCGGTGAGCCGCTGCAGGGAACCCGGCTCGTCGCGCAGGACGGTGCGGGCCCGCCAGAGCGCAGGGGCCGCGCCCAGCTTCCGCCGGTGGCGCAGCGCGGGCGCGTGGAGCCAGCCCCGCAGGATCCGGGCTGCTGAAGGTTCGGCCACCCAGATCACCAGGACCGTCGCTGTGAGGGTGAGAACCAGCACCTTGGCCACGTAAGGCAGGTGGGTCTCCACCACCAGGGCGTGTACCAGGAGTTCGATGGGCAGCATCACGGCCACATTGGCCAGGGTCAGCCGCGCTTTGGGAGGTTCGGGCATCATGCCGCAAACTTCGCAGCTCAATTCGGCCGCGGGCGTGTTCCGTACGGGAGGGTTCATGCCTCAAGCATCGGATGGCGCTGTTTCAGCGGTGTTGCCCTGCCGTTCCATTCATGGGAACGGCGTGGCCGGTTGTGGAGGGTGGCGCCGTAGGATTTAGCAGGAACGTCAGCGCGGCCGCCCGCCAGAAGTCCACCCCCTTTCCGCAGGAAGGCGCTGCCCCTTGAAGCTGCTCGCCGAGATGTTCAGTATTGGTCCCGGCAACAAGGACCACCACCCCGCGCTGCGGTGCGCCGTGGGCGTCTTCGTTCCGCTCCTCACGCTGGTGCTGCTGGGCCGGCTGGACCTCGCCATCTTCGCGTCCTTCGGGGCCTTCACCGGCATTTACGGCCGCGGCGAACCGCACGGCACCCGCTTCGCCCTCCAGTTGCGGGCGGGACTGCTGATGCTGGCCGTCATCCTGTTGGCCACGGTGGCGGCCAGGACCGCTGCGGCCCTTAGCCTCGACAGCGCGGGTACAGCCTGGCTCCTGGTTCCCGCGACCACCCTTGTGGCGGGTGCCTGCTCATTGTTCATTTCCTGGTGGCGGATCCGTCCGGCGGGCTCGCTGTTCCACATCTTCGCATTCGCGGCCATCGCATCGATTCCCAACCAGCCGCCGCTGTGGCAGGCCATGCTGGTTGCCGTCCTCACCAGCGCGTTCTGCCTGCTGATCGGCTTCTCCGCCAGGATCCTCCCCAGCCACCGCAGCCCCTGGGTCCGGCCACGGCGCGTCCGCCGCACGCCCAATGAGAAACGCGCCGCCTGGCTGGAGGCCCTGGGCTACCTGGTCGCCGCCGGACTGGCCGGGTCCCTGGCCACCTGGGCCGGAGAGCTGCTGGGCTTCGGGCACAATTACTGGGCCATGGTTGCCGCGGTTGTCCCGCTCGTGGGGCACACCACCAGGCACCGGGTCCGCCGCGGCATCCAGAGGATCATCGGAACCCTTCTTGGGCTGGCGATCCTGGCCGGCATTGTGCTGCTGGGCCTCGAGCCCTGGCAGACCGTACTGGTCATGGCCCTGTGCCAGTTCGGTGCCGAAATGTTCATCATCCGCCAGTACCTGCTCGCCCAGCTCTTCGTGACGCCCCTTGCCCTGATTTCCACTCTTCTGGTGGTGCCGTCCCCGCCTGGAATCCTGCTCCGGGACCGGATTATCGAAACGGTCATCGGGGCCGCCGTCGGCATTGCGGTGGTGCTGGCACCAGGGGCGTGGCGCCGGCTGCGGGAACGCACGACGGCGGGGTCCGGCAAAGTTTCCCACTCTTCACAGGCGCGGCAAGGGTAAGCTGGACACGTCCCATTGAACGGAAACGGGGTGGGTAATGGCCAACTCCGCTTCGGGCGATTCGGTGGTGGACAGGATTGTCCGGCTGATCGCTGCATTTCCCCAGGACGTCGGCGCCCTGCAGCTTTCCGAGCTTGCAGCCCGCTCCGGATTGCCGCTGACCACCACCCACCGGCTGGTCCGCCAGCTCGCCGGGCATGGACTGCTGGACACCGGTCCCGGGGGTACCGTGCGGCCGGGGCTCCGCCTGTGGGAGCTCGTCAACCGCACGTCCCCTGCACTGGCGCTGCGGCAGGCCGCGATGCCGTTTATGGAGGACATCCAGCACGTCCTGAACCAGAACGTTAATTTGGCGGTGCTTGATGGCTGGGAGGCGCTCTTTGTAGAGCGGCTGTCCCGGCGGGGCTCGGTGGCCAACCGCGCCCAGGTGGCCGGGCGGATGCCCATCCACATCTCGTCGGCCGGGCTGGCCTTGATGGCGCACCAGGACAAGGCGCTCCAGGGTGAGTACCTGGACCAGTTTGCCGACCCCGACCGGAAAATTACCAGGGACGAGGTCCGCACCCTGCTGGCCGAAACGGCCCACCAGGGCTTCGCCCAGCTGAAGGGCGTGGTGGATCCGGACACCTGGGGGATCGCCGTCCCGGTCCTCAACAGGAAGCAACGCGCCGTGGCGTCGCTCGGCGTGGTAGTTCCGTTGCGCGAGATGCGCCTGCAGGCACTCGTCCCCGCGCTGCAGACTGCCGCCCGGGGCATCGCCCGCCGTCTCTCCGATTCCTGAACGGCCAAGTCCCATTCAACGGAATTGCCGTGTCGGCAATCACCGCCGGTGGCGCACACTGATTGCCAGACCCACCACCCGGCACCGCCCCTGCGGAGCCCCGCAACGAAGCGAGACGTCCAATGCCAACACGCAAGACCATCACCACTCAGGTGGCCATCATGGGAGCCGGGCCCGCCGGACTGATGCTGTCCCACCTGCTGGCAAAATCGGGCATCGAATCCACTGTCATCGAAGTCCGAAGCCACAAGGACATCTCCGAAACCGTCCGCGCCGGCATCCTGGAGCATGGAACCGTGAACATGCTGGTGGACAGCGGCGTTTCGGACCGGGTGCTGCGCGACGGGGACCGGCATGACGGCATTGAACTGCGCTTCAACGGGGAGAGCCACCGCGTGGACTTCAAGGAGCTGGTGGGGGAGTCCGTGTGGCTTTACCCGCAGACGGACGTGTTCCTGGACCTCGCCGCACGCAGGAAGGACGACGGCGGTGATGTCCGCTACAGCGTCACCGACACCTCGGTGCACAATCTTGAAGGCCGGCCCAAGGTCTGGTTCACCGACGCCGACGGTGCTGACTTCGAAATCCAGGCGGACTTCGTGGTGGGGGCAGACGGCTCCCGCAGCCACTGCCGGTTCCAGATCCCCGAGGCGCACCGCAAGTGGTATTTCCACGAGTACCCCTTTGCCTGGTTCGGGATCCTGGCCGAGGCCCCCCGCAGTTCCGATGAACTGATCTACGCCAATTCGGACAATGGGTTCGCCCTGATCAGCCAGCGCACCGAGACCGTCCAGCGGATGTACTTCCAGTGCGATCCCAAGGAGAACGTGGCGGAGTGGGACGATGACCGGATCTGGGCCGAGTTCCGCAGCAGGGTCAACGGCAACGGCTTTGAGCTCAAGGAAGGGCCCGTCATCGAAAAGATGGTGCTGCCGTTCCGCAGCTTCGTCCACACCCCCATGCGGTACGGCAGCCTCTTCCTGGCCGGCGACGCAGCGCACACCGTGCCGCCCACCGGTGCCAAGGGCCTGAACCTGGCCATCCATGACGTCAAGGTCCTCTTCGAAGGGCTGGACAGCCACTACAACTCCGGCTCGGACCGGCTGCTGGAAACCTACAGTGACCGCGCGCTGGAGCGGGTATGGAAGGCGCAGCAGTTCTCCTACTGGATGACCACTATGCTGCACACTCCGGCCGGCGCGGACGATTTCTCCCGCGCCCGCCAGCTCGGCGAGATGCACTCGGTGGTCTCCTCCCGGCACGGCATGGCCTATCTCGCCGAGGCCTACACCGGCTGGCCGGGCGCAAGCTAACCCAGCAGCCGTCGGACTGCTGCGGCGATGGCTGCAGCGTCGGGCTGCTCGTCGCGCCGAACCGTTAAAAGGTGGAGCAGCACGCCGTCGCCGTAGTCGGCCACGTCCCGTGCCCGGCCCGGCGCATCAGTTACGCCCAGCGCGGCGAGGGCCCGCTCCAGGCCGCCCACCAGCCGGAAGTGCCCGGCCGTCACTGACTCCGGCTTGTCGAGGGAGATGGCCAGCCGGGCGCGGGTGAGCCCCGCGTGCGGCCCGGCCAGCGCCAGCATCAGGGTGGCCAGCTGGCCTGCCAGCTCCTCAACGTTCTGCGGCGGACCGGCGGGTCCCTGGTCCTGCAGGAGTGCGGCATCCAGCTCCAACAGGCGGTCAAGCACCGCTTCCACGAGGGCTGCACGGTTCCGGTAGTAGTTGGAGGTGGTGCCTTCGGGCAGGTGGGCGGCGGCATCCACCGCCCGGTGGGTGAGGCCCTTCATGCCCTTGTCCGCCAGAACGGCCAAGGCGGCATCCAGCAGTTGGGTCCGGCGGTCAGGCATGGGCCCAGTGTAATTGCCTCTTCCATACCACTACAAAAGTAGTAAAATTGCAGCATGGAAACGATCTCGATTGTTGGCGGCGGCATTGCAGGGCTGGCGCTCGCCGCAAGCCTGGACCCGGGCCGTTTCGAGGTGACCGTTTACGAAAAGCGGCCGGAGCTGCCCACCGTCGGTACCGCCCTGGGCATGTGGCCGAACGCCCAGCTCGCACTGGAACGGATTGGGGTGCTGGCGGAGGCGCGGGCCGTCAGCCCGGTGATTGGCAGCGGGTCGGTCCGTAACGCCGCGGGCGAGCCGTGGGTTACCGTCGACGCCGGCGGGATGTTCGGCATTTCCCGGATCGATCTGTTGCGGCTGCTTGATGCAGCGGTGCCCGGAACCGTGCGCCGGGTCACCAGCCATGCCCAGGCTCTGCCGGCCGACGGCGGCCTGCTGGTAGGGGCCGACGGTGTGCACAGCATGGTCCGCCGCGAGGCGTGGGGTGCCCGTACCACTGCCGGGCTCACGCCCTACCTTGCCCTCCGCGGGACTCTTCCCTCGCGGGTCAGCCCGGACGCTGTCGGCGAGTACTGGGGCCGCGGGGACCTGTTCGGGATGGCCGCCTCGTACAGCGGCATGTTCTGGTACGCCAGCTACCGGTCCGACCTCGGCCCCTATGGCATCGATGCAGCTTCAGCCCTGGAGCAGGCCCGGGAGCGCTATGCGGGGCACGCGCCGGCCATCCGCCAGGTGCTGGCGGCCGCTGCGCCCGAAAACCTACTGGTGCAGCGGATCTGGACAGTTCCCCGCCTGGGTTCGTACGTTCGCGGCAGGTCCGTCCTGGTCGGCGATGCCGCACACGGCATGATGCCCACCCTGGGGCGTGGCGCCTGCGAGTCGTTGGTGGACGCGGTGACACTCGCTGACCTCCTTAACACGCTGCCCGAAGGCCAGGCGCTGCATGCCTACGACCGGCAGCGGCGGCTGCGGACGCGCGCCCTGAGCCTGGCCTCCTCCGCGCTGGGGCGCGTCGCGCTCGCGGAAGGTGCGCAGCCCCTCCGTGACCGCCTGCTTGACCTGGCCCGACGGCGGCCGGCGCGAGCCGTCGTCGGGCGCGGTTCCGCAGCCTGATCACCGCATGGGTGCTGCGGGAAGCTTGCTGTCCTCTCCGGAAACGGAAGTGACGGCGGGCGGAGGCACAGCGGCGGACGGCACGGCAGGAAGCCGTTTCTTGGCGGTCCCTTTCCGCCTGGCCCGCCCGTAGACCAGATACATGGTGACCCCCGTGATGATCATCAGGAGCACGGTGTAGACGAAGGTATTGGCCACGCCTTCCACACCTTCGGCTCCATCCGTATTGGCCTTGATCACCAGGCCGAGGGGCTGGACCAGCGGGTGGGCGAGGAAGATGGCCGTGTCGTAGTCGTCCAGCAGGCTGTTGAAGTTCAGGGCCGCGATGGCGGCTGCCGCCGGCAGGACCAGGGGCAGGAGGATCCGCCGGAACACGTAGAGGGTTTCGGCCCCCATGATGGCCGCCGCCTCCTCGAGCGATGAATTAATCGAGGCGAAGGAGGCCTTGAGCATCCGCAGCGTGAACGGAATCTTCACGGTCACGAAGGCAATCAGCAGGATCACGGTGGTTCCAGTGAGAACAGCACCGCCCACCAGCGGATTGGGGTGGTCATAGCTGATGATCAGGCCCAACGCGAGCAGCGCCGAGGGCAGGATCCAGGGAATATGCAGCAGGTATTCAAAGACAGTCGCCACCCAGTTCCTGTACTTCTGCAGCAGCCGCGCCACGAAAAGCAGACCGCCGACGGCGATCACGGCGGCCAAGGCGCTGTACACCACACTGACGATGAACGGCCTCAGCCCTGAGGGCTGGGTCAGGACCCGCACGTAGTTGTCCAGCGTCAGGTTGCCCAGGGCGAGCTGTCCGGTCTGGATGGCTGCACCATCGGCAAACGAATACAGCACGATCAGCACTACGGGCAGCGTGTACGCAGCAAACAACAAGTAAGCCACGGCATGGACCACCACGTTGGCCACCGGGTTGGTGATGTCCTGCTTTTCCAGCGCCGAGGAAACCTTGGAGACGGAAAAATAGGTGCCGCCCTTTTCGAGTCGGGACATCACCGCGAGCATCAGGATGGTGGCCACGCCCAGGATGACGGCCAGCAGCGCAGCGAGATCACGGGAGGTGGGGCTGTTCGTGAAGGTCAGGATCATTGGCGTGATGGTCTGGAAGTCCCGTCCGCCCAATACCTGCGGAGCACTCAGGGCGCCCAGGCCGGTGAGGAAGGACAGGATGGTTACAGCGAACAGCGTTGGCTTGAGCATTGGCAGCACTATCCGCCGGAGGATGGTCCAGGTGGAAGCGCCGAGGTTCCGCGCCGCCTCGACTGTCTGGTAGTCAATGCCCTTCAAGGCGTTGGCCACAAACAGCATGTGGTTGGTGGTGGTGGCAAAGGTCATCACCACCAGAACCGCGAAGAAACCCGAGAACCAGCCCGTGTCCAGGCCGGGGAACACCTTCACCAGCTGGGTGGTGACGATTCCTTTGTCGCCGTAGATGAACTTGTACCCCGCGGCCAGCACGATCCCGCCATAGATGAAGGTGGAGGCGTAGCCCAGGAAGAGGATCCTGGATCCCCTGATCCGGAAATAATGCGTCACCAGCACGATGAAGATTCCCACCAGGTTCACTGTGATGGACAAGGCGACAGCGAGCAGGAAACTGTTCCCCAGGGCCTTCATGGCTCTTTGGGAGGAGAGCAGCTTCTCGGCGGCGCGTCCGGAGAAGCTGCCGTCCGGAAAGAACGTCGCCACCAGGATGTTGACGTTGGGCCATACCAGGAATGCAGCGATGAACCAGGTGAGCAGGGCGGCCACCACGAGGACGAACGGGGAGCGGGCCATGCCGCGGACCGAAGTGCCGCTCATGGCAGTGGCACCGCCTGGTCCTCCCGCTCCACGGCGTTACCTGCCGTGCGGTGGTACTGCAGGATGTGTTCAGGCTGGAGATACACAGTGGCCGGGCTTCCCGGCTCCGGTTGCGGGCCGCCGTCCTCCCCGACGAGAAGGCGAATATCCGCGCCGTGGCTGCGCACCAGGTACCGGCTGTGCAGGCCGTGGTAGGTACGGGACACTACCGTTCCGGGAAGTCCGACGGCGGCTCCCCCGCCCGCCGCCGGCTTCAGGGACGCCTTTTCCACCCGCAGGTAGGAGCTGGCTTCCGTGCTGAGGTCCGCTCCCGAGAGCCGGTTCAACTCCGCGACGAACTCCGGCGTGAGCGCTGAGCTGTCCCCGATGAAGTTGCAGACAAACTCGGTGGCGGAGCGGTCATAGATTTCCTGCGGAGTTCCCACTTGCTCCACCACGCCCTTGTTGAAAACGGCCACCCGATCGCTCATCGCCAGCGCCTCATCCTGGTCATGCGTGACGTAGACCGTGGTGATGCCGAACTGGCTCTGCAGGTCCTTCAGCTGCTGCCGCAGCTGGTGCCGGAGCTTCGCGTCCAGGTTGGAGAGGGGTTCATCCAGCAGCAGGATCTTGGGCCGCAGTACGAGTGCACGCGCCACGGCCACACGCTGCTGCTGCCCGCCGGAAAGCTCTGCCACATTCTTGGCCAGCTGCTCATCGCTGAGATCCACCCGCCGCGCAATGTCCCGCACCATCCGATCGCTCTCCGCAGGTTTCTCCTTCCGCACCCGCAACCCGAAGGCAATGTTTTCCCACACGCTCATGCTGGGGAAGAGGGCGTAGTTCTGGAACACCATGCCCACCTGCCGCTTGTCGCTGGGAAGCCGGGTGACATCCTTGCCGTCCACACGGACTGTGCCCTTGGACGGCTGGATGAAACCCGCCAGGGTGCGCAGCGCCGTCGTCTTCCCGCAGCCTGAGGGCCCCAGCAGGGTGAAGAACTCTCCGGGCCGGACGTGCAGGTCCAGATGCGGGATGGCGGTGAAATCGCCAAAGGAAACTTCAATGTTGTCCAAGCGGATCATGGCAAACCTGTCTGGTGGAGCGGACTGGGCGGGCGTGAAGCAGGAAAACCGGTTACGTCATGTACTCGAGTTCGATCTTCTCCACCCAGGCGCCCATGTTCTCCTGCACGAATTCCCAGTCGATGTCCTGCTGCTTAAGGTCCGCGAAGAAGGCCACTACCTCAGGATTGGCTTTCGCCTCGGCCGCCTGATTCACCGGCATGGAGTTGAACTTCTGTGCGAACTCGCCCTGGACATCGGCGCTTCCGAACCAGTCGATGAACTTCTGTGCCTGTTCCTTCTTTTTGCTGCCCTTCACCAGCGCTACTTGCTCTACGGCAAGGGGGACGCCGACGGACGGAATCACGGTCTCAACGTTCACGTTGAATGACTTTTCCCGCTCGGCGATGATCGATGACGGCATCTGGCCCATGTCCACTTCACCGGAGGCGATACGGGCAAAGAGGTCAGTCTTGGCAACTGCCGGGCTCCCATTCTGGAAGTACTGCTCCACCTGCTTCCAGCCTTCATCCGAGATGCCCAGATCTCCGGAGTCGTCCCGATAGCGGCTGAGGATGCCCGCGAAAACCAGCTGGGCTGTGGCAGTGCCGAGACCAGTCACACGCTCGTAACGGGCTTTGAGACCGTCCTTCGTCCAGAGGTCGGTCCAGTCCTGCGGTGCGGCATCCTTGGAGATTTTGTCGGAGTTGTAGCCAAGGAGGATGGCCTGCTTCACCAGCGGCCAGTATGTTTCACCGTCCCCCAGTTCTTGATCAACGTCCCCGGCCCACGCAGGCTCGTACGGTTCGAGGGCGTCCTCGGCTTTGATTTGGGAGAAGTACATGTTGTTCAGGCCGAACGCGATGTCGGCAATCGGGTTGTTCTTCTCGGCGATCAGCTTGTTGGTCGCGTCAGCGCCGCCGGCACCCACGATCTCAATCTTGAAGCCGGCCTCTGCCGCCTTTGCAGTCACCCAGTCGCCGCGGCCTTCGCCATTGGAGTTGGTGTAGATCACCAGGGTTTCGCCGGAACCACCGGCAGGAGCGGGTGAAGAACCGCCGGAGGCGGCAGGTGAGGCTGCGCCCCCGCCGCAACCGGCGAGAAGGGTGACGGCGACGGCGGCGGCAACCAGACTTTGGAATTTACGCACGATCAGGACTCATTTCTGGACTGGAATCGGAGCATGTCCGGCCAGCCTATAGCCGGACATGGCGAAAGTCGGGGCGTTATTGCTATCGATTCGATAAACAGCCCGGCTGCCCACTCTGATCCAGTTGGAGGAACGGCTGGTGCCCCGGGCGTAAACCGGGGGTTAACTTTCTGCCCCCGCACGCCGTCGTGCGTTGACTCCGGCGTCAGTCCTGCTGGAGCGTGTCCGTGAGGTGGTGCGTGGGGATCCTGTCCCGCTCGTAGGTGATTTCGGTGTAGCCGTGCGGCTCGGGCTTGCCGGCCGCATCGAGGTTGACGAAGACGATCTCCTCAATGGTCAGGATGCTCTGGCGCGTGATCATGTTCCGGACCTCGGCGCGCATGGTCAGCGAAGTCCGGCCGAAGCGGGTGGCGGTCAGACCCATCTCGATCAGGTCGCCCTGGACGGCGGAGCTGACGAAGTTGATTTCGGAAATGTATTTCGTGACCGCGCGGCCGTTGCCGAGCTGGAGGATGGCGTAGATGGCGGCTTCCTCATCGATCCACTTCAGCAGGCTGCCGCCAAAAAGCGTCCCGTTCGCATTGAGGTCCTCGGGCCGGACCCACTTTCGGGTGCGGAAGGTGATGTCTGCTGATTCCATAGGCAGAGGTTAGCTGAGGAGCGCAGGCGGCACCGAGTGTGACGGGCTGGCGCGGTGCTGTTGTTACGCCATCGCTGTGTGCGCCGCGCTGCGGGCGTGGATGCTCTTCGCGTAGCAGTAGGAGTGTTCAATGCCAACGTAGGGGCCGAAGTTGGGAACGGGTTCGAAGCCGGAGGTCTCGTAAAAATTCCGGCCGTCGGGCTGGGCGGATCCGGCTTCGGCTTTGATGCGCGTGATCCCCTGCTTGAAGGCTTCGGCTTCCAGTGCGGCGAGGATGGAACTGGCCACGCCAGAGCCTCGCGTGTAGGGCAGGACGTACAGGCGCTTGATTTCCGCCGTAGCCGCATCAAGGAGCCGCAATCCCCCGCAGCCCACCGGCTGGCCCGAGCCTTTGTCGTACGCAACCAGGAACACCGCGCAGTCAGCGCCCGACGGCGGCGGGCCGGGTTCGTGGTCCGGGGTGCCAAAGCGGGCGTCGAGTTCGGCCTGCTGGGCGCGGCGGAGATCGGCGCCCACGGGGTTGGACCAGGTGACCTGCCGGATGTTCAGCCGCGGGTTGGTCTGCATGTCTGCCTCGATTCGCCGAAGGGATATGCAAAACAAGGCTAAAAGACCGGGGTTACGCGGGTGTTTCTTCCGCGTAAGCGCCGGGATAACGCTGCGGGGTAGATCGCTTGGCTGGCTAGTAACCAGCTCGCCTAGGATGTTCTTATGCGCTCCACAGGTAATGAAGGCTCCGGCTACTGGTACGGTCCGGACGGACAGTTGGACTACAGTTCGGCGGTGCTGAAATCGCTGCGTGACTACAGGGCGGCGGAAACTGCCGTCCGAAGGTCCACCCGGGATTCCATGGGGATGGGTGAGACGGACATCCTCGCGTTGCGCTACCTGCTGCGCGCCCAGGCCTCGGGCAGGACCGCCGCGCCGAAGGACCTGAGCCAGTTTCTGGGCATCACCAGCGCTTCCACCACTTCGCTCATCGACCGGTTGGTGGCCAGCGGGCATGTCCGGCGCGAGGCGCACCCCACGGACCGGCGGTCGGTGGTGGTTGTTCCCACCGTGGAGTCGGACAAGGAGGTCCGGGTGACTCTCGGCGCGATGCACCGCCGGATGATGGCCGTAGCGGAAGGGCTCAGTGCTGACGAGGCCCGCGTAGTAGTTGAATTCCTGCAGCAGATGACCAATGCCTTGGAGCATCTTGACGAGGGACGCGCTGAGAGTGGCGGGCCTAGTTAGCTAGACCAGCTAGTAATATGTATGCTTACGATCAGTTCCTGAAACCCAACAGACGGAGTCGTGAGTGCGTTGGTCACCTTTACTGAGCTTGGTTCCCCTGATGTCTTGGCAGGATGCACATCCCTGAAGGGCTTCCAGCCGATTCCGGAGCCGGACGGCCTCGCCGCCGTCCATTGCGGCGCCACCATGGACCTTGTGACCCCGGCGGTGGGTCCGGTCGCCGTCGGCTATACCTTTGGGCCGGACAGCGAAGGTCCTGTCCTGCTGCCGCCGGTGTGGCGCTGCGGTTGCGGCTTTCAGCTCGACGCCGGTTTGGGCGCGGCCCCCGCCCTGTCCGCATGAGCACCCAGGCGGCAGCGGTTGTCCAAAAACCAGGTGCGCTCCTGTCCGCGGACGTGGTGGCCGGGCGCTACGAACTCAAGGAACGGCTGGGCCGCGGTTCGCTGGCCGAAGTCTTCCGCGCTGCTGATCGGGAAGGCGGTCCGGACGTAGCCGTCAAGGTGGCGGTGGGTGAATCCAAAAAACACTTCGAGCGGACCAATAACGAAGCCGCAGTCCTGGCGGCCTTGGACCATCCGTCCATCATCCGGTTCATCGCGCAGGGTGTCATGCCCGCCGGGAGCCCGCTTGCCGGGCGTCCGTTCCTGGTCGAAGAACTGGCCCTCGGAACGAACCTCGCCGAAGCGGCCCGCACCCGCCCGCCCCTCGCCGGTGACGTTGCCGGCTGGGCTGGCGGCCTCTTTGGAGCCCTGGCCCACCTGCATGAAAAGGGCCTGGTGCATCGGGATATCAAGCCTGCCAACCTGATGCTCAGCGGACTGCGGAGGAGCCCTGTGCGCATCATCGACTTCGGCATCGTGGCTGCGGCGGGCTCGCCTCCCGAGCCAGGCATCTCATCGGGAACAGTGCACTACATGAGCCCTGAGCAGGCTGCGGGCGGGCCGGCACGGACCACCTGGGACGTCTATGCCATGGGCTTGGTGCTGCTGGAGCTACTGACCGGAGCCAAGGCTTTTCCGGGCACCGCTATCGAATCGCTGGTGGCCAGGACCCTCCGGAGCCCCGTTATTCCGGACTCCCTTGGCCACGGATGGTGTCACCTGCTCCGGGCACTGACCGCGATGGACAGCGATGCGCGCCCGACGGCGGCCGAGGCTGCCGCCATGGCCGCCCGGCTTGTACCCGCCGATTCTGAGGGGGAGTTGAGCGGCATGTGCAGGAGAATGGCCGTTTTCCCGTCCCGCCGGATCAGGCAGCTGGCCTAAGGCTCCGAAACGTTCTTCCCGGTAGGGTCCTCGGCGGTGGGATCAGCAAGTGCCAGGCCTCCCACCGGGCTGCCGTCCCAGTGGAGGAGTTTCCACCCGTTGTCCGGATCGCCTTCCAACGCGACGATTCCAGTGTTGGCCAGCACGTGCTTCGCAGCGAACTCGTGGTCCGCGCCCTCCGCCCGGCGCCCGGCCCAGGTGCGGATGGCAGCGCCGTGGCTGACCACCGCGGCCGTGGCCTCGCGGCCTGATACCCGCCCCAGGACCTTGGCGATGGCTGCGTCGAAACGTTCGAAGAAGTCGTGGCCGTCCGGACCTGCAGGCATCCGCCGGTCGAGGTCCCCTGCGGCCCAGGACATCACTGTCCCCATGTACCGCTTGTGCGACTCGTGGTCGGTCAGCTTTTCCAGCGACCCTGCCTCGATCTCGTGGAGGCCGTCCAGTACTTCGACGTCCAGGGTGTGCAGCCGGCCCAGCGGGGCTGCGGTGATCTGGGTCCTGATCAGGGTTGACGCGTACAGGGCCTCGATCCGCTCATTCACCAGCGAACGGGCCAGAGCCTCCGCCTGCCGTTCGCCCAGTTCGGTCAGGCCCGGACCGGGGTGGGCCGTATCCAGTTGGCCCAGTACGTTTCCGGGGGTTTGTCCGTGACGGATCAGGAGCAGCTTCATGCCTCCAGTTTCGCATCCGGAGGGCCGCCGCCAAGCCAGCCCCTGCGAAGGCCCGCACAGCAGCAGGCGCCGGGCCCTTCCGAGCCCGGCGCCGCCGTCGTACTTTTCCTGCCTGCTGCGGCCGGACTACTTGAGGTGGTCCACCAGCTGGTCCGCGATGCCCGTGTACTTGCCGGGCGTCAGCGCGAGCAGGCGTGCCTCGGCATCGGCCGAAAGGCCAAGGCTCTGCACGAACTCCCGCATGCGGGCAGCGTCAACGCGCTGGCCGCGGGTGAGGTCCTTGAGCCGCTCATAGGGGTTTTCCATGCCTTCGACGCCGGCAATCGCCTCGGCGCGCATCACCATTTGGATCGCTTCGCCCAGGACTTCCCAGTTGGTGTCGAGGTCCCCTGCCAGTACGTCCTCAGCCACGTCCAGGCGTTCCAGGCCCTTGGCAACGTTGGAAATGGCCAGCAGTGAGTGGCCAAAGGCCACGCCGATGTTGCGCTGGCTGGAGGAGTCCGTGAGGTCGCGCTGCCAGCGGGACGTGACGAGCGTTGCGCCCAGGGTGTCCAGCAGGCCGTTGGAAATCTCCAGGTTCGCCTCTGCGTTTTCGAACCGGATGGGGTTGACCTTGTGCGGCATGGTGGAGGAGCCGGTGGCGCCGGCCACGGGGATCTGCGCGAAGTAGCCGATGGAGATGTAGCTCCAGATGTCCGTGCAGACGTTGTGGAGGATGCGGTTGAAACGCGCGACATCCGCGTACAGTTCTGCCTGCCAGTCGTGGCTTTCGATCTGCGTGGTCAGCGGGTTCCAGGTGAGCCCCAAAGCTTCCACGAAGGACTTGGACACCTGCTGCCAGTCTGCGCCGGGAACGGACGCAACATGCGCTGCGTAGGTGCCGGTTGCGCCGTTGATCTTGCCGAGGTATTCCGTTCCGGCGATCCGGTCCAGCTGCCGGGTCAGGCGGTGCGCTGTGACTGCCAGTTCCTTGCCGAGGGTGGTAGGGGTTGCGGGCTGGCCGTGGGTGCGGGACAGCATGGGGACGGCGCGGTTGTCCTCCGCCATTTTGCTGATCTGGGCCACGAGTGCACGCGCCGCGGGAAGCCACACATCCTCCACAGCGCCCTTGATGCCCAGCGCGTAGGAGAGGTTGTTGATGTCCTCGGAGGTGCAGCCGAAGTGCACCATGGCCGTCAGGTTTTCGATGCCGATCGCCGGAAGGCGGCGGCCGATGTAGTACTCCACAGCCTTCACGTCGTGGACCGTGACGGCCTCGATTTCGGCCAGCTCGGCAACGGAGGCGGCATCGAATTCGGTGACGACAGCGCGGAGCTGCTCCTGCTGCGGGGCCGTCAGCGGCCCGGCGCCGGGAAGGACGTTGTTGCTGGTCAGGTGGATGAGCCACTCCACTTCCACTGCCACGCGGTCGCGGTTAAGCGCCGCCTCGGACAAGTAGTCAACGAGGGGCGCGACGGCGGACTGGTAGCGGCCGTCCAGCGGACCAAGCGCGATTTTTTCCGGGGACGCGGCGAGGGCCAGGCGTCCTGAGGGCGTACGGGTATCAGCTGTGGCGGCGGTTTCAGGCATGTGCTGATTCTTTCATGAACTGCCGCGGCGGCTTTAGCAGGTTACTTGTCCACATAGCCGACGACGATGGTTGGGTCCGCGCGCTGGCCTCCGTAGCGTTCATCCCAGGCAGATCAGCGGGGCCGCGCCGGCAGAGGCCGGTTGAAGAAGGAGGTTGGGTGATGGACAGCCAACTGGCAGGGGCAGACCTGCAGCAGGAGATGCTTCGCGTCTCGCAGGTGAAGCAGCTGGCCGAACGGGTGGCCGTCTGCCTTGGCCGCGGTGAGGCGGTGTTGGACAGCTTCAGGGATATCCAGATGCTGCAGTGGGAGTCGCCGGCCGGGCGTGCTTACCGGGACGCGGTTTTGCTTCAGTCGGCAGCACTGCGCCGCGCCCTTGAGGCGTTGGTTGAGGCAAAGGCGGCCGTGGAGCGGCACAGCCAGGAGACCTTAACCGCCGGCTGCACCTATCCGGGACTGCGCTGATGCCCGATGTGACGCCTTCGGGCACTGGTTCCATCCAATTGTCCGGTCCTCCCGACGACGGATCCCTCGCAATCCGCGGAGGCGTGGGCGGCATCAGGTTCCAGCTGGAGGAGCTGACGGGCGGCGCCGAAAAGCTGGATGACCTGGCCGGCGAGCTTTCCGGAATGGAGGTTGAAATCCGCCGGCTCTGGGAGGACCTTGTTCCATTCCAGGACCTGCCCCGGTGGTCCGGCAGCCTGGCCATGAACGCGGTAGGTGAGTCAGAGCGGAGCATCCAAAGAGTACGGACCGAGCTGCAGCGCATCAGCGGCCAGGTGCGCGCTTGCAAGCAGGAGTACGAAACGGCGGAAGCCCTGGCGGGGACGCCCAGTACGGGCCTGCCACTCATCGGCAATGAGTTGGAAATGCAGGCAGATTTCTGGAGGAGTGGCTTCCTCAACAGAAGAGCCACCGAAAACCTGACAGCCATGGCGGTGCACGCCACTCCACTCGTCACGACGCTCGTGGAGGCCACCCTTCCCAAAATGAGGCCGCAGCCGATTGAAGTCCAGCGGCAAGAAAGCCTTCCCATCGATTTTGATCCTTCTCCCGCCGGTCTGCTGGAACGTATCCGGCTGATTGACGCGCGTGGCGCGGGTTTCATTGAGGTGATCGAGGTCGAGAACAACGGGCAGAAAGCCTATGTAGTGGTGATTCCCGGTACCCAACTGAATACCCCCGACGAGAACCCATTCGGTTTGAACGGAGTAGTTGAGGGCGTTGGCAACCACTCAGAGAATGTAAGCGCGGCGGCTCTGGAGGCACTAAGGGCGGCCGGGGCTCCAAAAGGCGCCACAGTGGTGGGAGTGGGTTACAGCCAAGGTGGAATCCACGCGATGAACCTGGCTGCGAACGAGGATTTCCTGAGTGACTATGACCTCAAGTACGTACTGACAGCAGGATCACCCGTGGCGGGAATCAGACCGGGTCCCGACGTCAGCACACTCCATCTTGAGCATCGGACTGACTGGGTCCCTGGCACAGACGGCGCGCAAAACAGGGACGCCAGGAACCAGGTCACAGCAACCATGACCAATGATTTGTACGCCCAAACTGGGGAGGACGTGGGTATCGGCCCAGGCCATCAGCTCACCAGCTACCAGGACGGCGCCCGGCTGGTTTCGGCCAGCACTGATCCCTCGCTGGTGGCCTCCACTGCGGCACTCGGCGCGGCTTTGGGAGCGGGTGGAACGGCGACGGCCACACGCTTCTCCCTGTCCCGGATCAAGGCTCCCGGGTCAGATCTCCAGGCGGCGGACAACCGCAGGCAGGAACGCGGGTACGGCGGGCGGTAGCGGAGGGGGCGCTATTAACACTTCCGGCGGCCGCAGCTCTGGCGCCCGGTCCCCTACCGTCGGGTGCCGGTAATCCTGCCGGCCACGAGCGAGACCAAGGTGATGATGATCGCCGCAAAAACGGCAGTCCAAAAGAAGGAATCAATGGTGAAGTGCACGGGCGTGTAGCTGCTGATCCAGGATGTCAGGTAGAGCATCGCGGCGTTGATAACGACGGTGAACAGGCCCAGGGTCAGGATCGTCAGGGGCAGTGCGAGGAGGCTCACCAGAGGACGGACCAAAGCGTTCACCAGGCCGAAGATGACGCCAATGAACAGATAAGCGAGGACAATCCCGATGGTGTCCGTCCCTTGTGTCACGCCGGTGTTGGCCACTGCATCCGTTGTGGCGGAGCTGGAGATCTCCAGTCCCGGCAGTATCCAGCTCGCCACCCAGAGGGCGAGGCCATTGATCAGAACCCGGGCAATCAGTCGCATAGGCCCCATGGTTTCATACCGCCCTGAAGGTTTGGCTCAAAGTGGGGAAACGCGCACACCTGCCTGTCCCCCCGGTCCGGCTGGCCTTTGGGAGGGCGGGTGCCGAGTGGCTGTGACCGTCGGCAAAGAGGCATTGTCAAAAATCAACTTGGCCCTTGACAAGAAGAAAGCGCTTTCCGATAGTTAAGAAATCGCTTTCTCGCGCGCCTTCAATTTTCGTTGGCGCCGAAGCGTGGTTCATTCCAATGGAGGAAGAGAGATCATGCGCAACAAGATGCCCATGGCGCCAGTGACAGTTGTGGCCGCCCTCGCAATATCGCTGCTCGCGTCGCCCGCCCAATCATTCGCATCGCCGGCGCCTCAAGCAGATCCGGCAGCCCAGACCGCCCGCCAGCCGCTCGAACGCCAGGTGCTCGCTCAAGATGATGGCTGGGCTTCCCTGGAGGCCGGTACCACGGGCGGGTCAGCTGCCACGGACGAGCGGATCTACGACGTTGCCACCCGGGCAGAACTCCTGGCCGCACTTGCCTCCGGGACTCAACCAAAAATCATCCGGGTCCACGGCGACATTGCTGCCAACACCAGCACCGACGGCTCACCCATCAGCTGCGAGGACTATGCCGCCGGTACCGGGTTCTCGCTTTCCCAGTACCTTTACGACTTCGACCCGGTCCGGTATGGAACAACGAAGGCGCCGGCTGGCCTGCAGGAAAGCGCCCGCCGCCTCGCCGCGTCCAGGCAGGCCGCCACCATCCGCTGGGATATCCCCAGCAACACCACGGTTGTGGGAGCCGGGCCGGACAGCAGCATCACCGGCGCCGCCCTGAGGATCAACGGCGGTGAAAACGTCATCTTCCGGAACCTCACGGTGCGTGACGCCGCCGACTGTTTTCCTTCCTGGGACCCCACCGACGGCGCCACCGGCAACTGGAACAGCGAGTACGACCTCCTGCAGATCATCAACGGCTCAAAGCACGTCTGGGTGGACCACGCGCACTTCACTGACGCGCCCAACCTCGACAGCACGCAGCCCAGCTACTTCGGCCGGCCCTACCAGGTCCATGACGGAGCAGTGGATGTCACCAACGGCTCAGACCTCGTAACCATGTCCTACAACCGGTTCTCCGAACACGACAAACTCCTGCTCATCGGATCCACGGATTCCACCAACCGCGGAGACGCAGGCAAACTCCGCGTCACCATCCACCACAACGTCTTCGAGAATGTGGGCCAGCGGGCCCCGCGGGTCCGGTACGGCCAGGTGGACGTCTACAACAACCACTTCATCACGGGCCCAACATCCGCGATTCCCTACGGCTACACGCTGGGCGCGGGCGTAGAGTCCCACATCCGCGCGGAGGCGAATGCCTTCACGCTCCCCCCTGAAATTCCAGTCGGCTCTTTGATCGGCTATTTCAAGGGAAAGGTCATCACCACCAGCGGAAACGCGGTCAACGGCAAGACCGTCGATCTTCGGACCGCCTACAACGCTGCAGCCCCGGCTGACAGGCAACTGGGCACCGACGACACCTGGGCGCCTGTTTTGCGGACCCATGTGAATGCTGCCCAGGCAGTGCCCGCCCTCCTGGCGGACGCCGTCGGACCCGTGTTCACGGCCGGAGAGGTGCACTGATGCGCCGCTTCCAACCCAGCCGCCGCTCCCTTCTGGCGGCCGCGGCGGCAGGAGCCGTTACCGCGGCCGCGGGGCTGGCAGGGCCGGGCGCGGGGGAATCCCTGGCCGCCGTCCGGACAGCCAGCCCAAGTTCTTCCCGCTCCAGGCCGGTGATTTTCGTCGTCGGCGATTCCACCTCCTCCGCGTACCAGCATTCGGAACGTCCGCGCGCCGGGTGGGGACAGGCCCTCCCGTTGCTGTTGGGGCCGCAGGCCGGCGTCTTCGACTACGCCTGGTCCGGGGCCTCGTCCAAGAGCTTTGCCGATGCCGGCCTCCTGGCGGAGGTGCTGGACCTGCTGCAGCCCGGCGATTACCTCCTCATTTCCTTCGGCCACAACGACGAAAAAGTGGAAGACCCGGCGAGGGGCACAGATTCTCAAACCACTTTCAAGGAGTACCTGCAAAAGTACCTCGACGGTGCCGCTGCAAAGGGGGCGCAGGCCGTCCTGGTCACGCCGGTGGAACGCCGCAGGTTTAGTCCCCTTGGCCGTGCCCAGGACTCCCATGGCGCATACCCGCAGGCCGTGCGGGAGCTTGCCGCCTCCACCGGCACGCCCTTGGTGGACCTCACCGCCTCGTCGAAGGCCCTCTGGCAGGAGCTGGGCGCCGAGGGAACCAAAACCCACTTCCTGCATACGGCACCCGGTCAATATCCGCAGTACCCCAACGGGGTCGCCGACAACACACACTTCCAGGCGGAGGGCGCCCTTGCCGTGGCAAAGCTCGTTGCCTCCGAACTGCAGGCAAAGCAGACGATCCCACCGGGGTATTTCCAGCTCAACACCACCCTCGATCCCCTGGCAGGTATTTACTGGCCCGGCGAACGCCCGGTGGACAAGCCTTTGGTCCTTGACGTGGGTCAAGGCCTGGCCTTCCGGACTGTCCAGGCGGCTGTCGACTCCGTGCCCCCGGGAACCACCCGCCGGACCCTGATCCGGATCCAGCCAGGGATCTACCGCGAGGCCATCAGGGTCCCGGCGGACAAACCCAGAGTCTCTTTTATCGGGCTGGGGGAGAGCACAGAAGACGTTGTGCTGGTCTACAACAATGCCTCCGGTACTCCCAAGCCGGATGGCAGCGGATCCTTCGGCACCGGCGGAAGCGCCAGCGTACGGATCGACGGCGCCGATTTCATTGCTTCCAACCTCACGTTCAGCAACGACTTTGACGAAGCGGCCAACCAGCACATAGCGAACCGCCAGGCGGTGGCACTCTTCCTGACAGGGGACCGCGCTGTCCTGCATAACGTCCGGTGCCTGGGCAACCAGGACACCCTCCTGGTTGACTCGCCCGCCCGCGGCGTACCCGCACGGTTCTTCTTCAGCGACTGTTACGTGGAAGGCGACGTGGACTTCATCTTTGGCCGCGGGACGGCCGTTTTTTCAAATTGCGGGATCCGGTCCCTGGACCGTGGTTCCGGAAGCAACAACGGCTAAGTGTCCGCCGGGAGCCAGAACAGCAAGATCAAGCACGGGTACCTCTTTACCGGTTGCCGGTTTACCTCCGAAGCTGCGGCGGGATCGGTTCACCTGGGCCGGCCCTGGCATCCCAGCGGCGACGTGGACGCCATTGCCCAGGTCCTGGTCCGGGATTCCTGGTTAGGTGCCCACATCTCCGGCACGCCCTGGACGGATATGAGCGGATTCTCCTGGCGGGAGGCACGCTTCCATGAGTTCAATAACCACGGCCCGGGAGCGCGCATAACTCCGGACAGGCCGCAACTGGAGCCGGAGCTGGCCGGGGACTTCACGCTGGAGGCCTATCTGCAGGGAACGGACGGCTGGGCGCCCCAACTGGCAGGCACCCGGGCGGACAGCACGTGGACAGGTGCTCAAACGTTGCGGCAGGCAAGCTAGGCCGCGCCAGCATAAGGAACGGGTGGCCGGAGGGTCCCTGCAACCAGGGGGAACCCCGGCCACCCCGCCCCGGGAACCCATAGCCAATCCCGCCTTCCCTCCCGCATCGGGAGAAGTAGGCTGGTCTCCATGACGTCATCAAACACCCTTGCCGGGGGTATCCAGCCGCGTCCTGTGGTGGCAAGGCTGCCCCGCTATGCCGCCGGCAAACCTCCCGTGGCCGTGGACGGGCTGGCCAGCTACAAGCTGTCCTCGAACGAAAATCCGCTGCCTCCGATTCCCGCGGTCGTCGAGGCCATCGCGAACCAGACGGACTTCAACCGCTACCCGGACCCCTTGAGCAGCCGGCTGCGCACAGCGCTCGCCGGGTTCCTTGATGTTCCCGCGGAGGATATTGTCACCGGCGCCGGCAGCCTGGGGGCCTTGAACCAACTGTTGGCCGCGTTCGCGGGGCGGAATGAAGACGGTAAGCCGGACGAGGTGGTTTACGCCTGGCGCTCCTTTGAGGCATACCCCATCAGCGTGGGCCTCTCGGGTGCGGAAGGTGTTCCCGTCCCGCTGACGAACGAGGGCCGCCACGACCTGAAGGCAATGGCGGCGGCAGTTACCGCCCGAACCAAAGTCATCCTCCTCTGCACGCCGAATAATCCCACCGGCCCTGCCCTGGGTTCGGCTGAGACGGAAGCCTTCATCCGCTCAGTCCCGGCCGACGTGGTGGTGGTCATCGACGAGGCGTACCAGGAGTTCGTGCGCGAGGCCGGCGCGGTAGATGGGATCAGCCTCTACCGCAGGTACCCCAACGTGGTGGTGCTCCGCACCTTCTCAAAGGCACATGGGCTGGCCGGGTTGCGCGTGGGCTACAGCGTCTCCAACCCGGAGCTGACCCAACACCTGCGGGTCGCGGCCACACCGTTCGCCGTGTCGCAAATTGCAGAAACGGCAGCAATTGTGTCCCTCCAAAATTACCCCCAGGTTGTAGAAAGGGTACAAAGGCTCGTGGATGAGCGGGACCGCGTCACGGCAGGGCTGCGCAGCCTGGGCTGGGCTGTGCCTGACGCCCAAGGCAATTTCGTCTGGCTCGACTTCGGAGCTGACAGCGCAGACTTTGCCGAACTGGCAGGTACGCAAGCACTGTCAGTCAGGGCATTCGATGGCGAAGGCGTGCGGGTGAGCATCGGCGAGGAAGAAGCGAACAGCCGGTTCCTGGCGTTATGTGCGAACTACACAAAGGCCCCGCGCGGTTCCTAGCACTTCACAAGTAGCTTCACGCGTACCTACTGAAGATAAAGTTAGGATCAGTAAGCCATCATATATGCCACAAAGGGAATCTATTCCTTTGGAGGCATATATCCCAGCGACATTGCATTGCATCCGCATGCGGCAAACAAGGAGACGGTATGGGCACACATCTGCCTTCCACCGAGTTCGACGGAACAGCTGTAGACGACCAGCGCGAGGCTGATGCCGAGGCGGTCATGGGCGAGCCCCCGGCGCAGATGGTCCAGCTCCTCGGCCCGGACGGGAAGCTCGGCTTTGATGCTGTCTACACCGAATATGCCGAGAAGCTGACTCCGGAGGTGCTCCGCGGGCTTTACGCGGACATGGCCGCCATCCGCCGGTTCGACGTGGAAGCCACTGCGCTGCAGCGCCAGGGCCAGCTTGCGCTCTGGGTTCCCCTGACGGGCCAGGAAGCGGCTCAGATCGGTTCGGGCCGGGCGAGCCAGCCGCAGGATTACATCTTCCCCACCTACCGCGAACATGGGGTCGCCCTGACCCGCAACGTGGACCTTGCCGAGCTTTTGCGCCAGTTCCGCGGGGTTTCCAATGGCGGCTGGAATCCCAAGGACACCAACTTCCACCTGTACACGCTGGTCCTGGCCGCCCAGACGCTCCACGCAGTGGGCTATGCGATGGGCATCCAGCGGGACCAGAAGCTGGCCGCGTCCAACGCTGCATCTTCCGGCACTTCCAGTCCGGAACCGGCTGCGGCGGTGATCGCCTACTTTGGCGACGGCGCGAGTTCCGAGGGTGACGTCCACGAATCCATGGTCTTCGCCTCCTCCTACAACGCCCCCGTGGTGTTCTTCTGCCAGAACAACCACTGGGCTATCTCCGTCCCTACCGCCGTACAGACCCGGGTGCCGCTGTCCAACAGGGCCAAGGGCTACGGCTTCCCCGGCATCCGGGTGGACGGCAACGACGTCATCGCGGTCCACGCCGTTACGGAATGGGCACTGGAGCACGCACGGCAGGGCAACGGTCCCGTCCTGATTGAGGCGTTCACCTACCGGGTGGGCGCGCACACCACTGCGGACGATCCCACCAAATACCGGCAGGCGGCCGAAGAAGAGGCCTGGCGGGCCAAAGATCCCCTCGCCCGACTGGAGAAGTACCTGCGCTCCGAGGGTATGGCCGACGAGGCATTCTTCGCCAAGGTCAAAGCCGACGGGGATGAGCTCGCCGCCTACGTCCGCCGCACCGCCCACGACCTTGAAACTCCGGACATCCGCACCGCCTTTGCCAACACTTACGCTGAAGCCCATCCCCTGGTGGCCGAAGAACTCGCATGGTTCGAGGAGTACTCGGCAGGTTTCGCAGGTGAGGAAGCGGCGGAAGAACCGGCCAGGCAGGCAGTAACAGCCCAGGCATCCCCAAAGGCAGGCCACTGATGACCACCATGACCATTGCCAAGGCCATCAATGAGGGCCTTCGCGCAGCCCTGACGGACAATCCCAAGTCCCTGCTGATGGGCGAAGATATCGGCGCGCTGGGCGGCGTCTACCGCGTGACCGACGGGCTGATCGGGGAGTTCGGCCCCGACCGCGTCGTGGACACGCCGCTGGCCGAGTCCGGCATCATCGGAACAGCGATCGGCCTCGCCCTGCGCGGGTACACCCCGGTGTGCGAGATCCAGTTCGACGGTTTCGTCTTCCCCGGCTTCAACCAGATCACCACCCAGCTTGCGAAAATCCACTCGCGCAGCAACGGCAACCTCAGTGTGCCGGTAGTGGTCCGCATCCCCTACGGGGGCGGCATCGGCTCCATCGAGCACCACTCCGAGTCACCCGAGGCGCTCTTCGCCCATACGGCAGGGCTCCGGATCATCACCCCGTCCAACCCGCATGACGCCTACTGGATGATCCAGCAGGCAGTGCAGTGCCAGGACCCCGTGATCGTTTTTGAACCGAAGCGGCGCTACTGGCTCAAGGGCGAGGTTGACGTGGAGGCTCCGGGCACCGCCGCGGATCCCTTCAAAGCCCATGTCCTGCGCACCGGAACAGCAGCCACCATTGTGGCGTACGGGCCGCTGGTTCCGGTCGCCCTTGCAGCTGCAAACGCCGCGGAGGAGGACGGACACAGCCTGGAGGTCATCGACCTTCGCTCCATCTCGCCCATTGACTTCGATACCGTCACCGCCTCGGTCCAGAAGACTGGCAGGCTGATCGTGGCCCACGAGGCCCCCACCTTCGGCGGGATCGGCGGCGAAATAGCTGCCCGGATCAGTGAGCGTGCCTTCCATGCGCTGGAGGCACCGGTGATCCGCGTAGGCGGCTTCCACATGCCCTACCCCGTTGCCAAGGTGGAGGAAGACTACCTTCCGGACATCGACCGCATCCTCGAGGCGCTGGACCGCGCCCTCTCCTACTGAGGACACCATGACCCTGAACAAGTTCAACCTCCCGGACGTCGGCGAGGGCCTTACTGAGGCGGAAATCGTCTCCTGGAAGGTCAAAGCCGGGGACGCCGTCGCCATCAACGACGTTCTCTGTGAGATCGAGACAGCAAAGTCGATCGTGGAACTGCCCTCGCCGTTCGCCGGGACCGTCAGCGAACTGCTGGTTCCCGAGGGCGTCACCATCGACGTCGGCACCGCCATCATCAGCGTCAGCGATGAGGTTGCGGGCGACCCCACCCCGGCTGACGTGCCTGCTCTGGAGATGCCTGTGCAGCCGATGTACGGCAAGCTTCCGGAGTCCGACGGCGGCACAACAGATAGTGCGGCAGTTACAGACAGTTCCCTGGCCGGCGGCCCGCTGGTGGGCTCCGGGCCCAAGGCAGACGCCGTCAAGCGGCGGCCGCGCAGAACCGCGCCAGCCTTGGGTACCCTCACGGTCAACGCCCCGGAAGTGGAGCCCGTCCAGCCCCATACGCCGGCCGAAGTCTCCGCAGAAGCAAAGAGCGCCGCCGCAGGCCCAGCCAGCGAACCGGTGGACAACCGGCCCACGTTCGGCGGCGCCATCACCGGGCTCGTCAATAAGGTCCTGGCTAAACCGCCGGTCCGCAAGATCGCCCGCGACCTGGGTATCGACCTGGCAGACGTGGTGGCCACGGGCTCACGGGGCGAAGTAACCCGCGAGGACCTGGTCAGCTACCAGGCGCAGCGGGACGCTGAACTGGACAAGGCCGACGGATTTTGGGGCAAGGCCGGAAAGCCCCAGGACCAGCGCATCGAGCGGATCCCGGTCAAGGGAGTCCGCAAGGCAACGGCCAAGGCGATGGTGGACTCGGCCTTCGCGGCACCGCACGTCAGCATCTTTGTGGACGTTGACGCCAGCCGCACCATGGAATTCGTCAAGCGGCTCAAGGCGTCCAGGGACTTCGAAGGCATCCGCGTATCGCCCCTGCTCATCCTCGCCAAAGCCGTGATCTGGGCGGCCGCGCGCAACCCGAGCGTCAATGCCACCTGGGTGGACACCGCGGAAGGCGCCGCCGAAATCCACGTCAAGCACTACATGAACCTGGGTATCGCTGCGGCAACACCCCGCGGCCTGATGGTGCCGAACATCAAGAATGCCCAGGACCTGTCGCTGAAAGAGCTGGCGCTGGCCTTGAACAACCTGGCCACTACCGCCCGGGCCGGAAAGACCCAGCCTGCCGAGATGCAGGACGGAACGCTGACCGTCACCAACATTGGAGCGCTCGGGATCGATACCGGTACGCCGATCATCAACCCCGGCGAAGTGGCCATCGTGGCCTTCGGAACCATTAAGCAGAAGCCCTGGGTGCTGGACGGGGAAGTGATTCCGCGCTGGATCACCACCCTCGGCGGCTCGTTCGACCACCGGGTGGTGGACGGCGACCTGTCCGCCCGCTTCATGGCCGACGTCGCTGCCATCCTGGAGGAACCGGCACTGCTGCTGGACTAGGAAACTGACAACCATGGTCATCAATGCCGGTGCCATCCGCGCCAAAAACAGGGCTGCCAGATGGATCACCGAGGCGTTGCAGCCGCCCGTGGTGGTCACCGTGCAGCTGCTGATCAGCCCCCTCACGGAGCCCGGTTTCCCCGGCACCATGGCGTACGGGGCGCTGGCGGCCTTGTTTGTCTGTGTGGTCCCGCTGATCCTGCTGCTGGTCCTGGTGCGGCGGGGAAAAGTCACGGATCATCACGTCAGTGACCGCAAGCAGCGGGCCCCTGTGCTGTTGATGGCGTTGGGATCGATCGTGGCGGGGCTGCTGGTACTGACGGCGGCAGGGGCCCCGCAAAACGTCGTGGCCATGGTGCTGGCAGTGGTGGGCGGAGTGGTGGTACTGGCGGGTGTCAGCCCGTTCTGGAAGATCAGCGGACATGCTGCCGCGATCGCCTCATCCACAGTGATCGCCGTCCTGATGCTCGGCCCGGCATGGCTTCCGTTTCTTCTGCTCGTCCCCGCTGTGGGCTGGTCCCGGGTGGTGCTGCGGGCCCATACGGTGGCACAGGTAGTTGCCGGTTCGCTGTTTGGCGGGATAGTGATGGCCGGGATCTGGTGGGTCCTGCAAGGCTGGATGGTCGCCTAGGCCGGACACGGACGCGCCCTTGTCCGGCAGCGGCTTTTTCCGTCAGTAGGACGAATACGCGGAGAGCGCTTCCAGCAGGGCCGGGTCTGCCGTTGTTCCCAGGGCAATCGCTGCCGTCACCATCAAGGCAGCCATTCCGGCGGCCACTGCCGTGCAGACCGTCATAATCTTCCAGTCCTCACGCATCACGCTGGCTACTGTCTCCGGAAGCTGCAGGTCGGGAGAGATAAGGTTCGGCGCGCTGTCCACGGTTCCGTCGTCCAGGAGTGCCACCACGGTGCCGTTGCCGCGGTCGACGCGCATGGAGCAGATGTGGTTTCCGTGGCGGGCCAGGAGGATGTCGTGGCCGACGAGCTGGCGGCGCTGGAGAGTGAGCAATGGAGCCCCTTGATAATCGTGGATGGTGGGTGTCCGCGCCGTTGGGGCTTATCCAATTTTATCGTTGCGCCAGGGGCTTAACCGGCGTATTAGGCGTGAGAACAGACACCCCCCGCAGCGACTTGTGCCACCAGGGGGAGTGTCCGCGGTAACTGCTAGTCGGCGTCGTAGGTGTTGGCGATGTAGACGTCGCAGGGTGCGTTGTGGGCCACGCTGTTGGCCACGCTGCCCAGGACACGGCCAATGCCCTGCATGCGCCGGTTTCCCACGACGATGATCCGGGCTTCCATCCGCAGGGCCTCCTTGATGAGGGCGTCCGCCGGGCGCCCGCGGGCCGCGGAATAGGTCACTTTGATGTCCCGGCCCAGGGATTCGGCTACGGTGCGGGCCACGTGCTCCGCGGCGTCAGCGTCGGAGACGATCCACTGGTCGCTGCCGCTGCCGAAGACTTCGGTGCGGTCGCTGTCGAAGGCCGAGACCACGTGAAGGGATGCGCCCAGCGCTGCAGCGAGGTCGCGGGCCGACTCCGCAGCCTTCTTTGCCGTCCCGCTGCCGTCGACCCCTACAACGATGATTCCGCTCATATACTGCTCCTTTGCTTGGTATGCGGCTTAAGTCCGGTGAGCCCTAGGCTACAGCCCGGCGATGGCTTCCCGCAGGACCGGCGCCAGGCGGCGCACGCCCTCGGTGATCGCTTCCGGAGGCACGGCACTGTAGGCGAGGCGCAGTTTGTTGGACGGCTCGTCCGACGGCGTGAAGGCGGCGCCGGGGATGAATACCACACCGGCGTCGATCGCCTTGAGCAGCAGCGGGTAGGTGTCCACGCCGTCCGGAAGTGTCACCCAGACGAAGAAGCCGCCTTCCGGGGTGGTCCAGCTGGTGCCCGCGGGCATGTGGGCCTCAAGGGCTGTGAGCATGGCACGGCAGCGCTCGGCATACAGTCCGCGGTAGGTCTCGATCTGGCCCCTCCAGTCGTAGTCCCGCAGGTACGCGGAGACCAGCATCTGGTTGAGGGCAGGCGGGCACAACGTGACGGCTTCCGCCGCGAGGTAGTACCGGCGCTGCAGGTGTTCCGGCACCAAGGCCCACCCAATGCGAAGCCCGGGAGCGAAGATCTTGGAGAAGGACCCCATGTAAATGACGTCGCCCGGATTGTCCGCCCGGAGCGGTGCGAGCAGCTCACCCTCGAAGCGCAGGAGTCCGTAGGGATTGTCTTCAAGGATCAGTATATTCGAGTTGCGGCATATATCCACGATCTTCTGCCGCCGCTCCGGAGCGAGGGTGATGCCGGAGGGATTGTTGAAGTTGGGGATCGTGTACAGGAATTTGATGTTTTTGCCCGCCAGCTGCAGGGCCGCGATCTTCGCCTCGAGGAGATCCGGAACGAGGCCGTCCCCGTCAATCTCCACCGTTTCAACCTGGACCTGATAGGCCTCAAAGGCATTCAGCGCGCCTACATAAGTGGGGTTTTCCACCAGCACCACGTCACCAGGGTTGCAGAAGAGTTTTGTGGCGACGTCCTGCGCTGACTGGGATCCTGCGGTGATCACCACGTTTTCCGGCCGGGCGTCGAGGATGCCTTCGGCCGCCATCACTTCGCAGATCTGTGTGCGGAGCTCGAGGGTGCCCTGCCCGCTGCCGTACTGCAGTGCGGTCAGGCCGTCCTCGGCGATGATGGCAGCCGCAGTGGTGGCCAGCCGGTCCAGCGGAAGGGACTGCAGGTAGGGGCTTCCGCCGGCAAGTGAAACAAGTCCGGGCCGCAAGGAAATATCAAAAACGTCACGGACCGCGGACTGGCGGATGTTGGCTGCGCGCTCTGAGAACAGTTCCTCATGGCGGTGGGCGGACGTGGCCGCCCGCTCGATGGCATCAATGGCTTCGGCTGGCAGCGTCCGTGCTGCGGCGTCGAGTGTCTCGTGGCTCACATCCACAATATACAGCCGCCAGTTGCCAGTAGGGCAACATCCGTTTAGTGAAACATGCGTGGCTGCGGAAATACTGCGGCGGGAACCGGGCGCAGGCCGGTCAGTCCAACCGCAAGACTTCCGCGAGGCCGCGGCCGTTGACATAGATTTCAGCGCGGACGGCACCCACAGCGGCCACCGCCGTTTGGGCCAACTGCGCTTCCACCCGGGGGATATCGCAAACTCCTCCCAGCCGAAGCGTTCCGGCCAGGTAGAGCGTGACCGTGGTGCCGTCGAAGCTGCCCGACAGGAATTTCAGGTCGGAACCGGACAGTGCGTTGTACAGGTCAGATGCAGGCCTGGACAACACTGCTTCGGTTGGTGCTTCCAGCAGCGCGCCCACCGCGGCAGGCAGTGGCTCCCCGCCGGGACTGGTTCGGACTACCCCCACCAGGCTGTCGTTGCAGCCGAAGCGCACGCCTTTGCTGCCGCCGTCGTCCAGCAGCACGTAGTAGGCCGTCACGGCCCGCCTGGCAGCGGTACCGCCTGAGGGAGCTTGGGCGGATGGGGCGGGATCTTCCGACGCCGGCACTGCCGACGGGCCCGTGCCGGGAACGGAGGTGCCCCCCGGCGAGGTTCCGGTGGAGGTGGCAGGGGGCCCGCTTGCCTGCGTTTCCAGTGGCACGGGACTGGCCGCTGCTCCGGGCGGAGGCGGGTCCTGCGGCTGGGGGGCGGGGTCAGCAGGCAGCGCCGCCTCGGTGGGATGGGGATCGGGGGCGGCGGCCGCCAGCGGGGCCGAGGAAGGCGGGGCAGTGGCTGAAGGGGACGGGCTGGAGCAGGAGGTGAGCCACAGTGGAAACGCCAGGGCAGTCGCCGTCAGTACGGCGCGCACCACCGCCACCCGCCTGCCACCGCTGCGCCTGTCTGCCATGCCTGCACCGCAATCCCGTCCGGGTACGTTCCGTGGATTAACGTTACGGCCGGCGCATTTACCGGGGAATGTCCGGGAGGTACCGGTTGGGACAAGAGTTGGTCACGGCGGTGCCGTACGTCGTGTCAGGATCCCTGGCGGCCTGGCCACACCTTTCCCGCCCAGGGATCGTAGTCCGCGATGAGGTCCTCCTTCGGCGGCCGCTCCGCCTCCGGGATGTGTTGCAGGTTCACCCGGACGCGGTACCAGAGCGAGCTGGATCCACGCATTCCATCAACCAGGATGTCCGCCGGATGCAGGGCCGGAATGAGGTGGGCATGCCGTGACTTCCACTCGTCCAGGGCGGCCAGCGCCTCGGGTTTGGTTTTGGTCCGCGCAACCTCGATCAACGGCATCGCCGACTGCCGGCGCCCGGAGCCGTCGCCGCTCCGCGGTGCTTTTTCGGCAGGGCCGAGTTCAGCGGCCAGTGCCAGAAGCCCGTCCAGCGAGCCCGTTACATCGTCCATCCCCGCGTGCGGGTCGCCCACGTCCGCGTAACGTCCGGGCACCGTGCGCACCGTGAACTGCTCCGGCCGGGCAGAAGGCACCTCATCCCACGCCAGCGGCGTTGACACACGGGCATCGGGCAGGGGCCGGACTGAGTAGGCGGACGCCACCGTGCGGTCCTTTGCGTTCTGGTTGAAGTCAACAAAGACGCTCTCCCCGCGCTCCTCTTTCCACCACCGTGCGGTGGCGAGGCCAGGGGCGCGGTTCTCCACCTCGCGGGCGAGCGTTTCGGCCGCGAGCCGCACGTCACGGTACGACCATTGCGGTGCGATGCGGACCAGAATGTGCAGCCCACGGGACCCGCTCGTCTTAGGCCACCCCACCAGGCCCGCGTCGTCGAGCACTTCGCGCGCCACGAAGGCGGTGTCAACTATTTGGGACCAGTCGACTCCCGGCATGGGGTCCAGGTCCACCCGAAGTTCGTCCGGGTGCTCGAGGTCCTCTGCGCGGACGGGATGCGGGTTGAGGTCAAGACAGCCGAGGTTTATCACCCAAGCCAGGCCTGCGGCGTCGCGGATCACGGCTTCCTCGGCTGACGCTCCTGATGCGTAGTGCAGCGTTGCCGTCTCAATAAAGTCGGGGTGGTTCTCGGGTACGCGCTTCTGGAAGAACGGTTCGGCGTCTATACCCTTGGGGAAACGCTTGAGCACCATGGGCCGGCCGCCGGCGCCCCGCAGCGCTCCGTCCGCAACGGAGAGGTAATAGTTCACCAGGTCAAGCTTTGTCAGCCCGGGCCCGGGGAACACCACCTTGTCAGGGCTTGAGATGCGCACCTCGGCGCCGGCGATGTCGAGGATCTCGGCCGGGGTCTTCGAGGGGTTCATGGCGTCACGCTAGCAATGATCGGCTGCGGCAGCCAGAGCACGGCTGCCCCATTCGGGTTAAGCAAAACGGTGCCCGGCGCGAAGATTCGCGCCGGGCACCTGTGGTTGCTGCTTAGGCGGCAGTCTGGACGGCTGCAAGGGCATCGAACACGCCCTTGATCTGCTCCACAACCTCCGCGTCGTCCTTCGGGTGCAGTTCGGCGAAGCGCACCATGGAGCCCGGAACGGCAAGCTTGACGTCCTCAAGGATCTGGGCGCCGGCGATTCCTGCCGCCTTGCGTGCCTCGTCCTGGGCCCAGACTCCGCCGTACTGGCCGAAGGCAGTTCCGACGACGGCGGTGGGCTTGCCTGCGAGGGCGCCGGCACCGAAGGGGCGGGACAGCCAGTCGATGGCGTTCTTCAGTGCGGCAGGAACGGTGCCGTTGTGCTCGGGGGTCACCAGCAGGAGGGTGTCGGCCTCGTTGGCTGCGGCGCGCAGGGCGGCAGCGGCGGCGGGAACGTGGCCTTCGACGTCGATGTCCTCGTTGTAGAAGGGAATGTTGCCCAGGCTTTCGTGGATGACAACCTCCACCTGCTCCGGCGCGTTCAGCTGGATGGCTTCGGCCAGCTTCTGGTTGGTGGACTCGGCGCGCAGGCTGCCGACGAGGGTGAGGACGGTGCTCTTAGTCATGGGGACTCCTGGGGTAAGGGCGGCGGGAGGGGGACCGCCGGCCGGGAACAACACAGGCTTGTTGATGCCTTCACCCATGTAAACGGACTATGGTCCGCTTCTTATTCCTCGGGTCTAGAATATGGAATGTGAGCTCCATCTCAATGCGGCCCCCGCAGTCGTCAAGGGACGGCGCGGAACGCAGCGATGCTGCGCGGAACCGGGAGCGCCTGCTCATGGCGGCCCGCGAACTGATTGGTGAATGCGGTGCGGAAGGGCTGACCATGGACCGGCTCGCGGAGCAGGCGGGAGTGGGCAAAGGCACCATCTTCCGCCGTTTCGGCAGCCGTGCCGGACTCATGCTCACGCTGCTGAGCGAATCCGAGGCGGCGTTCCAGGAGCGCTTTCTGTTCGGGCCGCCGCCGCTGGGCCCGGGAGCGCCGGCGCTGGGGCGCCTCATCGCGTTCGGCGTGGAACGCATCGCCTACACCATGGAATTCGGCGATCTGGCGCGCGCGGCCGAAAACACGCCGCACGGGCGTTCCGAACCCCCTGCCGCAGCCCTGTGGCACCGCCACATCGAAGTACTCCTGCGCGAAGGGGGTTTCGAAACGGATCCCTGGCTGATGGCCCGCTCGCTGGCCGCCACCCTCGCCCCGGACAGGCTCCTCAACCTCGTGCAGGCACATGGTGTGAGTGTGGAGCGGCTGGCCGCATCCTGGCGGGATCTTGTCACACGGGTTGTCAGCGGCGCTTAGATTACGCCTTTTCCAGCCCCCTCGTCCAGTCACATCAATTTCACAAAGTTATTCATAACAATCTGATACGGGCACGTGGCTTTGTGCGCATGCGCCCACAGTTTAAGGGGGCGCTTGTGATAGTTTCCTCTGGAATGTGACCCGCAACATAGTCCACAGGACTGGCCCCACAGCCAGCGGGTTGCCAGCTATCCGCTGGCAAAGGACCCTGCGAGGCGGCACAACCCCCGCTAACGCGGGGAAAACGGAAGGATCCAGCACGTGATTGTTGATTTGCCCGATACCCTGGTCCATCAGCGGACTTCCTGGTGCCCCGTCATCCAGTTGCCGGCGGCGAAACAGAACTAGTCCCATGCTCAGGTACCTCGCAAAGCGCGGCATCACGTACGTTTTTATGATCTTCCTGACCACTTCGGCGGGATACTTCCTGGCCGTCAGTTCCCTGAAACCGGCCTTGCTGGAACAGGAACGCATCCCCCGGCCCACGCCGGAGCAGGTGGCCAACTCCATGCGCCTGAAAGGCCTTGACCCGGACCTTAGCCCCTGGGAGCGCTACGTGGAATGGCTCACGGCCATCGTCACGCGCTGGGACTGGGGCCGCAGCCCCAACGGTGCCTACATCAACGCCGAGTTTGGCGACCGCGTCTGGATCTCCACCCGGCTTTTCCTGGCCTCCATCATCCTGACCCTGGTCATCGGTGTGGCGCTGGGGGTTTACTCCGCAGCCCGGCAGTACAAGTTCCAGGACCGGGTCATCACGTCCTACAGCTACCTGGCCTACATAGTGCCCGCGCCCATCGCCTACTTCCTGGTGCAGCTTGGCGCCATCAACATCAACGAAACCGTGGGGGAGCGCATCTTCTTCGTCACCGGCATCTCCACCCCCGGGACAGCGCCGGGATGGGCGCAGTTCGTGGACATGCTGGCGCACTACGCCGTTCCCACCATTGCCATCACCCTGGTGGGCTGGGGGTCCTACCAGATAGCCCAGCGCCAGTACCTCCTGGACAACGTCAACGCGGACTTTGTCCGGACGGCCCGTGCCAAGGGACTCACCCGGAACCAGGCCATCTCGCGGCATGCGCTGCGGGTTTCGTTCATCCCCGTGGCCCAGAGCATCGCGTTCACCATCCCGGCGATTTTCGCCGGCGGGTTCTTCGCGGAAAAGATCTTCGCCTGGCCCGGCGTGGGCTCCTGGAGCATTGACGCCATCTCCCTCCAGGACGTCAACGCCGCCACGGCCACCCTTGCCTACGGTTCCGTCATCTTTGCCCTGGGGGCCATCCTGGCGGACTTCGCCACCACCCTTGTTGACCCGAGAGTGCGGGTGCAGTAGCCATGACCAACCTCAACGCCGTGGACCCGGCAGCCGTCGCCCAGGACGCGCACCTGGAAAATGCCGACGTCGTCATCGGCAAAAACACCATCATCTTCCGCCGCTTCCTGCGCAACAAGACGGCGGTGGCCGGCCTTGCCATCTTCCTCGGGCTGACCATCTTTTCCTTCATCGGCGGGTACTTCACGCAGTGGGACAAGGAGACGATCGACCCCTTCAACATCGGCATTCCGCCGTCGGCCGAGCACTACCTCGGCACCTCCCAGGCAGGCATCGATCTCTACGCCATGACTGTCGAAGGCACCAGGATCTCCATCCTGATCGGCCTGGTGGTGGGCCTTGTGTCCGTCCTGATCGCCGCCGTCTACGGGTGCACCATGGCGTACTTCGGCGGCAAGGCGGACAAGGTGATGCTTTTCATCCTTGAGGCGCTCATCATGATGCCGGCCCTGCTGGTGGTCGCCGTAGCCACCAGCGGCGGAGGCGCAGGCCTGAAGCGTGACCTGCCCTCTTGGCTGCTGCTGATCATCGTGCTGCTGGTCTTCAGCTGGATGGGTACAGCCCGCCTGATCCGGTCCTTGTCCATGTCCCTGATGCAGCGGGACTACGTCAAGGCCGCACAGTACATGGGCGTCCCGCCCCGCCGGATTGTCTGGCGCCACCTGGTCCCCAACATCGGCTCGCTGCTGGTCCTGGACGTCACCCGCGGCGTCACGGGCGCCATCCTTGCGGAGGTGGCCTTCTCCTTCATCGGTATCGGCATCAAGGTCCCGGATGTGAGCCTCGGCGTCCTCATCGGCGGAGCCACCTCACAGGTGCAGACTTTTCCCTGGATGTTCTGGGTCCCCCTCGCCGTGATGTTCCTGCTTACCGGTTCGCTGGCCATGATGAACGACGGACTGCGCGACGCCTTCGATCCGAGCTCCAGCTCCAGCGGCAGCGCAAGCAAGCGCAAGGCCCCGAAAACCCTTGTGAAGAGGAGCGCCTCATGAGCAGCGAAATCGTTGCCGGGCCTACCGAACAGCCCCAGTCAGCCGTGGAGCGGCTGCACGTCGCGGGGCTGCACGGTCCCACCGACGCCGTCCTGTCCGTCCGGGACCTCAACGTCAGCTTCAATACCGAAAACGGGGTGGTGCACGCCGTGAGGGGTGTTGATTTTGACCTCCTTCCCGGCAAGACGCTCGGCATCGTGGGGGAATCCGGTTCCGGCAAGTCCGTCACGTCGCTGGCGATCATGGGTCTGTTGCCCACCACCGCAGAGGTCGTCGGCTCGGTCCGGCTCCATGGCAAGGAGCTGCTGGGCCTCAGCGATAAAGCGATGTGCGCTTACCGCGGCAACGAGCTTTCCATGGTCTTCCAGGACCCTTTGTCCTCCCTGACGCCTGTGTATACGGTGGGCAGCCAGATCATCGAAGCGCTCACCATCCACCATCCCGGCATGAGCAAGCAGGCCAAAGAAGCCCGCGCCGTCGAACTTCTGGCCATGGTGGGGATCCCCAGCCCCAAGGACAGGCTGAAAGCCTTTCCCCACGAGTTCTCCGGCGGCATGCGCCAGCGCGTGATGATCGCCATCGCCATTGCGAACAACCCCCGGGTCCTGATCGCGGATGAGCCGACGACGGCCCTGGACGTCACCATCCAGGCCCAGGTCCTGGAGGTGCTGCATACCGCGCAGGAGGAAACGGGTGCCGCCGTCGTGATGATCACGCACGATCTCGGCGTCGTGGCGGGTATGGCAGACGACATTATGGTGATGTACGCCGGCAAACCTGTGGAAACAGGGGCAGTGGTGGATATCTACTACGACCCCCGGATGCCCTACACGATGGGCCTGCTGGGCGCCGTGCCGCGGGTGGACGTGGCGGGGAAGGCGTCGCTGGTCCCTATCGAAGGCATACCGCCCAACCTGATCCACACACCCACCGGCTGCTCATTCGCGCCCCGCTGCCCGCTCGCTTCCGAGGCCTGCCTGGACGGCGAACCCGCGCTGGCCCCAGTGGCAGCAAGCAACCTGCACCGGTCCGCCTGCATCAAGTCCGGTTCACTCGGCGGCGACGTTGACGTCCACGACGTCTTCTCGGCCCCGCCCGTGCCCGTCTCCAACTTCGACTCCATCCCGCGGGAAGAGCGCACCGCAGTCCTGCAGTTAAAGGATGTGCGTAAACACTTCCCGCTGACCAAAGGCGCCCTGCTCAAGCGGAGGATCGGCACGGTGAAAGCTGTGGACGGGCTCAGCTTCGACATCCGCGAGGGGGAATGCTTCTCCATCGTGGGCGAGTCGGGCTCCGGCAAGACCACCACACTGCTGGAAATCATGGAGTTCCACAAGGACCAGGACGGCGAGGTGGTGATCGGCGGGCTCAGCAACAAGCAGGCCGCCGATGCCCGGACCAAGAGCGCGATGCGGCGGGAACTCCAGATGGTGTTCCAGGACCCCACCGGCGCCCTGGACCCGCGCTTCACCGTCTATGAAGTCCTCGCCGAACCGCTCCAGAACGCAGGCATGGACCGGCAGGCCATCAAGAAGCGCATCATGGAACTGATGAAGCTGGTGGGCCTCCAGCCGGACCACGTCAACCGCTTCCCCAACCAGTTCTCCGGCGGACAGCGCCAGCGCATCGGCATCGCCCGGGCCCTGGCCGTGAATCCCAAACTCGTGGTCCTCGACGAGCCCGTCTCCGCCCTGGATGTCTCGGTCCAGGCGGGCGTGATCAACCTCCTGGACAAGCTCCGCGCCGAACTTGGCCTCAGCTACCTCCTGGTGGCGCACGACCTTTCAGTGGTCCGGCACATCTCCAACCGCGTCGCCGTGATGTACCTGGGCAAGATCGTGGAGATCGGCGAAGTGGACCGGGTGTTCGATAACCCCCGCCATCCCTACACCCGGGCCCTGCTCTCGGCCATCCCGGTGCCGGACCCGCAGGTGGAGCGGAGCCGGGAACGAATCACCCTCCAAGGCGACCTGCCCTCCCCGCTGGATGCCCCCAAGGGCTGCAACTTCGCCACCCGCTGCCCCGTTTTCGCCGCCCTGCCGGCTGCGAAGAAGGAAAAGTGCCTCACCCTGGAACCTCCCTTGGAACCAGTGGCACCCTCCGCAGCTGCCCAGGCCCTGGCGGCCGGCCCGCTGCCCGCGCTGGACCAACGCTTCGCCTGCTTCTTCCCCGACGGAGAACTGGACGAGGACATGCTGGTAGTCCACGATTCCGCGGACCATCATGCACCCTAGATTTCCACCCATCACCAGCATCACCACCCGCACCAACGAAGGGAACACCATGAGGAATCTGACCAAGATCGGCGGAGCGGCGGCCATTGCCGCTGCTCTGACCCTGACGGCCTGCGGCGGTGGCGGAGCCAGCGGGCCGGAAACGGCGAAGGGGCAGGAGGCAGGCAGTGACCTGTCCAAGCTCATCAGCATTAATGAAAAGCCGGCAGCCGATCTTGAACAGGGCGGCAAGGTCACCCTTCCGCTGGGCAACATCGGCCCGGACTTCAACGGTTTCTCCAATAACGGCAACAGCGCGGACAACACTGCACTGCACCGCCCCATCGACCAAGCGGGCACCTGGGGCTGCTGGGACATCGCCTTCGATGGAAAGGTTGTCCCCAACAAGGATTTCTGCGAGTCCGTGGACAGTGAAGTCAAGGATGGCAAGCAGACCATCACCATCAAGGTGAACGAGAAGGCCACCTACAACGATGGCACCCCCATTGACGTCAAGGCCTTCCAGAACACGTGGAACATCCTCAAGAGCCCGGACGCCGGCTACGACATCGTCAGCTCCGGCAACTACGCCTTTGTGGAATCAGTGGAGGCCGGCAGCAGCGACAAGGAAGTCATCGTCAAGACGAGCCAGCCTGTCTACCCCTTGGATTCATTGTTTACAGGGATCATCCACCCGGCCGTCAATACCCCCGAGATCTTTAACGAGGGCTTTAGTGGCGACATGCACCCGGAGTGGATGGCCGGTCCGTTCAAGCTGGACGAATACGACAGCGCCGCCAAGACCGTGAGCCTGGTGCCTAACGAAAAGTGGTGGGGCACCAAGCCTGTACTTGAGAACGTCGTCTTCCGTCAGTTGGAGAGCAGCGCCCAAACTGCCGCCTTCAAGAATGGCGAAATCGACGCCATGTCAGCCAACACCATCTCGCTCTACAAACAGCTCGAAGGCACGAAGGATTCTGAGGTCAGGCGAGGTCAGCGACTTTTCGCCGGTGGCATGAACATCAACGCCCAGAAGATTACCGACGCCGCTGTTCGCAAAGCCATGTTCGCCGCGGTCGATCGGGAAGCCATCCGCAATGTCCGCTTCAACGGCCTCAACTGGCAAGAGCCTAGTTCCGGCTCCATGTTGTTGTTGCCCTTCTCGGAGTACTACCAAGACAACTACCCCGTCAAGGAAACCGGGCCAGAGGCTGCCAAGAAGATCCTTACCGACGCGGGGTACACGCCCAACGCTTCAGGCATCATGGAGAAAGACGGCGTGCCCGTCTCTTACAAAGTCGCCAACTTCGGTGATGACCCCACTTCCCTGGCCACCACACAGACGTTGGTGGACCAGTTGAAGGCCGGAGGCATGGACGTGGGAATCGCACAGCATGGATCGGCTGACTTCGGCAAGATCGTTGGGACCCGTGAGTTCGACGTCAGCCTGTCGGGCTACACCGTCAGCGCGGATGCAACCGAAGGCGTAACACAGTTCTACAATTCGGAAATCAACGTAAACAAGCTCGGCGATGCCGAACTGGATGCCGAGATCGCCAAGGTGGCCTCCATCGAGGACAATGCCGAACGCAACAAGGCGGCCATGGAAATCGAGAAAAAGCACATGGCCAAGTACTTCTCCATGGGAGTACTTTTCAACGGCCCGCAGATCTCCTTCGTCCGCACCGGCCTGGCCAACTATGGCCCGTCCCTGTTCCGGAGCCTGTCCCAGGTTCCGGACTGGACCACCCTCGGCTGGGAAAAGAAGTAACCCCGCCCCCGGGACGCTCTCTCACTTAATGTGGGTTTTCCCGCAACGCTCTCTCACTTTCTTCGAGGAAGTGAGAGAGCGTTGGCGGTTAGGGGGCCATTAAGTGAGAGAGCGTGCGGGAGTAGCGTAGTCCCATGACCGGGACTGAAGCTGAACGCACCATCCGCACGGCCGTCGTCGGCTATGGACTATCGGGCAGCGTCTTCCACGCCCCCTTAATCGGTGCTGACGGGCGCTACTCGCTGGATATCATCGCCACGTCCAACGCGGAGCGGCAGAAGGCGGCGACTGCCCGCTACCCGGGCGTCAGGACAGTGCACGACGGCGATGCGGTCCTCGCGCACGCCGCCGGCCTCGACCTGGTGGTGCTGGGAACCCCGCCGGCCACGCACTACCCGCTTGCCAAGGCGGCCCTGGAGGCCGGGCTGGACGTGGTGGTGGACAAGCCTTTCGCGGTAAGCAGCGACGAGGGCCAGGAACTTACTGCCCTGGCCCGTCAGCTGGGCCGGGTGCTGACCGTTTTCCAGAACAGGCGCTGGGACGGCGACTTCCTGACGCTCCGGAAGCTTTTGGCAGCGGAGGCCGTGGGGAAGGTGGCACGGTTCGAATCACGCTTCGAGCGGTGGTCGCCCACCATAGCGAAGGCCTGGAAGGCACGGGCCACTGCGGCCGACGGCGGCGGCGTCCTGTTCGACCTCGGCAGCCACCTGATCGACCAGGCCCTCCTGCTGTTCGGCCCGGCCACCGTGGCCCATGCGGAACTGAGGGCCAGGCGGCAGGATGAGCGGGCGGACGACGACGTGTTCCTGGTGCTGCGGCACGAGTCGGGGGTGCTGAGCCACCTCACCATGAACATGCTGTGCGCGCAGCAGGGCGCACGGTTCCGCGTCCTGGGTTCCGTAGGGGCCTTCACCAAGAACGGCGTTGATCCGCAGGAGCCCTACATCGTGGCCGGCGGCAGTCCCCTCGACGCTGAGTACGGCGAGGAGGCGCCCGAGTGGGCAGGGCTCCTGGGCCGTGACGGCCACTTGGACGCCCTGCCCACCGAACGCGGCGCCTACCCCGAGTTCTACCGGATCCTGGCAGACAAGATCCTCGACGGAGGAGCAAAGTCGCCCCTACCCCTCCCAGTAGATCCGGCAGGACCGGTGGAAGTCCTCAAAATCATAGAAAAAGCACGTGAACTGGCTGCAATGGCTCGTTAACGGCCGCAGCGGAGGCCATCCGGAAGCGTGCGTCAGAGCGACGAAGGAGCAGCACGCGGGGATGGTCTCCGCTGCGGGGCGGAGCCCGGGAGACTACGCCGAAACCAGTTCGTGCCAGTCCGCTACGAGGGGCAGGTTATGGGCCTCGGAGACGGAGTGGTGGGCCACGTGGCCGGCGGCGATATTGAGGCCGGCTGCGAGGGCTGGGTCGCGGTCGAAGGCGGCTTTCACGCCCAGGTTGGCCAGGGACACTGCGTACCGAAGGGTGACGTTGGTCAGGGCGTAGGTGGAGGTGTTGGGCACGGCGCCCGGCATGTTGGCCACGCAGTAGAAGATGGTGTTGTGGACCTTGTAGGTGGGTTCCTGGTGCGTGGTGGGGTGCGTGTCTTCGAAGCAGCCGCCCTGGTCCACGGCGATGTCCACGAGGACGGAGCCGGGCTTCATCCGGGCCACGAGCTCGTTGGTCACCAGCTTGGGTGCCTTGGCGCCGGGGATCAGGACAGAACCGATCACCAGGTCGGCGTCCACTACGGACTTCTCGATCTCGTACTTGTTCGAGGCCACCGTCTTGAGCCGGCCCTGGTACTGGGCGTCCAGTTCGCGCAGGCGGTGGATGTTGATGTCCAGGATGGTCACGTCCGCGCCGAGGCCCAGTGCCATGGCGGCGGCGTTGGTTCCGGCGACGCCCGCGCCAAGGACCACTACCTTGGCCGGCCGGACGCCGGGTACGCCGCCGAGCAGCACGCCCTTGCCGCCCGCCGGTGCCATCAGGGAGGAGGCGCCCACCTGGACGGAGAGCCGGCCTGCCACCTCGGACATGGGGGCCAGGAGCGGGAGGGTGCGGCCTTCCTGGACGGTTTCGTAGGCGATGGCGGTGACGCCCGAGTTGATGAGCTCGCGGGTGAGTTCGGGCTCGGCGGCGAGGTGGAGGTAGGTGAAGAGGATCAGGCCCTTGCGGAAGCGGTGGTATTCGGCCTTAATGGGTTCCTTGACCTTCATGACCATGTCGGCGCGGGCCCAGACGTCGTCGGCCTCGTTCACGATTTCGGCGCCGGCGATGGCATATTCCTCGTCGGTGATTCCTGAGCCCAGCCCTGCGCCTCGTTCCACGAGCACGGTGTGGCCGTGGGTGCGGAACTCGTGGACACCGGCGGCCGTGATGGCTACGCGGAATTCGTTGTTCTTGATTTCTTTGGGGACGCCGATGATCATCGTGGGCTCCAGGTTCTCGGCTGGTAAGCCGGAAAAGTGCGGAAGGATTTCGTATTTCCACGATAAATCCGGTTGTGAGCCAGCTGACATTCAGTGCCCAAAGCAGCCGCAGTAAAACCCCGCAATTCTGCGATTTTTCCCGCGGCTGGCTCGACGTTTGTCCAGCGATGGAGCGTCAAGTGTCGCCTCGCGTCCGTTCGTGGGCAGCGGTCCAAAAGCAGTAGTGTTGGCCCATGCAGCAGCAGGGCGTGGAACAACTGGTCGAGCAGGTGGCGCAGAAGCTGGGCCGCGGCCTTTCCCTGGAGGACCTGGACGGGGTGCTGCTGGCCTACAGCTCCAACCAGTCGCATGCGGACCGCGTCCGGGTGAACTTCCTCCTCAGCAAGAAAGTGCCGGCGGATGTGAGCGCCTGGCAGCTTTCGCACGGCATAGCCACCGCCGTCCGCCCGGTGGTGGTCCCGGCCAATCCGCACCTGGGCATGCTGGGCCGCGTCTGCGTCCCGCTGATGGTCCGCGGTTTCCGGGTGGGTTACCTGTGGGTGCAGCAGGACTCGGTAGAGGAGAATCCGACGGCGATCCTCACCCAGTTGCCGGCCGTCACCAACGAAGTGGAGATGCTCTCGGCGCTGCTGCTGGACTCCAACACCGCCGAGTCAGAATTCCGGCGCGGGCGCGAACGGGAGTTCCTGGCCGCGTGCGCGGGGGAAACCAACGCCGTGGCCGCCGTGGCGGGCTGGAAGGAAATCCAGGGCCGGGGGCCATGGCAGATGGTGACGGTGCTGGACGCCGACGGCTGGGCCGGGGGCCCCGATCCGATCGCCACAACCCTCATCCACCGGTCCGCAGCACTCCAGGCGACGGTGGGTGTGGACGTCGCCCTTTTCAGCGCGGGGACGGAAACCCACTCCGTGGTGCTCTTCCGTGAGTCTTCGGGCAGGGCAAACCATGCGCAGGTCCTGGTCCATTATCAGCTGGAGCTGGCCAAACGTTCCGGCCGCCCGGTGCACCGCATCATCCTGGGTATCAGCGAGGGGTTTGCCAAGCCCCGTGAGCTCGCCGAAGCCTACCGGCAGTCGAGACTGGCCGCCCAGGCCGCCGCCGTTGACCCGCAGTTGGGTGAGCTCGTGGATTGCCGGTCCACCGGCATCTATCAGCTCCTGGCATCAGTGGGGGGAGGGGCTGGAGCCTGGTTTGACCCCGGGTCAGTCTACTTCCGTGTCCTTGAGGACCACGACCGCAACGGCGAACTCATCCCGGTCCTGGAACTCCTGTATGACAATGACGGGTCTGTCCAGGACGTCGCAGCCAAACTCCATCTGCACCGGAGCAGCATTTACAACCGGTTGGGCCGCATCCGCCAACTGCTCGGGGTAGATCCGCTGAAGGGCATGCCCCGCCTGGAACTCCACGCCGCCCTCAAGATGCGGCGCTGGGCGGCTCGTCCCCGGATTTGACCTTCTTCTGCTCCTCGAGCCAGGCCATGATGGCGGTCCGCGGAATGCGCCGGTGGCTGCCGCGGTACTCCACGGGGATCTCGCCGCGGTCGGTCATGTTCCGCAGGTAGGTGTGGGAGATTCCCGCCAGCTCCGCAGCCTTCGAGGTGGTCAGCATGTCCTCGACGCTGCTGACCGTCACCGCCTCGCCGCGGCTGAACCGTCGGAGGAGGTCCACGACGGCGTCCCGCGCCAGGGGTGGGAGCCGGTGGACTGTGCCGTCCACAAAAACAGTGATGTCGTCGCTGCCGGCGAGGGCCCGTTGCAGCTTCCCGGCCTCCTCGGGCGGGAGGGCGTCCGCGATTCTGGGAGCGATCAGTGCCATGGCCCCAGCCTATCGGGCTTACCGGGGCCTTCGCCGTTCTGACGGTATGCTCACCTGATGGCATTGAGTGGTGGCCGGGACGTTGAATCCGGCGGTTTACAGGGAAGGCTCTACGCTTCCGTCCAGCCTGCAGGGGTGGCTGGCGGGACCGGGGGGCGCCCCACCTACGTCCTGCTGCACGGCATAGGCGTCTCCCACCGCTACCTTGCGCGGCTGCACCGCGAGCTGGCCGAAGCGGCCGACGTCTACTCCTTCGACCTCCCCGGCTTTGGCAAGTCGTCACGGCCCCAGCGCCAATTGCAGGTTGAAGACTTTGCCGCGTTTGTCAGCGCGGTCCTGGCCGATGCGGGCGTTTCCACCTACGTACCGGTGGGACACTCCATGGGTACCCAGTTCGCGGTGGAACTGGCGCTCAAGGAACCTGATCGGGTGGCCGGGGCAGTGCTCATGGGCCCGGTGGTCGAGCCCAGCCGGAAAACGGTGGCACAGCAGGCCCTCGCGCTGACGCGGGACTCCATGTTCAGCGAGTCCCTGACCTCCAACGCGATTGTGTTCAGCGACTACTTCCGGGCTGGCCCGCGCTGGTACCTGACCGAACTGCCGGTGATGATGGAATACCCCCTGGAGGAACGGCTGGCCGGCGTTAGGCAGCCCGTCCTGGTGCTTCGCGGTACCAGGGATCCCATCGCCCGCCGCCCCTGGTGCGAGAACCTTGCCGGGGTTGCCCCGCAGGGCATCATGGCCGAGGTCCTGGGCCAGGGCCACGTCTTCCAGCACACCGCCCCGGCGATCGCCGCCCAGGCGATCAGCGGCTGGGTCCGGGCCGTGAACGGGTTTGGCGTCACGGCCTGAACCCAGCCTGGGTTCAGCGGGTTAGAGCCCCAGTTCCGCCAGGACAGGCAGCTTTTCCCGTACCCATGCGCGCGCCTCGGTAGCGCTGGGGGCGGACAGGGCCAGCTTGGCCAGCTGCTGCGCTTCCTCCAGCGTCACTGTCTTGAGAACCGCTGCCACGGCCGCCAGGGAACGGGCCGTCATGGACAGCGTGCTCACGCCGAGGCCCGTAAGGACGACGGCGAGGGCTGGGTCAGCGGCCGCCTCACCACAGACGCCCACGGGTTTGTTGTTGCCCTCCGCGCGTGACCCTTCCACCGTGAGGCCCACCAGTCGCAGGACGGCCGGTTGCCAGGGGGTGTTGAGGTTGGCAAGCGGGCCCAACTGCCGGTCGGCGGCCATGGCGTACTGGGTGAGGTCGTTGGTGCCAAGGCTGGCGAAGCCCACTTCGCGCAGGATGGCTTCCGCGGTGAGGGCGGCGGAGGGCACCTCCACCATCACGCCGGGAGTCTTGATGCCGGCGTCAGCGCACATGGAGGCAAACCGGGCAGCCTCTTCCGCCGTGGAGATCATCGGGGCCATCACCCAGACATCCGCTTCGGATTGCTTCTCAGCCAGGGCGATGGCTTCCAGCTGCCGGTCCAGGACGCCGGGAGTGGTGAAATCGGTGCGGTAGCCGCGGACGCCGAGGGCCGGGTTGGGCTCAGTTGAGTCCGTTAGGAACGGCAACGGCTTGTCAGCGCCGGCGTCCAGTGTACGCAGCACGACCTTCTTGCCGGGGAAGGCATCAAAAACACTCTTGTAGGCCGCGGCCTGCTCTTCCACGCTGGGTTCGGTGTCGCGTTCCAGGAAGCAGAACTCGGTGCGGAACAGCCCCACGCCCTGGGCGCCCAGCTTGGCTGCCGCCTCGGCGTCCTTGCCGCCGCCAACATTGGCAAGCAGCGGCACCTGGTGCCCATCCGCCGTCGTACCCGTACCGCTGAATTCGGCCAGCAGGGACGCCGTGGCCGCCCAGGCCTCTGCTGCGGAGCGCAGGGCTTCGTCCGGTGCTGACGTGATGGTGCCTGCGGCGCCGTCCACATACACTTCGGTGCCGTCCGCGAGTTCGTCCACCCCTACCGCGGCAACCACCGCGGGAAGGCCGAGGGAACGGGCGATGATGGCCGTGTGCGACTGGGGGCCGCCGCCTGCCGTGACCAGCGCCAGCACTTTGTTCGGGTCCAGGGTGGCGGTATCCGCCGGGGCCAGGTCCTCGGCCACCAGGACGAAGGGCGTGCTGGAGGCGGGAATGCCGGGCGCGGGCACGCCCCGCAGCGCGGCGACGATCCGGGCCCGCACGTCCAGGACGTCAGTGGCACGTTCGGCCATGTAGCCGCCCAGATTGTGCAGCATTTCGGAGACTGAGGAGCCGGACTCCCAGATGGCGCGCTCGCTGGAGGTTCCGCGGGCAACAAGCTTGGCCGCACCCTTGATCAGCATGGTGTCCTTGGCCATGAGCGCCGTGGCTTCCAGGACTGCCTTGCCGTCGCCGGTGGCATGGGCGGCACGCGACTTCAGTTCGTCGTGCACTGCCTGGGCGGCGGCCTTCAGGGCTGCGGTGGCTTCCTCGGCGGTGGTGCCTGCTGCCAGCTGCTCGCCGGCCGGAGGTTCACTGATGGGTTTGGGCATCTGCCGGACGGTGCCGATGACGCGGCCTGGGCTGACGCCTACTCCTGGGAAGTTCTGCACTGAAGGTCCTCATTCTCTGCCGGTTGCAGGCCCGCCGATCTGTCCCGGCGCCATGCCGGTCCGCCGGGGGACTGCTACATCCGGAGGCGGGAAACGTGCCTGAAAAAAATTGTATGTGATTCAGTTCATATAGCAATGCTATAGGTGCTAGGGTAGCGGTTATGAGTTTGGATGGCCAGCTTCCCCCCAAAATGCGACTGCTCCGTGCAGCCGCGGAACTGCTGGCAAAATCCGCGGGAGCGCCGGTCTCCACACGCCAGATCACGCAGCTGGCAGGGGTATCGGCTCCCACGCTGTACCACCACTTCGGTGACAAGGAAGGTCTGTTCGACGCCGTCGTCGCCGCAGGGTTTGAAGAGTATGTTGCGGGCGAAAGGGACTTCGCCCCTTCCGGACAGCCGCTTGAGGACATCCGGAGAATGTGGGACAACCATGTGCAGTTCGGGCTTAACCAGCCGGAGTTGTACTTGGTGATGTTCGGCAATATCCGGCCCGAAAGCCGCCCCGCCATCGTTGCAGATGCCGAGGCGCTGATGGAGGAGATGCTGAACAAGGCAGCGGCGGCGGGCCAGCTGAACGTCCAGCCCAGGGAAGCAGCCAGGTCCATCCTGGCCGCCAACGTGGGAGTGACGCTGATGCTGATTGCGGAGCCCGCCACCGAACGGAACCTCGAACTGTCCACCATGACCCGGGACGCCATGATCTTCGCGGTGTCAGCCGAGCCCGCCAGCGCGGCCCCCGGCGACACCGGAAAGTCCTCGGTAGTGGTGGCCGCGATTGCCCTGAACGCCGCACTTCAGGCCTCGCACTCAGACCAGCTCTCCAGCTCGGAACTCAAACTCTTCCTCGAGTGGCTTCACCGCATCTCCGCCAGCCCGGCGGGCTAAAAACGCCAGAACGTCCAGCAGTACGTCGTCGTAAATATCGGACCATCCTGCGCAGCTGCAGGAATGACGGTTAGGAAATCACATGGCAACAGAGACAGTTGCAAAACCCCGCACCAGCGCACGTGTGCACGTCCAAAAGTTCGGGACCTTCCTGTCCGGAATGATTATGCCCAACATCGGCGCCTTTATTGCCTGGGGCCTCATTACAGCCCTGTTCATCGAGAAGGGCTGGATTCCCGTCCCCGAACTGGGCGGCTTCGGCAACAACGCTGCGGGCGTAAAGAACGTTGGCCTTGTTGACCCCATGATCAAATTCCTGCTGCCGCTCCTGATTGCCTACACCGGCGGCCGGATGGTCTATGACGTCCGCGGCGGCGTGGTGGGTGCCATCGGCACCATGGGCGTGATCGTTGGCGCCGGCATCCCGATGTTTATCGGCGCCATGATCATGGGCCCCCTCGGCGGCTGGACCATGAAGAAACTCGACACCATCTGGGACGGCAAGATCCGCCCGGGCTTCGAGATGCTGGTCAACAACTTCTCCGCAGGCATCTGGGGCGGATTATTGGCCATGCTGGGCTTCTACGGCATCTCGCCGCTGGTCACCGCGTTCAGTACGGGCGCCGGCAACGTGGTGCAGTTCCTGGTTAACAACGGCCTGCTGCCACTGACCAGTATCTTCATCGAACCAGCCAAGGTGCTGTTCCTGAACAACGCCATTAACCACGGCGTGCTCACCCCGCTGGGCATCCAGCAGTCACTGGACCAGGGCAAGTCCATCCTGTTCCTGCTCGAGGCCAACCCCGGCCCCGGGCTCGGGCTTCTGCTCGCCTACATGTTCTTTGGGAAAGGGGCAGCCAAGGCCTCCGCTCCCGGCGCAGCCATCATTCATTTCCTCGGTGGCATCCATGAGATCTACTTCCCATACGTGCTGATGCGCCCGCTGCTGATCCTGGCCACGATTGCCGGAGGCATGACGGGCATCGCTACCCTCGCCATCACTAATTCCGGCCTGGTTGCGCCTTCCGCTCCCGGATCCATTATCGCCGTACTCGCCCAGACCTCCCGTGACAGCTACGTCGGCGTCATCCTGGCTGTTCTGCTGGCAACCGCCGTCTCCTTCCTGGTGGCCTCGGTCATCTTGAGGACCACCAAGCACAGTGACGAGGTTGACCTCAATGACGCTACCTCCCGGATGGAGCAGATGAAGGGCAAGAAGAGCTCGGTCGCTTCCACCCTCACCGGCGCGGGTGCCGCTGCCGGAGCTGGCGGCGTGGGCGTCCTCGCCAGGCCAGTGCAGAACATCGTCTTCGCGTGCGACGCCGGAATGGGCTCCAGTGCCATGGGCGCCTCGGTGCTGCGGAACAAGATCAAGGCTGCCGGGTTCCCGGACGTCAAGGTCACCAACGCGTCCATCGCCAACCTCAGCGACTCCTACGACGTTGTGGTCACCCACCAGGACCTGACCGAGCGCGCAAAACCGGCCACCTCCAGCGCCGTGCATTACTCCGTGGACAACTTCATGAACAGCCCGCGCTATGACGAAATCGTTGAGCTGGTCAGGGACAGCAACACCGAGGGTACGTCTGCAACCGAAGGCCCGGACGCCGGGGCGGGGACGCCCGGCGGAGCGTCGGCCTCAGGACCTGCAACCGGTGTAGGGGCCGGAACTGCGGCGGCGGGAACCGCCGCCCGACCATCCGAAACTGGAACTTCAGAAACCGAAGAGCCAGCGGCCGGGGCACCGGAAATCCTGGCGCGGGAGAGCGTGGTCTTGAACGGTTCGGCCACCACCCGTGACGCCGCCATCGACGAAGCCGGCCGGCTCCTGCTGGCCCGCGGCGCCGTGGATGAGGACTACGTCCGGGCCATGCACGAGCGCGAGGCGTCCGTGTCCACCTACATGGGCAGCTTCCTGGCCATCCCGCACGGAACCAACGCGGCCAAGGACCACATCCGCAAGTCCGCCGTGTCCGTGATCCGCTACCCGGAAGGCATCGACTGGAACGGCAAGCAGGTCAAGTTCGTGGTGGGTGTCGCGGGCATCAACAACGAGCACCTGCACATCCTGTCCTCCATCGCAAAGGTCTTCACCAACAAGGAACAGGTGGCCCGGCTTGAGGCCGCAACAACCGAGGACGAGGTCCTGGAGCTCTTCGGAAAGGTCAACGCATAGTGAAGGCAGTACATTTCGGGGCCGGAAACATCGGACGCGGCTTCGTAGGCCTGCTCCTGCACGACGCAGGCTACGAGGTGGTGTTCGCCGACGTCGCCGAGGAGCTCATCAACCAGCTCGCCAAGGCGGACAGCTACGCCGTGCACGAGGTGGGCGAAAACCCGGCCGTGCGGACCGTGGACAACTTCCGGGCGTTGAATTCCAACACCCAGGAAGCTGAACTCGTCGCGGAGATCGCGACGGCGGACATCGTCACCACAGCGGTCGGTCCACACATCCTCAAGTTCGTGGCGCCCGTCATCGCCAGGGGCATCGTTGCAAGGGAGCCCGGACGGGCGCCGCTGCAGGTGATGGCCTGCGAGAACGCCATCAACGCCACGGACATCTTGGCCAAGGAGGTGGCTTCCCAGCCGGGGGCAGCCGCCGGGGCGCTGGATGGCAAGGCCGTATTCGCCAACACCGCCGTGGACCGGATCGTGCCCAACCAGGCCGCGGGCCAGGGCCTGGACGTCACAGTGGAGACGTTCTACGAATGGGTTATCGACCGGACTGCCTTTGGCGGTTCCGCCCCGGCGATTCCCGGTGCCACCTTTGTGGACGAGCTTTCGCCGTACATCGAGCGGAAGTTGTTTACGGTGAACACCGGGCACGCCTCGGCCGCCTACTTAGGGTTCGAGGCGGGCCTGGAGAAGATTTCCGATGCGATGGCGGACCAGGATGTTGCCGAGGACGTCCGGGCGGTGCTGGAAGAGACCAAACAGCTCCTCGTCAGCAAACACGGCTTCAGCAACGATGAACAGGAAGCTTACGTCCAGAAGATCCTGGTCCGGTTCTCCAACCCGTACCTGCCGGATACCGTGAACCGGGTGGGCCGGGCACCGCTGCGGAAGCTGAGCCGGCACGAGCGGTTCATCGGGCCGGCTGCGGAGCTGGCCGAACGGGGAGTGGTGCCGGAGGCCCTGCTCGGCGCTATCGCCGCTGCGTTGCGCTTCAACGACCCCGCCGACGCCGAGGCAACCGAACTCGCCGAAATCCTGGCATCCAGCAGTCCCGCTGACGCCACGGCGCGGATCACGGGCCTGGAGCCGGAGCACCCGCTGTTTAACGCCGTCTCCACGCTGGTTGAGGAGCGCCAGGCGGAGGTGGCCCGCACCCCCGCCTAAAGGCCGCAAGAGACGCGCCATCACCTCCTGCGGCCTTTATCCCAACGCCCCATCACCTCCTGCGGCTTTTATCCCAACGCCCCATCACCTCCTGCGGATTTCTGACCAATGCGTCCGCAATCACGACGCCGGCACTCACTTGAGTGCCGGCGTCGTGCTGTGATCCCTTCCGCCTCCGCCACGCCTCACCCGCCCATCTGCCGGCCATCGTGCGGCTGCTCCCGGACGACGCCTTGGGTTCAGGGCGTGAACGGACCGTGGACATGGCGCCCTATGAGCTTGCCTTCCAAGCGATCGACGCCGACCATTCGCACCTGCTGGTCATGAAACTAACCCTAAACGCTTGATTGTTAGGTAGCCTAACTGTTAGGCTACCTAACGATGACTGGAAAAAGAGATGATAAGGCCCTGCAGGCGCTTGCCGGTGACTTCCGGGAGGCCCTCCGCCACAGTGTGTACCTGGTACGGCGGCTCGATTCCGAGGGCGAACTTAGCGCAGCCCAGCTCAGCACCCTGAAGATGCTGCTGGACGACGGCATACGGGTAGGGGAGATCGCGCGGAACCTTGGCGTCCGGGTGCCGAGCGCCACGGAGCAGATCATCAAGCTGGAGCGGGCAGGATTGGCCCGCCGAGAACCCGACCCGGATGACTCACGAGCCGTCCGCGTGGTGCTCACCGCCGAGGGTCGCGCCGCCGTCGACTCTGCCAATACGCGGCGGAACGCCGTGATGGCCGGCATCCTCAGCTCGCTCAGCGACCAGGACCGGCAGACTCTGGCGGCCGCACTTCCCGTCATCGGAAAAATCAACGCGTCGCTGCAGCAATGACGCAAGCACCCCTTTAGGAGCACCCTCCATGAACGGCCAAGCAGATACACTGCCGGCAGCAGAAGCAACCCTGAAGGCCGAAAAGGCCTCGTTCCTCAAACAACCAAAGGCGGTATGGGCCACAGCCCTGGCCGCCGTTTTCGCGTTTATGGGCATCGGACTGGTGGACCCCATCCTGCCCGCCATCGCCACCAACCTCGACGCCAGCCCCAGCGAGGTTTCCCTGCTCTTCACCAGCTACTTCCTGGTGACGGCAGTGGCCATGCTGATCACCGGCTTCGTTTCCTCCCGCATCGGCGGCAAGAAGACCCTGCTGATCGGCCTCGCCGTCATTGTGGTGTTTTCTTCGCTCTCGGGCCTGTCCGGCAGCGTGGATCAGCTCGTGGGGTTTCGGGCCGGATGGGGGCTGGGTAACGCCCTGTTCGTTGCCACAGCTTTGGCAGTGATCGTCGGTGTTGCCAGCGGCGGTGCAGGCACGGCCATCATCCTCTATGAGGCCGCATTGGGCCTGGGCATTTCGCTTGGCCCGCTCCTGGGCGCCCTGTTGGGCGGCTGGCAGTGGCGGGCACCCTTCTTCGGAACTGCGGCCTTGATGACTGCCGCTTTTGTGGCCCTGATCGTGCTGCTTCCCAGGACCCCGCTTCCGGAGCGGAAAGTCCGCCTGCGGGATCCCCTGCTGGCCCTGGGCCATAAGGGACTGCGCACCACCGCCGTCAGCGGGCTGTTCTACAACTACGGCTTCTTTACCATCCTGGCGTTCACCCCGTTCATCCTGGGCATGGACGCCTACGGGATCGGCGGGGTGTTCTTCGGCTGGGGCGTGGCCGTGGCCGTCTTCTCGGTGTTTGTGGCGCCCGTGCTGCAGAACCGTTTCGGGGCCACCAGGGTCCTGGCCGGAACCCTCCTGGCCTTGATGCTCACCCTTCTGGGGCTGGCCGCGGGGCACTCGGTGCCTGCCGTCGTCGTCCTCGTAGTGGTCTCCGGCGCCCTGCTGGGCATCAACAACACCATCTACACCGAGCTGGCCATGGGCGTTTCGGATTCGCCCCGGCCGGTGGCCTCCTCCGGCTACAACTTCGTGCGGTGGATGGGCGGCGCCCTGGCCCCGTTCGCTGCCGCACAGCTGGGCGAGCACTTTGGCCCGCAGGTCCCGTTCTTCGCCGGGGCGGTGGCGATGGTGGTGGCCGTCGGCGTTGCCCTGGGCGGCCGGAAGTACCTGGCGGCGCACGAGCCGCACGTCGTGTAACCGTTGCCCATCCGGAAAACAGCAAACCCTCCTTCACAGCACGTGATGGAGGGTTTGGTGTTTAAGACCGAAAAGTGATGGGGCGTTGGAGGAAATACTGCGAAAGGTGATGGAGCGTTGCTAGGCCTTCTTCGAGCCCTTCGCCACGAACAGCGTCTCCGCCTGCTCCAGCGACATGCCGTTGGTCTCCGGCACCTTGAACATCACGAAGAAGAACGACAACGCCGCGAACAGTGCGTACATGGCATACGTGAGCGGCAGCGACCCGGCAGCCATCACCGGGAAGCTCAGGGTGATGGCAAAGTTCGCCACCCACTGCGCAGCCGCGGCCAGGCCCAGTGCGCGGGCGCGGATCCGGGACGGGAAAATCTCGCCCAGGAGAACCCACACCAGCGGGCCCCAGGATGCCCCGAAGCTGACCACAAAGACGTTCGCGGCCACCAGCGCCACGGGGCCCCAGGCGCCCGGCAGGGAAATCTCCTCGCCGGATCCCACTGCCGAGGAGAACGCCAGCGCCATGGCCCCCAGGGAAACTGCCATGCCCACCGAACCGGCCAGCAGGATGGGCCGCCGGCCGATCCGGTCAACCAGGGCGATGGCCACAAGGGTAACCAGGATGTTGGTGATGGACGTGGCCACCGAGATGGCGAGCGAGTCCTTCTCCTGGAAGCCCACGGCCTTCCACAGGGTAGTGGAGTAGTAGAAGATCACGTTGATGCCCACGAACTGCTGCAGGACGGACAGGATGATGCCCACCCAGACCACTGCCTGCAGCCCGAAGAAGTTGCCGCGCAGCGAGCCCTTCTGGCCGGCCAGCTTGTCTTCCTCGATGGCTTCGCGGATCTCGCGGATGTGGCGGTCGGTGTCCTCCGCCGGGGCGATTGAATCGAACACCTTGCGGGCCTCGTCCTCCTTGCCAAGGAACACCAGGAACCGCGGGGATTCAGGAAGCGTGTAGGCAACCCAGCCGTAGACCACGGCGGGCACGGCGGCGGCCAGGAACATCCAGCGCCAGGCCTCAATTCCCAGCCAGAACGCCTGGTCCGCTCCGCCTGCACTGGTGGCGAAGAGCGCGTCGGAGAGCAGCGCGGCGAAGATGCCGGTGGTGATGGCGAGCTGCTGCAGCGATGCGAGCCGGCCCCGGACCTTGCGGGGCGAGATCTCCGAAATGTACGCGGGGGCAATGACCGAGGCCAGGCCGATCCCCAGCCCGCCCACCAGGCGCCAGAAGATCAGGTCCCAGACGCCGAAGGCGAAGCCGGTGCCGATGGCGCTGACCAGGAACAGCAGCGCACCCAGTTTCATGGCGGGGATGCGGCCGTACCGGTCCGCCACCTTGCCGGCGAGGAAGGCGCCGGCCGCACAGCCCAGCAGGGCAATGGCCACGGCGAAGCCCGTCACGGCCTCGGATAATGCGAATTCGTCCTTCATGGCATCCACCGCGCCGTTCACCACAGACGAATCGAAGCCGAACAGGAATCCGCCCACCGCACCTGCGAGTGCCAGCCAGATCACCCGCCGAGGTATCCGGGCGGTTGTCTGCTCCTGGGCTGTGGGCATGGTGCTCCCTTGGTCTGGGTTCGGGTGGATGCGGTGCGGACGTCGTCGGCTGCGGAACCGGCCACTGGCCGGCGCACACGCGTTACACAGTGTTCCACGCCATGGCGGCCTGTTCCACTCGGGGCTTTCCCACCACCCCGCAGAAAGCAAGAGGACGACGGCGGGCCGCGCCGCCGTCGTCCTCTTCAATGGGGTGCCCCTGGGGCAGTCCGCGTTACCGGGGGAGGGCTAGTGCACCGCCGCCGGTTCCTGCGGGGCAGCCTTGGGGTCCGACAGCTTCTTGTTGGGCAGCGCAAAGCTGATGAGGAACGCGATGCCGGTGAGGACGGCTGCCGTGAGCATAACGGTGTCGATCGCGTAGGCGAAGCCCTCAGTGATGGGCCGGGTCAGCGTGCTGTTGGCGGTATGGAGCCAGCTGGTGTCGTTGAGGGAATCGTTGGACGCCCCGTTCTGGAAGAACTCGTACAGCTTGGCGTTGGCGGGGTCCGCTGCCACGGCTGGGTCGCGCAGGACGGCCTGGTAGTCGGAGCTTCCCATGGCCGTTTTCATGCTGTCCGCGATCCGGCTGGCCGCCAGGCTGAACAGCATGGAGATGAACACTGCAGTGCCTACGGCACCGCCCATGGAGCGGAAGAACGCTGCGGAGGACGTGCCCACGCCCATGTCACGGCGCGGCACGGATACCTGCATGGCCAGGGTGAGCGGCTGCATGCAGAAGCCCAGGCCCATGCCGAAGAACACGGCGATTACGCCGGGGACCCACAGGCCCGTGTCCACGCCGAGGGACAGTCCCATCACTATGGCGGCGGCGGTGAGGATGGCCGTGCCCATGATGGGGAAGATCCGGTAGGTGCCGGACGAGGAGATGGTGCGCCCCGCGGTGATGGAGCCCGTGAGGATGCCGACGGTGAAGGTGATCATCATCAGGCCGGCCTCGGTGGGCGTGAGGCCCTTGACCAGCTGCAGGTACATCGGGAGCATGGCGATCGCACCGAACATTCCGATGCCGATGATGAAGTTCAGCAGCGATGACAGGCCGAAGGTTGCGTTCCGGAAGAGCCGCAGCGGGATCAGCGCGTAGTCACCGGCCCGCTTCTCGGCTAGCAGGAACCAGGCAACGCCCACCACGCCCAGGCCGTAGCAAAGGAAGGAGTTCAGGGACGCCCAGCCCCAGCTGCGGCCCTGCTCCGCAACCAGCAGGAGCGGCACGATGGCCACCGTAATGGCTGCGGCACCCCAGTAGTCAATCTTCTGCTTCACGTGCTTGGCCGGCAGGTGCAGGAACAGGAAAACGACTGCCAGTGCTGCCAGGCCGATGGGCAGGTTGATAAAGAACACCCAGCGCCAGCCGTCAAAGCCCAGGATGTTGGCCGAGCCGGCGAATGCGCCGCCCACCACGGGGCCAAGCACCGAGGAGATGCCGAACACGGACATGAAGTAGCCCTGGTACTTGGCCCGGTCCTTGAGGGACACGATGTCGCCGATGATGGTCAGCGCGAGTGCCAGCAAGCCACCGGCACCCAGGCCCTGGGCGCCGCGGGCAATGGCCAGTTCGGTCATGGAGTGCACCGAGCCGGCGTAGAGGGAACCCGCCAGGAAGATGATGATGGCGGTCAGGTACAGCGGGCGGCGGCCGAAGATGTCGCTCAGCTTGCCATAAAGGGGTGTGCTCACGGTCGACGTGATGAGGTACGCGGTGGTGGCCCAGGCCTGGAGCGAGAGACCATCCAGGTCGTTGGCGATGGTGTAGATGGACGTGGACACGATGGTCTGGTCCAGCGAGGCCAGGAACATGCCCAGCATCAGGCCGACCATAACGGTGACGATTTGGCGCTGCGTGAGGGTTTCTCCGGCGGCGCGCGCGGCGGGGGGTTGGGACATGGGTGCTCCAGGGAAGAAATAAGCTCTGATAGTTGCTTTCAGTAACTATCTTACGCCGGGACCTATTCCCCGAAACCGGACGTGTTCGTCCTTTGCGGCCTGGCCGCCTCAGCGCTCCACGAGGATTCCGTCCGGATCGCACCAGATCATGGCGCCGGCGCGGATGGTCACACCGTCAATCTCCACATCCACATCAATTTCGCCGGCCCCGGCTTTGGCGCTCTTGCGCGGATTGCTGCCGAGGGCTTTCGCCCCGAGGTCCAGCGCGGCGATCGCCTGGCGGTCCCGGATGACGCCATTGATCACGACGCCGGCCCAGCCGTTGGCCACGGCGCTTTCGGCGATCATGTCCCCCATCAATGCCGTGCCCAGCGAGCCGCCGCCGTCCACCACCAGCACGTTGCCGTTGCCCGGCGTGCCAAGGGTGGCTTTGACCAGGGCGTTGTCCTGGAAGCAGCGGATGGTCCTTGCCGCGCCGCTGAAGTGTGAGCGCCCGCCGAGGGACTGGAACTGCAGGGACACCGAGGCCAGCTCGTCCCCGCGTTCGTCGTAGAGGTCGGCGGTATTGATGTTGTTGGCGGGGTTTTGGGCTGGTGCCGTCATGGGATCTCCAGGTCTTCAGTACTCACACGTTTTGCGGTCGCCGGGCAGCACGCTGCCGCAAATTAGGTTGCCGAATAACAAGCCGGGCCATGAAGCCCACGATAGTCTGACTTTTATCGCTAACCGTCCAGGGGGAACCAGCCATGAGCCTGCCAGACATACCCGCAGCAGCGGATCCCGGCCATGCGCCGGATCCCGGTTCCTCATCAAAACCCGGCGACGGAGCAGAGTATTCGACGGCGGCGCTCGCCGAGCCGACGGCGAAGGTCACCGCGCGGTGGGTCACGGGGCTGGTGCTGGTCAACGTCGGCATCAATGCCGCGTTCTTCGGGCCCATCAACATCTTTATCGCCGAGCAGGCCACTGGCATCGACGAAACAAACAAGGAAGCCATCGCGTCCCTCGTACTTGGGTGCGGTGCCGCCGTATCCCTGGTGGCCAATCCGCTGTTCGGGGCGCTGTCTGACCGGACGGTCTCGGGTTTCGGCCGGCGTGCCCCCTGGGTACTGGGCGGTGCCGTCCTGGCCACGGCAGCATTGCTGGCGTTGTCCGGGGCCACGGCTGTTGCCCTGATGGTCCTGTTCTGGTGCCTGGTCCAGCTGGGCGCCAACGCGGCCTATGCGGCCATCACCGCCGCCATCCCGGACCGGGTGCCGGTGCTGCAGCGCGGCGGAGTGGGGGGAGTTGCGGCCTTGGGCCAAACAGCGGGCATCCTCCTGGGCTCAGTCTTCGGGGCGGTGGTGTCGGGAAACTACATGGTGGGCTACGCCCTGTGTGCTGTCGCCCTGCTGTTCTCGGTGCTGCCGTACCTGTTCCACCGGAATGACCCGCCCCTGCCGAGGGCGCTCCGCCCGCCTTTCTCGTGGCGCAGCTTCCTCCGCGGCTTCTGGATCAGCCCGGCCCGCCACCCGGACTTCGCCTGGGCCTGGCTCACCCGCTTCCTGGTGAACGTCTGCAACCAGTTGACCATTGTGTACCTGATCTTTTTCCTCGGGGACGTCCTCAAGCTTGAGAACCCGGCGCTGGGAGTCCTGATCCTGACCGGCATTTATGCGGCGTTGGTGATGGTTACTGCGGTGATCGCGGGGCCGTGGAGCGACCGGCTGGGCCGGCGGAAGCCGTTTGTGATCGGATCCTCAGTCCTCATTGCCCTCGCGGGCCTCACTATGGCGTTTTTCCCAGTATGGACCGGCGCCCTGGTTGGCGCCGCCATCCTGGGCGTGGGGTTCGGCGCCTACCAGGCCGTTGACTTTGCGCTGCTGACGCAGGTGCTGCCGCAGGCCGCCGACCGTGGCAAGGATATGGGGGTCATTAACGTGGCCGCTTCGCTGCCGCAGGTGTTCGCGACCGGCCTCGCGTTCCTCGCGGTGACGTACTTCGGGGGGTACTTCACGCTGTTCATTACTGCGGCTGTCATGGGCCTCCTGGGTGCGGTGTTTGTCGTCAAGATCAAGGGCGTCCGCTGACCTTCCAGGATGCCGGAAGTAAGCCGGCTGACTAATTGCGCTACATGGCTGTGCCGTATAGTTGAACCGGATCGCAGGCGGTCCGGGATGGGGACGCTCCTGGCTGCTGCACCGTCAAAACTCAACCCGGAATACAGATGCCTGAGACCCTTCCAGATCATCCGCCCATGGCCGCCATGCCCTCAGCCCCGCGCCAGCGGCTGCGCTATTACCGCATCCTTGACGCTGCCGGCAGTTCTGCCCGCAAGGGCCTGGAGTCCGTGGACCTGACTGAGGTGGCGGCAAAGGCGGATGTTCCGCTGGGCACGCTATACCGCTACTTTCCCACCCCGACGCACCTGATGCTGGCGCTCTACCGGCACCAGCTCGGCGAGCTGCAGGCTGCAGGGCGGGCCACCGCTGCCAGGTTTCGGGGCCGGGCCCTCGGCGGCCTGGTGATGGAGATCTTCCACATGCGGGTCATGCAGCCGGCAGTGGAGCAGTGCCTGAGCCGCGGGGTGTACCTTCCGGACCGGGACACCACCGTCCTGCTGCGCGACATTGACGCGCTGGGCGAAAAGGTGGTGGCCAATGCCTGCGGTGACGCCATTGTGGCCAGGGTGCTCCTGCTGACGGTCACTGGTCTGGTCCAGTCCGTCAGGAACCGGCGGCTGTCCCTCTTTGAGGCCGAAGAGGACCTCAAAAAGGCCTGCGCCCGGCTTGCTCCGGCCACCGAGGGCAGCTACACACTCCATCAGACCGCGTAACCGGTCTAGACCAATACGTCATTAAATCCGGCTTATTGCCGTGACGTGGGTCACGAAAGTGGTCGGAAAAACGTTTTAGCACGGGCAACCGCCGTCAAATCGTCCCGGGATGCCCTCTCCCGCTGGCTAGCATGATGGAAACGGAGCAGCAGGGAGTATCCCCGAAGCTCCATCGGACCCGCCACCCTTGGGTAATCCGCCGCACCTCTTCCAATGCCTCAGGTTCTTTCGGGCCTGAGCACCATGTGCCGTGTGCCCACGGCGAGCACCAGGAGACAACGACGTGTCCATTGACGCAATTGCAGCCACTGACAACTCCGCAGCCACCGCGCTGAGCGAAGCCGAGATCTTCGACGCCCATCAGGGCGGCAAGCTCTCCATCGCCAGCACCGTCCCGCTGTCCACCAAGCGCGACCTGTCCATCGCCTACACCCCGGGAGTGGCCGAAGTCAGCCGCGCCATCCACGCCAAACCTGAACTGGCCCGCACCCTCACCTGGGCCGAGCGCCTGGTGGTAGTGGTCAGTGACGGCACGGCCGTCCTGGGACTGGGCAACATCGGAGCGAGCGCCTCGCTGCCCGTGATGGAAGGCAAGTCCGCCCTGTTCAAGACCTTCGGCGACCTGGACTCCATTCCGCTGGTCCTCAACACCACGGATGTCGACGAAATCGTGGAAACCCTCGTCCGCCTGCGCCCCAGCTTCGGCGCCGTCAACCTCGAGGACATCTCCGCACCGCGCTGCTTCGAACTCGAGGAAAAGCTCATCGAAGCGCTGGACTGCCCGGTGATGCACGATGACCAGCACGGCACCGCCGTGGTTGCCCTCGCTGCCCTGACCAACGCCGCCAAGGTGACGGGCCGCGAACTCGACAGCCTGCGCGTGGTGGTCTCGGGTGCAGGGGCGGCCGGCATTGCCGTCGCCGAAATCCTGCTGGCCGCCGGCATTAACGATGTGGTGCTGCTGGATTCCCGCGGCATCATCAACGCCGGCCGCAAGGACCTTGCGGCGGACCCTGCCAGCAAGAAGGCGGACATCGCAGGGCGCAGCAACCCCCGCGGCGTGGAAGGCGGCCCGGCCGAAGCCCTCGCCGGAGCCGACGTCTTCATCGGCGTCTCCTCCTCCAAGCTGGACGAAGCGCACCTCGCGCTGATGAACCAGGACGCCATCGTCTTCGCGCTGTCCAACCCGGACCCCGAGGTCCTGCCCGAGGTCGCCGTGAAGTACGCCGCCGTGGTGGCCACCGGCCGCAGCGACTTCCCCAACCAGATCAACAACGTGCTGGCCTTCCCGGGCATCTTCCGCGGCGCCCTTGACGCCGGTGCCCGCCGCATCACCCCGGCGATGAAGCTCGCGGCTGCCTACGCCATCGCGGAGCTTGCAGCGGAAGGCCTTTCGGCGGACTACATCGTGCCGAGCCCGCTGGATCCGCGTGTTGCGCCCGCTGTGACCGCAGCCGTCGCCGCCGCGGTGGAAGCGGAGTAGCGGCCCTTCCCTCACCGGATGTACGACGGCGGTGCCTCTCCTGCGGGGGAGGTGCCGCCGTCGGGGGTTAAGTGGGCGCCAACCATAGACTGGGGTGCATGAATTCCGAAACCTTGGTGACCATCCTGTGCGGCCTGGCAATTCTTGTCGGCGTGGCGGGCACAGTCATCCCGGTGCTTCCGGGCAGCATCCTGATCGGCGCAAGCCTGCTGGCATGGGCCATCTGGGGCGGCGCCGGCACCGCAGGCTGGGTGGTGTTCGCGATTGCCATGGTGTTCGTGGTGGCAGGCATGGCCGCCAGTGCTGTCCTCACGGGCCGGAAGCTGAAGGAGCACGCTATCCCCAGCTTAAGCATCGTGGCAGGGCTGGTAGCCGGAGTGGCGGGAATGTTCATCATCCCCGTGGTGGGACTCTTCGTGGGCTTCGCCGCGGGCCTGCTGCTCAGCGAACTCGCCCGCACCAGGAACCTCGGAAGCGCAGCAACCTCCAGCTGGGCCGCCCTGAAAGCAACGGGGTTGGGAATGCTCGCCGAGTTCGGCCTGGCCTGCCTCGCGGCCAGCACCTGGGTGATCGGCGTGTGGGTCGCCGCTGCGAACGGCTGAAACGCTTGCGCCCGCGTGGGGCTGGGCGTAGAACGGCAGCATGACGGAGCGGGATTCAGCACGGGAGCGCGTGCAGGCCTGGATGGACAAGTATCAGGCAGCATGGACGAACAACCGGCCGAGGACATCCGTGCCCTCTTTACCGAGGACGCTGTGTACGAAACACGGCCCAACGATCCGCATGCCTGGAAGGGGCAGGACGGCATCGTCGATGCCTGGCTCGCCGCCCGGGATGTACCAGGGGACTGGACGTTCAGCTGGGAGCTGCTGGCCGTGGACGCCGGCACCGCTTTCGTCCAGGGTGTCACTGCCTATTCGGGGGGCCGGCCCACGTACGACAACCTCTGGGTCATTCGGCTGGACCCGGGTGGCCGGGCTTCCGCCTTCACCGAATGGTTTATGGAACGCGGCTGAGACCCTTCGTCCCGGCGGGCATCCAACGGGCCGGAAGACCCGGTTAGCATGGAGGGATGACCGCCGGGGACCCTGCACCGATCTACTGGGACAGCCGCGACCTCACACCGTTCGGCGAGCCCCAGTTGCGCACACCCGTCCATGACCTTGCCGGCGGAGTGGGCGGCCTGCTCACCGGTGTGCTCGGCGGGCGCCACCCCGCCTTGATCTCCTTGGACGGGGAGATCCCCCGGCTCAAGCGGATGCTGCCCAAGCCGGCCAGGGCAGTGCACGAGGCCGTCTTCACCAGCCGTGAGCCCGAACGGCTGATCACGCTGGCCCGCACTTACCCCGGCTGGGCAGGACTTTGCTACCTCATGTCCGGGCTGCTCGTGTACAAGCACGGCGGCTACCTGCGCGCATCGGAACTCCTGCAGCGCGGGCTCACCACCAGGAACGACGAAGAAGCGAACCGCTATTCGTCCAGCTACCTCACCCGGATCGTCACCCGGATCGAACTCGCCGAGCGCGTGGAGATTCCGGTCCTGTTCAGCGAGGAGTCGGTATTCCTTGCGCTGGCACACTCGTTCCGCGAGACGGGCCGCACGGAAGCTGCGCTGGACGCCCTGGCCGGCTTGCCGCCGTCGCTCCCCATGGCTTTGGCGCGCTGCTCACTGGCGCTGACCCTGGGCCGGAGCCGGACGGTGATCGACTGGACCGAAGGCCTGCTCAATGCCGACGATCTCTCCGCCGCACTGCTGCTGGTGCGGGCGCGGGCCCTGCGGCGCGAAGGCCGGTACGAGGCGGCGCACCAGGCGCTCGCCGAGGTCCTGCGCCGGCGCAAGACCCACCTGACGCTGCGCAATGACGCCCTCACGGACCGGGCGCTGCTGGTGCTGGACTCCAGCCGGCGCTCGCTCAACCCGCGTGACTGGGGCCGGCGCCGGGAGGACCCCGTGCCACAGAGGGAGATCGCCGCGCCGGTACCCATCCGCAAGGACGAGGAGATGCGCCGGATCTGGGAACAGGACTGGAAGAAGCTCAGCGACGAGTAAAGGGGCCTTACTTCGCCGTAACAACCGGCAGCAGCTGCTCGCCGAGCAGTACCGCACCCAGCACCACCATGATCACTCCGCTGGCAAGGGTCACCAGGCGGGCGGCTCCCGGCCGGCTCTGCAGCAGGGTGCGGGAGAGCAGGGCGACGGCGGTGTACACAAGGCCCGCGAGCAGCACAAACGTCATCCCCAGCAGGCCCGACTGCACTGGCACGGGAAGGGACGCATCGGCGCTCACGAACTGGGGAACCAGCGCCACGTAGAAGAGCAGGCCCTTGGGGTTGATGCCGCTGGTGCCCATGCCCTGAAGGAATGTGCGGAGCCTGGTGCTGCCCCCAGTGCCAGCCCCGGCAGTGAAGCTGGCTTCGCGCCAGGAACGGAGCGTGCTGATGCCGAGCCACAACAAGTACGCCGCGCCGGCCAGCGTGATCCAGCCCAGGACGCCGGGCATCCCCGTGAGCAGGGCCGCCAGTCCCGCCACCAGCAGGACCGTATGCAGGACATATCCGCCGCAAAGCCCTGCCACGGCCGGCACGAAACTCCGCTGCCTGAGCCCGGCCGCAATGGAGTACGCCCAGTCCACGCCGGGGGTGCATGCCAAGGCGGCCGCCACCAGCACAAAGGCCAAAAACAGCTCCGGATTCATTCTTTCTCCTGCCACATGGTGCGTCAGGACAAACCCTAGATACTTTGGCCGCAGAAGTGCTGTCCTTTTTCGCCCGTATCGGTCGTATGGCGGTAAGCTTCTTGCGTGATTGACCACATCGACAGAAATATTTTGCGCCACCTCAAAGAAGACGGCAGGATGACCGCCACGGCGCTCGCCGCCAAGGTCGGTTTGACGGTGGCCCCGTGCCACCGGCGGCTGCGTGACCTGGAGCAATCAGGTGTGATCCGGGGCTACCGGGCGGACATTGATCCCTCCGCCGTGGGACTGGGTTTTGAGGCAATTGTGTTTGTCACCCTGCGCCAGGTGGACCGCGCCACCATGGAGGTCTTCGAAAACCGGGTGGCGGAGAATCCGAATGTCGTGGAGGCGCAACGGCTCTTTGGCTCACCCGACTACCTGTTGAAGGTCATCGCCGAGGACTTGCCCGCCTACCAGCGTTTCTACGACGCCGAACTCACGTCTCTGCCGGGGGTGGAGCGGCTGACGTCCACCCTGGTGATGAAGAACCTGAAGTCCAACGCCGGCCCGCCGGTCTAGGGACGTTGCTGAAGCCCGGCCTAGCTCACCGGGCGGATGTGGACAATGATCACCTGGGTGTCCTTGCCGCCGTCGTACCGCAGGTCGTAGTTGACGTCGAGCCCGGTGGACCGGCCGGAGGTGATGGAGAAATCGCTCTTCGAACCCGGGTCAGCTTGGGTGCTGCTGATCCACTCTTCGGCTGAGTCGGCTGAAATGCCGTACCGGTCGACGCCCTCGCGGATGAGCTGGAAGTACTCCTTGGGCGTATTCGCCGTGAGGAAGTAGGTGACCTCGCTGAAATCGCTGCGCTGATCCGTGGTGTTGAAACGGATACGGTCCGTCTCCCCGCTGATTTCGCCTGACGGTGCGGCGATGATCAGGCTGATTTTGCCCGAGTCCTTGGTGTTGATTTCGGGCCCATAGCTGTCCTGCGTCACGCGGACGTCGTCCTTGCTGAGCCGCCCGGACGTCATGTCCAGCCGTGCGGTTTTGGAGTCACGGATCGCGGCCACACCGGCTGCGTCGAGGGTGGAGAATTCGGAGGTGTTCACGGTGCTCCCTTGAGAGGTCGGTTCGGCGGCTGGCCCACTGATCTGGCATCCCGCCAACGCGGGGCTTGCAGCGAGTGCCAGGAGTACGACGGCGGCCTGGCGCCTTAAGCGGGTGGTTGCGTTTCCGCGTAATGGAGTCACTGGTGGACCTCCGCGTCGAAGCGGTCCAGGAAGCGGTCCATGATCCCGGGGATGTTGTTGGTAGGCCTGTACTGTTCCACCCGGTCATCGAAGTCCGAGGCGATGACCTGCCGGGCCCGGGCAGGATCGGTGGCCAGCAGGTCCTGGTAGGCCGGCAGCGTATCCTGCCGGATGAGCGCCCAGCGCTGGTCTGCGTCGGAGATGTTGCCGTCGGGGAAACCCGTGGTGAAGTCGGTGCGGAACTGTGTGGGGTTGTCCCAGTTGGTGAAGGGCACGTTTTCCGGTCCGGGACTCTCAACGCTGAACTCGAAAGGGAACACTTCCGCGTAGCTCTTCGCGCCGGGAATGGAGGGCTCGCCGGCCAGTGTCACCATGTAGGTCACAGCCTCGCCGCCCGGGTGGTTGCGCATGGAACCGTAGTCGTCGGCGATGATCTCGTTCTGCTCACGGTAGAGCAGGGCCGTGTTGCCCTCCCGGACAAGCCCGGGGTCTCCGGAATCGATCTTTGCCCACTCCTCCGCGGTACCGGGATCGATGGCACCCGAGTCGCGCAGCCTGTTGATCTCGGCCAGGCCGCCGTCCATGTAGGCCTGGTGCTGGCGGGCCTGGTCCAGGAAGATTTCCTTGTTCATGTCCAGCATGCTGGTTTCGTAGAAGCGGATTTCCTGGTCCGTCATCCCGGCGAGCTGTTCGATCTGGTCCAGGACGGGGAGCGGGATGTCCGACGCGGGGTTGTCCGCGATCTGTTGGGCGAGATCCCGGAGCATGGCCATGTCCCTGAAGCCGCCGGCGAAGGACGGCCCGATCATGTTGGCCATGCCGGCCCACTGCAGGTCAGGGTTGGCGAGGTAGGCCTGGCCGTAGAAGTCGTAGACCTTCCTGGTGGTTTCCCAGTTGTATTCGGTGCCCTTTGAGGTGTCCCAGTCCTGGAGGTCAATGCCCATATCCAGCATGGCCTGCTGGTTCCAGTAGGAACTGAGGAAGTCCCGGTAGGCCTTGGAGTTCCTGGTGATCAGGCCAGAGTCTGCCGCAGAATCCATGGCGGCCTTGGCGGCGTCAGGGTTGGCCAGCGCCCACTGTTTGAATTCTTCGCTCTGGAGGTATTCCCGGCGTTCGTCAGGGGTCATGGAGTTCAGGGTGTCCGTCAGGTCCTGGGCGGTACCCGAACCGCCGCCTTGACCTCCGCTCCCGCCGCCGGGCCCGCCCGAGCCACCGCGGGTGCTGGCCTTCTCCTGCTCGTCCGCGTTGGCGAGCAGCGCCTTTGACGCCGCTTCCAGCCCTGCCGTTGCGGACTTCAGGAACCGCAGATGGGCGGACGTCCACTCGCTTCGGAAGCGCTCGCCGTCGTGCCCCCTCCATGCAGTGGAGCTGATGCTGCTGCCGAGCTGCTGGCCCAGGGCGTTCAGCCTGTTAGCGCCGCCGGCAAGGTCCTTGGCAAGCTGCCGTAGCTGCACTAGGTCAGCACCGTAAAAATTCCCTGCCATGCTTCCCCCCGTTTGGACTCCCGTGCCAGCCTAACCGCCGCCTGGCGAAGAGGCGATGGGGAGAGCTCCCCGCCCGCGGCTATTCCTTCAGCAGGCCGGTGGTCCGGTAGGGGATCACTTCGCGGAGGAACATGCTGGTGGAGGTCCGGACGATTCCCGGGCACAGCCTGATTTCCTCTGACACCCGGTAGAGGTCGTCCGGGCTGGTGGCCACCACACGGATCAGCAGGTCGGTGTCGCCCGCCGGTGCATGGCATTCCAGGACCTCGGGAATCTTCCGAAGCGCAGTGATGGCCTCGTTGAGGTGGCTCTGGTCCAACTCAGCACTGACCGCGGCGGCCACCCCCCGTCCGAGCGCCGCAGGAAGCACCCTGCTGCTGTTGGGCCGCAAGGCGCCGGACGCCGTCATCCGCTCCAGCCGGCTCTGCACTGTTCCGCGGGCCAGGCCCAGCTTCTGCGCCAGCACCATGATGGGAACGCGGGGGTCGTCGTCCAGTGCACTCAGGATCCGCCTGTCCGTGGCGTCCAGTTCCTGCAATCTGATCATTTCCTGTCGGTTGGAGGCTCCACGATTGGTCAAACTGATCATCTCAGGTTCCGCTGGTTGCCCTAACTGTAGGATGTCTGCTGAAATTGTGGCAACAAGGGCAAAGGCTACCGCCGATTCCCGCAGGCTACAGGTTCCCCGGCACATCACCCGGCAACTGGACACCGCTTCCCGCAAGGAGGCTGCCGCTGATTGACGCTTGTTCACACCATGGTCATTGAAGCAACCACAGCAAGAGCCCCTGAGCTACCGACGTCGGACTCCCGAAGTCATCGGTAGCTGAGGGGCTCTTGTGTTTGTCCCCGCGCGCCTGCCTCCCGCATAGGCTGGATCCATGACCTCCGCCGGCCGCTTTGCCCCCAGCCCCTCCGGTGAGCTTCATGCAGGAAATCTTCGGACTGCGATCCTGGCATGGCTGTTTGCCCGCTCCACCGGCCGGAACTTCCTGCTGCGGGTGGAGGACCTGGACCGGGCGCGGTCCGGCGCGGAGGCGGAGCAGTTGCGGGACCTGGCGGCGATTGGCGTGACCTGGGACGGCGAGGTGGTACGCCAGACCGCCCGGGGCTCCCTGTACACCGCAGCGATTTCCAGGCTCCAGACCGCCGGCCTCACCTACGAATGCTTCTGCACGCGCCGCGAAATCCAGGAGGCGGCCTCGGCTCCCCATGCGCCTCAGGGCGCCTATCCGGGGACCTGCCGGAACCTCGACCCGGCTGAGCTGGAGTTCAAGCGTTCCACCCGGCCCGCTGCCGTCCGGCTTCGGGCAGGCGTCTCGGAATACACCGTGCATGATGTGCTGCACGGAACCTACACCGGCATGGTGGATGACTTTGTGCTCCGCAGGAACGATGGAGTGACTGCGTACAACCTCGCCGTTGTGGTGGATGACGCTGAACAGGGCATCGACCAGGTGGTCCGCGGCGACGACCTCCTCCCGTCAACGCCGCGGCAGGCCTACCTCGCCTCGCTCCTGAATATTCCTGTTCCCGAATATGCGCATGTCCCCCTGGTGGTGAACCACGACGGCGTTCGGCTGGCGAAGCGGGACGGCGCGGTGACGCTGCAAGACCTGGCTGGTGCTGGCGTTTCTTCCGATGCAGTGCGGGACCGGCTGCTGGAATCGTTGGGGCTTCCGGCCGGATCCCTGGAACAGGCGCTGAACGCTTTCAATCCGGCCGGGTTGCCCAGGGAGCCGTGGGTATGGGGTGTCAACTTTCGTTGACGCCATTAGGCGCGTCAACTATTGTTGACGGCATGGAGGTGGAACGGATGAAAACGCTGGTGGGATCGATGGACGGCATGGAGCCGGCAGAGGCCTTGCACGCCGTCGCCGAATTACAGAAGGAAGTGAGCCGCACCGAATCGGCCCTCGTCCGCGGCGCGCGGCAGGCCGGACTGTCCTGGGAGGCCATTGCACTGTGCCTGGGTGTCAGCAAACAGGCGGTGCACCGAAAGTATGGCAAGCAGTAGGGTCCTGGCCAGCCTAGGCTTGGGATATGTCAGACGAGCATTTTCCGGACCAGAATCCGGCCCCCAGGTTCACCGTTGAGACTGCCAAGGTCCTGGCCGAGGTGGCCCACAACCGGCAGAAGGACAAGCTGAAGCGGCCTTACCGGGAGCATGTCCTCGCCGTCGGTGACGCCCTGGCGGACTTCGACGACGACATCCGGATTGCGGGGTACCTGCACGACATCGCCGAAGACACTCCGATAACCCGGCAGGCGCTGCTGGATATGGGCGTCTCCGAGCGGGCCGTGGAGATCATTGAACGGGTCACCAACCGGCTGCACAGCAACCCCGACGACTACCAGTCGGGGATCCGCGAGATCGCCGAGGACCACGATGCTGCCCTGGTCAAGATCGCCGACAACGCCCACAACTCGCTGCCGGAGCGGGTCCAGGCGCTGGCGGAGAAGTGGCCGGACAAAGCCCCAGTCACCAAATACCGCGACGCCCGGCCGGTGCTGTACGCCGCCGTCGAGGTCGAGGAAGTCCGGAAAATCCTCGCGCGCGTCAATCCGTGGCTGCTGGAGGAGCTGGACAACCGGCTGGACGAGGAAGACACCACGGATTACGAGAACCTGTCCTACGAGGAAACGGACGCCGCCACCGCGGCCGTGCCTGAGGCTAGGCCTGCTGAGGAGCGCTAGTTTCCGCCTCCAGCTTTTCCAGGGCGTGGTGCAGCCGCTCGGAGCCGCGGCGCTCGTCGATAACTATGGAAGCACCGAGTGCCAGCACAATCACCAGCAGGCATACCGGGACGGACACTCCGGCCGCAGCAAGGCCGACTGAAGCCGCCAGCGTTATCAGCACCCCAGCCGCCACGGAGATAACAGTCCGGTCCGGACCAATCATCACGCTGTACAGCCAGGTCAGCGAGCCCTTGAACAGTGCCACCGGGACCGCAATGGTGGCCACCGCGGCTGCTGCACTGATGTGGGCTTCGTGGTCGATGTAGTAGGCGGCCACATGCAGCCCTGCGCCCGTGGCCGCGATCGCGGCGAAGATCGGAATATGGCCGTAGCCGAAGAGGAACGACCTGTGGCGGCGCAAGTGGAGCGCCCGTCCGGCGGGCAGCAGAAAGTAGATCCACCACATGCCGAAGGCCAGGGCCGTTCCGCCGAAGCCCACCAATGCAGCATCCACGCTCCAGCCGTGGGTCCCCACAATGGCGCGCAGGGTTTCGATAGCGCCGATCAGGCATTCGCCCAGGGCGATGATGGCCAGGAGTCCGTACCGTTCGGCAATATGGTGCGCGTGCCAGGGGGTCCTGGCCTTGCGCTCGGCCGCATAAGGGGTGGCCATCTCCAGCACGATCAAGGGCAGGATCATCATCAGAGTGGTGGAAACGTCGGCCTCGATAAAGAGCACGGCGATCCATCCGAGCTGCACCACCACGAGGTACTTGGCGTAGCGCAGGCAGGTGTCGCGGCCTGCCGGATCCTGCCGGGCGGCCCGGAGCCATTGAGTCACCAGCGCGAGCCGCATGATCACGTAGCCGCCCACAATCACGGCGTTGTCCACGTGCTTCCCCTCCACGAGGGAACGGAACATGGGCTCGATCCCCATGGCGAGGATCAGGACTCCCACGATCTGGATCATGGTGACCACCCGGAAGATCCAGTCGTCGGTGTCGTAGGCGCTGGCGAACCACGTGAAGTTGATCCACGCCCAGATCACGGCGAACATCGCGAACGAGAACCCCAGCAGGCCGGGGATGAAGTGCGCTTCCGCGATTTCGTGGGCGAACTGGCTGCCGGCCACGCCAAACGCGATCACAAACGTCAGGTCGAAAAAGAGTTCCAGCGGTGTCGCGGCCCGGTGCTTCTCATGCGGGTCCCGGCCGCCCATGCGTGCCATGGCGTGCCGGAGGGGATTGGAGGACATAAACCAAAGTTACACGCGGCCCAACGCGTCGATGTCCTCCAGGAACTCCTGGTGGACTTCTGCGCTGACGGTGGTCCGGGTTTCGGCGATGGCGTCGAGGTAGTCCTGCGTGGAGGGCCCCTTCCGTACCGCCTCCCGGACGGAAACTGTGCCGCCGGAGGCCAGCCCGCCGTCGTCGTACACAGCTTTTTCCAGCGCCCGCTGGGAGGCGCTCCGGGCGGCGTACTCGATGTCCGCGGGCGAGAATCCCTCGGTGCGTTCCACGAGCAGCTCCACGTCCACGGCATCCACCACGGGGGCAGGGATGAAGCGCTGCCACATGGCTTCGCGGGCCTGCCGGTCCGGCAGTCCGATGGGGATGACGTAGTCAAAGCGGCCGTGGCGCAGGAAGGCGGTGTCCAGGGCGCGGATGAAGTTGGTGGCGCACACCAGCAGGCGGCCCGGCTGTTCGCGGAACGCCGGGATGATCTTGAGGAGTTCGTTGGTGACGCCCTGGAGCGGCGACGGTGGTTCGCCGGAGCGCTGGGAGGCGATCTCCTCCACCTCGTCGATGAACACCACTGCGTGCTCCAGCTCGGCGATTTCCAGGAACGTCTCACGCAGCGCCCCCGCCAGGCCTTGGGGATCGGCGGCGAGACGGGAGGGGAAGACTTCGACGAACGGCCATTCCAGCCGGGAGGCGATGGCTTTGGCGAAAGTGGTCTTCCCGGTGCCCGGAGGGCCAAAGAGCACGACGGCGCGCGGCGGCACTACACCGAATTCGTCCGCAAGGTCCGCCTCTGCGAGGGGAAGGACGAGCCGGCGTTCGAGCAATTCCTTTTCCTTGCGCATGCCGGCCACGTTTTCCCACAGGTCGCGGGCCAGGACGCGCCCGCCGAGCTGGCCGAGTGCGCCGAGTTCCTGCCGCTGGACCGGGATGGTCCGTTCGAAATAACGCAGGTTCTTCTTGAGGGCGAAGCCTCGGCCCAGGAAAGCTTCCACCCGGGTTTCGGATTCGGGCATCAGTGCCGAGAGCTTGTTCAGCCCATGCGGGGCCATGCGGTTTTCGACGGCGGCCAGCAGCGACGTGCCGATGCCCCGGCCGCGGTATTCGGGCAGGGTGGCCAGGAAAACGATCCAGCCCTGGTCGTGCGCGGCGCGTCCGACGGCGGCGCCCACCACCTGGTCGCCCTGCACCGCCACGACGGCGTGGTCCTTCTCGCAGGATGCGAGGACCTCGGAGAGGGCATAAACCGGCTCGACGTTGTGGGCCTTGAGGGTTTCCCAGAGGTGCAGGATCCCGTCCAGGTCCGATGAGTGGAAGTCCCTGATCCGCCAGTTGGTCATCAGCATTACTCCTGTTGTGGTTCGTCCTTGAGCCAGCGTGAGCTACTCAGCGAAGCATATGCGAACCGGGCGCCGCGGGGCGTTGCCGGTCGGTTGCATGACGCTTAGAGGGGGCCCGTTGGGTAGGGAATTCCGTTGAGTGTCCACTGGCCGAGGAGTAGCGTGACCCACATCACTCAAAACCCTTTCAGGAGCAATCATGCCAATTCTGGGACGCCGGGCCGCCGCCATAACGGCTGCGCTGGCAATGAGCGTGACCACCGGAGCCATCATCAGCCCCGCCTCTGCACATTCCGGGGCTGCCGAGGAGATCAAAAAGACTCCTACGGCCATGGGCTACGGCGGTGCCGTCAGCACGGTGGATCTTGACGCATCTGCCGCAGCCATCGAAGTCCTACGCGAAGGCGGTAACGCCGTCGATGCAGCCGTCGCCGCGGCAGCCACCCTTGGCGTCACAGAGCCGTATTCCGCCGGCATCGGCGGGGGCGGCTACTTTGTGTTTTATGACGCCCGGGAGGGCAAAGTCAGAACCATCGACGGCCGGGAGACTGCCCCGGCGGCGATGCCGAGGGACGCGTTCATAAAGCCCGGCACCAAAGAGGCATTTGAGTTCAAGAAGCAGGCGACCAGCGGCATTTCCGTGGGGGTTCCCGGTACTGCTGCTACGTGGGAGCGGGCATTGAAGCGCTGGGGGAGCCTAAGCCTTGGCGACGTCCTGGAGCCCGCCATTGACGTGGCAACGGACGGGTTTGCGGTGGACGAGACATTCCGCAAGCAGACCCTCGAAAACAAGGATCGTTTCCTTCCGTTCGAAGCAACCAGAAAGCTCTTCCTGCCGGGACCGGACAACGATGCGCCCGCCGTGGGATCAACCTTCAAGAACGAAGATCTGGCTCAGACATACCGTCTCCTTGCGCGGGAGGGAATGGATGCCTTCTACGAGGACGAGCTGGCAGAAGAGATCGTTTCCACCGTCCGGAACGCGCCGTCTTCTCTGGATCCTATGGTTCCGGTTCCTGGGCCAGCTGGCGTCATGAAGGCCGAGGACCTCAATGACTACAAGGTCTTGGACCGCGATCCCACCCACGTGGACTACCGCGGCTACGACGTCTACGGCATGGCCCCGTCCAGCAGCGGTGGCACCACCGTGGGCGAGGCACTGAACATCCTGGAGACGTTCGATCTGCCGGGCCTGGTGAAAGGCGATGGCAATGCGAGCAACCAATCTGCTGTGCTGCACCACTACCTGGAAGCAAGCGCCCTGGCATTCGCGGACCGGGGCAAGTATGTGGGTGACCCCGCTTTTGTCGACGTCCCCACGAAGGCGCTCCTCGACCCCGTATTCGGGAAGGAGCGGGCCTGCGAGATCGACCCGCTGCACGCGGCGACGAAGCCGGTGGCGGCCGGAGACGTGGTGGACTACGACGGCGCCTGCGACGTTGAGCCTGGTGCCCACGAGGACGAAAAGGACAGCGAGAATATCAACACCACCAACCTCACAGTCTCCGACAAATGGGGCAACGTGGTGGAGTACACCCTCACCATCGAGCAGACTGGCGGGTCCGGCATTGTGGTTCCCGGCCGCGGGTTCATCCTGAACAACGAACTCACCGACTTCTCGCCGGTGTTCAACGAAACGGACCCGAACCGCATACAGCCGGGCAAACGCCCGCGTTCGTCCATGTCGCCCACTATCGTGCTCAAGGATGACCAGCCGGTCCTGGCGCTTGGGTCCCCTGGCGGAGCCTCGATTATCACCACGGTTCTCCAGACATTGATTAACCGGATCGACCTCGGCATGAGCATCGAGGACGCCCTGGCCGCCCCCCGCGCCTCCCAGCGCAACACGGCCCAAGTTTCGGCCGAACAGGCATTCATCGACTCGCCATCGGGGAAGGTCTTGTCGGCCCGGTACGGGCATAGCTTTACTACACCGGGTGCCCTTGGAACATCCGCGGCGGAGATCGGTGCCGCGACAGCCATCGAGTTCAGCCGCGACGGTAAATCCGTGACTGCCGTAGCTGAACCCGTACGGCGAGGCGGTGGCTCGGCGATGGTGGTGACACGATCACACTGAACAGGAACTGAACAACAGCTAACGACGGCGGCACCTGGGTTCTCCAAAATCAGAACCCAGGTGCCGCCGTCGTACGCGCTAGAGCGGGATTACTTCTTGAATGTCGCAGCTGGCGGATTCGCGACCACCGGGGAGAGGCCGGTGTGGCCTTCGCGGGTTTCGGCGATTTCGTGGATGCGTTTGCGGCAGGCGAACCAGCCGAACACCATGAGGACGGAGGCGATGGCGGTGACGAGCATGGTGAGCGGGGATTCGATGAACACCATGATCAGCACGCCCGCCAGGAAGAGCAGGGAGAGGTAGCCGGTGTAGGGGGCGCCGAACATCCGGAAGGAGGGGCGGGCCAGCCAGCCTTTGTCGGCCCAGCGTTTGAGCTGGATTTGGCACAGGACGATGGTGGCCCAGGTCATGATGATGCCGACGGAGGCGACGTTGAGGACGATTTCGAAGGCCTCGGCCGGGACGAGGTAGTTCAGCGGGACGCCCAGGAGGGACACGCCGGCGGTGATGGCGATCCCGCCGTAGGGGACGCCGGCTTTGTTCATGCGGGAGGCGAACTTGGGGGCGGAGCCGTTGACGGACATGGAGCGCAGGATCCGGCCGGTGGAGTAGAGCCCGGCGTTCAGCGAGGACAGGGCGGCGGTGAGGACGACGAGGTTCATGATGACGTCCACGCCCTGGATGCCGATGGAGCCGAAGAACGTCACGAAGGGGCTGACGCCTTTGACGTAGGAGGTGTAGGGCAGGAGCAGGGCCAGGAGGATGACGGAGCCGACGTAGAACACGGCGATGCGGAAGACCACGGAGTTGATGGCTTTGGGCATGATCTTTTCGGGGTTCTCGGTCTCGCCGGCGGCGGTGCCGACCAGTTCGATGGAGGCGTAGGCGAACAGGACGCCCTGCATGAGGATAATCATGGGCAGCAGGCCGTTGGGGAAGATCCCGCCGTTGTCCGAGAGCAGGCTCAGGCCGACTTGTTGGCCGTCCACGGGGGTGCCGAAGATGACGAAGTAGGTGCCGGCGATGAGGAAGATGACCAGGGCGGCGACCTTGATCAGGGCGAACCAGAATTCCATTTCGCCGAAGACCTTGACGGAGACGAGGTTCAGGGCGAGGACGACGACGAGAGCGGTCAGGGCCCAGGCCCACTGCGGGACGTCGGCCATCCAGGGGATGTAGTTGCCGAAGAAGTGCATGTAGAGGGCGGCGGCGGTGATGTCCACGATGGTGGTGGTGGCCCAGTTGATCCAGTAGAACCAGCCGGAGACGAACGCGGCTTTTTCGCCGAAGAATTCCCGGGCGTAGGAGACGAAGGAGCCTGAGGAGGGGCGGTGGAGGACGAGTTCGCCCAGGGCGCGGAGGATCAGGAACGCGAAGAATCCGCAGACGGCGTAGGCGATGACCAGGGACGGTCCGGCGGCGTTGAGCCGGCCGCCGGCGCCCAGGAACAGGCCGGTGCCGATCGCGCCGCCGATCGCGATCATCTGGATCTGCCGGGGCTTGAGGTTCTTGTGGTAGCCCTTGTCCTCCGCGTGCAGGGAAGTCTCGGACGCGTGCGCGTGCCCGCCGTCAATGAGGTGGTCGGGTATGGGGGAGTTTGTCATGGCTGGGTCCTTCAGGGGGCGGTCGGGGACTACTTGCTGAGGTTGGCGAGGCGTTCGGGGCTGAGGAGTTCCTGGAGCTGGGTGTCCGTGAGGAGTCCGTGTTCGAGGACGAGTTCGGCGACGCCCTTGCCGGTGGCGAGTGCTTCCTGCGCGATGGCGGTGGCGGTGGCGTAGCCCAGGTGGGGATTCAGGGCGGTGACCAGGCCGATGGACTGCTCCACCGTGCGGCGGAGGTGCGCGGTGTTGGCGGTGATGCCCCGAATGCAGCGTGCCGTGAGGGTGCGGCAGGCTGCTTCCAGGTGGGAGATGCTCTTGTGGAGGCTGTGGACGATGACGGGTTCGAAGGCGTTGAGCTGTAGCTGCCCGGCTTCGGCGGCCATGGTGATGGTGACGTCGTTGCCGACTACCTCGTAGGCCACCTGGGAGACCACTTCCGGGATCACCGGGTTGATCTTGCCGGGCATGATGGAGGAGCCGGACTGGACCGCCGGCAGGTTGATTTCGCCGAAGCCGGCGCGGGGGCCGGAGGAGAGCAGGCGGAGGTCGTTGCAGATTTTGGAGAGCTTGACGGCGACGCGTTTGAGCACTCCGGAGAGATGCACGAAGGCGCCCACGTCCTGGGTGGCCTCGATGAGGTCGACGGCGGTGACCAGCGGAAGTCCGGTGATTTCGGCCAGGTGCCGGCACGCGGTTTCGGCGTAGCCTGCCGGGGCGTTGAGGCCGGTGCCGATGGCGGTGGCGCCGAGGTTGATCTCGTGGATCAGCAGTTCGGCTTCGGCGAGGCGGAGCCGGTCCTCGCCGATGGTGATGGCGTAGGTGCCGAATTCCTGTCCCAAGGTCATGGGCACGGCGTCCTGCAGCTGGGTGCGGCCCATTTTGACCACCGTGCGGAATTCCAGCGCCTTGGAGGCGCAGGCTTCCTCGAGTTCGGCCAGTGCGTCCAGCAGTTCCCGGGCGGCGAAGATGGTGCCCAGCTTCACGGCGGTGGGGTACACATCGTTGGTGGACTGGGAGAGGTTCACGTGGTCGTTGGGGTGGAGCCGGGCGTAGTTGCCCTTGGGGTGGCCGAGGATTTCGAGGGCGCGGTTGGCGATGACCTCATTGGCGTTCATGTTCGACGACGTCCCGGCACCGCCTTGGATGACGTCCACCACGAACTGGTCGGCGAGTTCGCCGGCCAGGATGTCCTGGCAGGCCTGCTCGATGGCGTCGGCGCGTTCGGGGTCCAGCAGTCCGAGTTCGCGGTTGGTGCGGGCTGCGGCGAGCTTGACCGCTGCCAGGCCACGGACCAGGTGCATGTTCGAGGACAGTTTCTGGCCGGTGATGGGGAAGTTCTCCACCGCCCGGAGCGTGTGCACGCCCCAGTAAGCGCTGGCGGGGACGTCCCGGTCCCCGAGGAGATCGTGTTCGGACCGGGTCCGTGTGGGTGCAGCCGGTTGTGCTGGGTTCCCGGCGGTGTCGATGGCAGTCATGTGTCCTTACAGGGCTTCGTTGACGGGTGCGGACGGTTGGTTCAAAAAGTCGGTGGCCTGCAGCAGGCCCACCTGGTGGCCCCCACCGAGGACCGGGGCGGTTGCGATGGCGGCGAGCGGCGCGGTGTCCACGCCGCTCGCCCCGAGCAGGGTCACGGTGGCGGGCATGCGGGCGCGGTCGCCGCCGTCGGAAATCTTCACGGCGACGGCGCTGCCATCCGCCAGGCCCACCACCTGTACGCCTTCAAAGCCGTCCTTCGCCACCGAACCCGGCAGCAGGCGCATCAGCTCGGTGACGTCGCGGCCTTCCCCGGCTACCATCTCCGGATGCCGCTGCATGGCGAGTCCGACGGCGGCTTCCGCACTCTGGGCAGCCTGCCCGCCGTCGTCGTTTATTGCCAGGGAGTCTGCCGCAGCGAACGCGATGCGTCCGAACGCGCGGGCCATGCCGCGGAGCGTCAGGGCGAACAGTGGTGTACCGCAGCCGTCGGTGCTGAGGGCGAAGGGCTCCTCACCGGTCAGCTCCCTGACCGTTTCGGCTACAAGCCGCTGCAGGGGGTGGGAGGGATCCAGGTAGCCCTCTACCGGCCAGCCGTTGATGACGCAGGTGGCGGCCATGGCGGCGTGCTTTCCGGAGCAGTTCTGGGTGAGCTGGGTGGGTCCGCCGCCGTTGCGCAGCCATTCTTCGCGCTCGTTCACGCCGTAGGGGAGGTCGGTGCTGTTCTCGAAGTCGCTGACGCTCAATCCGTGCAGCTCGAGGATGCGGAGCGCCCCTTCGCGGTGCTCCGCTGCGCCGGAGTGGCTTGCCGCGGCCAAGGCAAGGAGATCGGCCGGCAGCTGGAGCCCGGCGCGGACCATGGCCACGGCCTGGAGCGGCTTGAGAGAGGACCGGGGATAAAACGGCACGAGGGGATCGCCCGCAGACGCCAGAGGTGCTCCGTTAGCCGCAACGGCAATCGCCGAACCGTAGTGCACACTTTCCACCAGACCGTCACGAATTGCGGCGACCAGGGGCTGGTGCTGCGGCAGGGCCAGTTCTGCCGGGGCAGCAGTGCGGGCAGCGGAAAACACAGGGGAGGGCATGGGATCCTTGGGTGGTTTTGTTGCGGTCGTTAGTTGTTAAGGATGGAGTCGAGGGCAAGGCCCACGGCCTGCAGGTGCCGGGCCATGGCGTCACGCGCTATTTCGGCAGAGCCAGCCTCGATGGCGGACAAGATTTCCTGGTGTTCCACGTCTGAGGCGTGCTTCCGGTCCGCCACCATGTTCAGCGTTTCGGACTGGTGGGCCAGGGCACCGCGAATGTCCGCCACCACGCTGGCGAATACTTTGTTGCCGCTTGCGCGGGCAATGGCGGCGTGGAAGCTCGAGTCCAGGGCTACCCAGGATTCCGGATCGGTTTCGGTGGCCATGGCAGCAACAATGTGGCGGAGGGTTTCAAGCTCCTCTTTGCTGCGGCGCTCCGCGGCCATCCCGGCTGCGGGAACCTCGATATGTGGGCGTGCTTCGGTCAGGTCCCGGGCCGAGTATTGGCCCAGGGTGAGATCGTTGGCCACTTTGTTGGCGACCACGAATGTGCCCTTGCCCGTTTTGGTTACCGTGAGGCCCAGCGCGGTACAGGAGCGGAGTGCTTCCCGGATCACCGAGCGGCTAACTGCATATTGCTGGGAAAGAGTTGCTTCCGAGTTGAGCTTGCTGCCCACTCCCAGCCGGCCGGACTCGATGTCTTGGCGGATGGCGTTGAACACCGCTTCGGCAGCACTAAGCCGTGCGAGCGGAAGGGCCGCAGGCTGTCCTGCTGTCCGGCTGTCTGACAGGTTCACGCTTTAAATATGGCAGGCGTCACAGTGCCTGTCAAACTTTCCTACCTCTCCGGCTGGCGGGCTGCGCGCTGGCGCTGCCGCCGGGAACCGAAGTGCCAGGCTATGAGCCCGGCCACGGCCAGCACGGCGATCACGACGGCGATGTCCCGGCCGGCTGCCTTCGCCACTGCCTCGTAGGAGTTGCCCGCGAGGTACCCGAGGAGGACAAAGCCAGCGCCCCAGACAAGGGCTCCCGCCGCATTGAAAACCAGGAATCGTCTGTAGGGCATCCGGGACGTGCCGGCCAGGGCGGGCATCACTGCCCGGAAGAAGGCGATGAAACGGCCCAGGAAGACCGCCCAGCCGCCCTTGCGCTGCAGGAAGTCTTCGGCCTTCGTCATCTGCTTCTGGTGCCTGGATAGTGCCCGGGACCTGGAGAACCGGGAACCCAAATGCTTGCCCACCTCGTAGCCCACTGTGTCGCCCAGGACCGCGGCCAGCACCGCAACGATCATCATGGCAGCCAGCTGCACTTCACCGCGGCTGGCCACCACCCCGCCCAGCACGGCCGCCGTCTCACCGGGAATGACGAAGCCGACAAACAACGCGTCTTCGGCGAAGACCAAGCAGAAGACGGCGATGTAGGCCACCAGCGGGCTGACGTTCAGGAGGCCGTCGACGAAGGCCGTCATGGGGACATCCTAGGCCTGAGGTGCAGGAAATGGAGCTGATTTCCTCCAGCTCGCCGAGTTCGTCGAGGAAGCTGGTGTACATAACGTTCCGCTTGCGTTTCTCGATCAGGTGTACCAGCTCGGAGGATGCGGTCCTCAATGTTGCCCAGAGCATCGAGGAGCGCCGAAAAAGCGCCGAGGCGGACAAGTAATCCATAAGAGACTCCTGCTTCAGACGCCAACGGGTCCCAAGAATGCCTGGGACCCGTTCGCTTTCGCTATTTATTTAGCAGGGGCTCCAGGTCTTCCCGCCCGGTGCATAACACCGAGGCCCTGTGTATTTGGAGGGTGCCGGTGGTACATAGGGCGCCGGTGCGGGCGGAACATATGGCCGGGGAGCCGGGGCCACGTAAGGCGCAGGTGCGGGCAGTCTCCGAAGCCGCTCTGCTTCTGCCGCGGCCTGGCGGGCGGCTTCCTCTGCAGCGGTCTTTGCGGCGGCTGCTGCTTCATCGGCCGCCTTCTTCTCAGCGGCTTCGCGTTCCTCAGCGGCCTTCTTTTCTGCGGCGGCGCGGGCTTCTGCTGCCAGCCGTTCTTCTTCAGCCTTCTTTTCAGCTGCCGCCAACGTCGACTGCTGTGACTTGAATTCGTCCCTCTTCTGCTCCCCCGTGGCGATCTTGTTATCGAGAACGGCGAGGCCGGCCGTGGTGGCAGCAACGGAAAGCCCAGCCCAGTAGATCGCCCTGTTGGCGTCCTTGGTTGCGCTAAAGATGGCTCTGAGGGATTTGGCGGCGGCCAGCTTCGTGACCAGTACCGACGCCGCCGTGCTTGCGGCCGCCGACGTTGTTGCCGGCGCAGTTCCGGCTGCTTCTTCCAGTGCTTTGGTTGTCTCTGCCAGCTTCGCGGGCAGCGTGCACTCGATCTCATCAGAGAACAGGCCGGCCTGCGCGGTCCGGGCTTCCTCATAGGCTGCCTGCACGGGGGGAAGGAACTTGCGGTTTTCGCCGAACTGCACCGGTATCCCCAGCCCTTCCCTTGCAATCTCGGCATTCACGAGAGAACCGTCCGGAGCAAAAACCCCGGCCAGCGTGCGGCCGTATTTGTCGTGCCGTTCGACATCAAATTCCAGCCTTACTTGAGTGCCTTTCGGAAGCGTCTCTTCCAAGTACTTCGAGGCTTGCGGGCCAAGGCATTCCACCGGCTGATTGGGGTCCTTTGTTTCAGGCGTGTCCACATTCAGAAGTCGAATGGTGTGATCACCATTGTTGATGGAGACGATTAGAGTGTCACCGTCGACTACCCGCACCACCGTTCCGGAATCTGCGTTTGCAGCTGCACCTACTGATATGGATCCCGCAATCAGTGCGGCCGTGGCGAGCGAAGCCACAATCAGGTTTTTCATTCAGAGCTTTCCTTAGCACTTACGGCCAGATGCTTCAGGGCGTAGAGGATCCAACCTAGGAGAACCTGGAAGTTTTCTACATTTATGCTGAACGTCCTGACGCAAGGCTTCCTCAAGAGAAGCTCAAGATCGGGAGAGTTCTCTGCCCTGCCTGCGGACGGCGCGGATTCCGTGGCTGGAGCAGGAGCGGAAATAGGCGGCCGCAAGTTGCAGTAGTCTGCACGCCACTCTCCGGAACGTTCGTTCCGAAAGATAGCTGTTGACCAGAATGGGGGTGCCCATAGAATTGAGGCAGCATCACTAATCGGAACGTTCGTGCCGGAGGGGGAGATTCGATGAAGGCATCCTTTTCGAACCATCTTGCCGCCGAAGCCCGGTCCCGCCGCGCTATCCTGCGCCTGACGCAGCAGGATCTCGCCCAGCTGGCCGGGGTGTCGGAGCGCTTCGTGCGGTTCGTTGAACAAGGCAAACAGAGCGTCCAGCTCGACTCACTCCTGGCGCTTTTGGATACTCTCGGTCTGGACCTCCAGCTGACTACGCGGACAGGCGCCTCTGCCCGGCAAGGCACGATGACGGCGAGCCCCGAGGAAGCCCGGCCGTGAGGCACCGCATTGCCGATATCTACAAGGCGGGCGTGCTCGCCGCGCGGCTCGAGCGGCACGACGGCGGTACCAGGTTCAGCTATATGCCGGGCTATCTCACCTCCGGTGGTCCCGCCGTCGCCACTTCCCTGCCGCTCACCAGCCAACCAGTCCTCTCCGGCGCCGGGGCCGCCCCGCCGTATTTCACCGGTCTGCTGCCGGAGGGCCGCCGGCTCAACGCCCTGCGACGTTCCATCAAGACCAGCGCGGACGATGACCTGTCCCTCCTGATTGCAGCCGGCGGCAATCCTGTCGGAGACGTTCAGATCGTCGGGCATGGCGAACCCCTGAACAGGGATGAGCACGCGGTCCAGCTGGATCCGCAGCAGGCCTTGGACTTTGACCAGCTGCTCGGTGATCCGGACCTCATTGATCCTGTAGCCCTCGCCGGGGTACAGGATAAGTTGTCCGCGGGAATGATTTCGCTGCCGGTGGCCAATGCCGGCCGGCAGTTCATCCTGAAGCTAAATGCGCCCGAGTTCCCGCACGTCGTCGAGAACGAGCTGGTGATGTTCCGTTACGCCGCCAAGCTTCGGATCCCGCTCAGCCGCGTTCAGCTGATCCGGGATATTGCCGGCCGGCCGGGGCTGCTGGTGGAGCGTTTTGACCGTGTGCCAGAGCCGGGGACAGAACCAGGATCAGGGCTGCGGGACCTTCGGCGCCTTGCCGTTGAGGACGGCGCGCAGGTGCTGAAGCTCTATCCTGCCGACAAGTACAACGTGGGGTACGGCCAGGTGTGCCACGCGCTCGCGGACCACTGCTCCGCGCCGCTTCCGGCGCTCCGGAACCTGGCGATCCAGGCAGCGTACGCCTGGCTGACAGGTAACGGAGACCTGCACGCGAAGAACGTATCGATGGTGCAGCAGTCACACGGGGAGTGGACCATCGCCCCGGTGTACGACATCCCTTCCACCGTGGTTTACGGAGATAAGACCCTTGCCTTGACCATAAACGGAAAGCGGACGGGGATTTCGCGCCGCCAGTTCCTGGGTTGGGCCTCCGAGCTGGGACTCGCGGACCGCGCGGCCGCCCAGGTGGCGGAGATCGCGCTCAAGGCGTCGGGACCGTTGATTGCGGACCTCGAGTCGGGGACGGCTTTTCGTGGCTTGGGCGGAGCCGGGACAAAGCGCAATGACGACGGCGGATCGCCGTTTCCTGACTTGGTCACCAGGGCGTGGGTCAAGGAGTTGAAGCACCGCCGCAGGCTGATGGAAGGGTGAGCACGGGCGTGGCTTAGCCGCCCTGATACCACCGCAGTACGCGCAGAGCGCGGAGGGTGTTCCACCGGCTTGGTTGTCCGTCGCCGTCCTCCATTGCGAAGTGGACGCTCCCGGGGTGGGTGTTTTCCAGCAGCCACCTGCCGTCCGGCTGCTGGTTGGATGTCACTACTTCGATGCCCTCCTCCAGCCGCTGGTCCGGGTTGCCGCCGGCGGCCCGGAAGTAGTCGAGCCCGCGGAGGACGTCGTAGAACCAGCGTGTCGGGTAGGAGAACTTCAGCCAGTCCCTGCTGATCAGCCCGCCGGTGGACTTCTGCCGCAGCAACCCGCGCTCCAGCAGGTACTCCTCTCCCCGGTGCCGGGCTTTGCGGGATCCCGGCGTTCCCCCTGTGGCCCTCTCATATTCAAGAAGGCCCTCTAAAACGCAGATGGTGGTGTGGAAGGAGGAACGGGTGGAGCCTCTCTCGGCCTCACAGTTCCAGCCGCCATCGTCGAGTTGTTCGCGGATCAACCGCTCAACTACTTGGTCCGCGTTCTCTCCGAAGTGGGCTCCGAGTGCCACGACCATGCCATTGATGCACGGTTCCACTTCGCCCTGGAAGAAGGGCTGGTTACCTTCTTCCCAACGGCTGTTGCTGCGGACCAGCTTTACCGCATGCCTCGCTTCGCGGCTGTTGGGGTTCAGGCCGAAGTCCCGCAGGAGCAGCAGGGTGTAGGTGGTCGCCGTCCAAGGCTGGCCGGGGCCGTCGTCGTTCGCCGGCCAGTAAGTGCCGCCTGCCCATTGACCGTCCATCCCCTGCAGTGCGAGCAGCCTGGCGCCCCAGCCTTCGGTGGCGACGCGGTCCCGCTCGGCCTGAACCTCCCCAGGCGAAGCATTCGTCAGGTAGCGCAGGACCTGCCAGCGGATGGCAGGGTCACCGTCGAGCAGCCAATCGAGGACATCCATTGGCATCAAGGGCTCAAAGGTGCTGGATGCCTGCCCGTTGCATGGCGTCCTTATAGATTTCCACGTTCTTGGCCAGCAGCTCTTCCTGTTTGGCTTCGGAGACAGCAAAGGCCCGGCCCCCGAGGGCCGTGGCCTTGTAAACCTTGATGCCGCTGTTCTTCAGCGACGAATGGTAGGTCTTCTCGAACAGGGTGAGGAAGGTGGAGGCGTCCGTGCCGTGGGCGATGATGGCTGAAACCCGGGAGTTGATCTTGAGGAACTGGCGGAAGGGCCGCAGGCCATCAGTTTTTTCCTGCACGCTCAGCGCCGAGGGCATCCCCGGATCACGGACCCAGGGGTACGCGTTCCAAGGCATAACGTAGCGGGAATCGAGCTCAGCGAGCTCGTAAATCTGGGTGGCGCGGCGGGCCGCTTCGTCATCGTTGTAGTGCGAGACGAAGCCGGATTCGGTGCCTTTTCCGGGGCTGACCTGCAGGCTGACGATCCGGCATTCATCCTCGTCGTGCACCGGGTCGATGTAGGGAACGGTGGAGCCCGGCTTCTTTTCCATCAGTTCGTCGCAAAGCTGGGTTACCTTCGCGATGTTCGGTTCCTGTAGCAGGGCTTTCTTTTCGTCCCAGTCAATCGTCACGATTTCTCCCTCAGCAGCAAGGCGTCCAGAATCAGGCGTCTTAGGCCACTCTACGCTTCCGGCCTAGAGGGTGGGCAGGGGAAGTGTTGTCTCCCTTCTGCTGCGGAGGTTGTGCTCACACCGGTAATCGCGTCTTATGGGCGCGTTTGAGCGCTTTCATCCGGTGCCGTAATCTCCGTCGACGGCGGGAGGCCGGCTTAGCAGCCGCAGGCAAGGGAGCCCCGGGCAGGGGCGGGGCGGTTGATCGGTAAGTGTGCCCGGTGGGAGTTTGGAGTTCCACCGTGTGCCGTTGCCCTGGCCAGGTTACCGGCTTTGCGGCCCAGCCTGGTGTTTCTTTAGTGTGGTTGCAGGCTTCGCAGAGGCCTTGGCCGTTGACACTGGTGGTCTGTCCGTCGTCATGCCAAGGGATGACGTGGTCCAGGTGGCGGATCGGCGCGTCGCAGTACGGGGTGCGGCAGGTGTCATCCCGTACCTGAATAAACCGGCGGAGCCCAGGCGGGAAGAGCCGGGCCTTGGAGTCCATCGCGACGAGTTCCCCATTGGTTGGTGCTGTGTATAGCCGGCGAAGCCAGACGTTGAACCCGGCACTGTACGCATCGCCAACAGGCCCGGAACCACGTGCTCCCGTCTCCGGACCTTTTGGTCCGATGGCGGCGACGCCAGATCCTCCACCGGCCAGCAGTTCTCCTGTGAATGCTTTCCTGGCCCATTCACCTGGAACGGTGCCGTAGCCGGTGAGGCGGGTGGGTTCGCTGTCGCCTTGGAAGAGGGTCCGGTCGGTCATGACGAGCTGGAGGTCGATGCCGGTGTAGCCGCCCGGGGTGCCGGTGATGCGTTCGATCAGTTCGTCGGCCATGATGGCGCCCTTGGACCGCTCATCGCCGGAAGATTTGAGGGCGTCTGCGTGCCGGGTGAGGGCTGCGTAGGCGGCGACGCCCTGCGCGACCGGGACCAGCGCGGTCAGGTAGGCCATGGTTTCCGGTGCCGGGCGCAGGCTGACGGTCCGTTCCGCCACGGCATGGGAAGCCCGTTTCGCGAAGGATTGGGGGTCGCGCCGGTAGGCGGCGGTGCGGACGGCGGCGGTGATGGCCCGGTCCCCGCAGCCGGTCAGGGTGCCGGTGTCCGCGGCGATTTCTTCGTCCACCGCGGCCCGGTCTTCGGCGGACAGGCAGGCGGTTTCCTTCACGATCAGGATGGCCCGCCACTCGCTCAGCTGCCCGCTCTGAAGTGCCGCGAACGCGTGGGGCATCTCGGTGACCAGGGCTTTCCCCAGGCCCAGCAGCCTGCCGCCGCGTGCCGGGGACTCTCGCCGGGCCAGGGCGATTTGCGCGCCTACCCCGGCGCCTACCCCGGCGCCGAGTTCAGCGGCCGGGATACCGGCCGCTGACTGTTCCCGCCGCACCTCAAGGTCATAGGCAACGGCAATCCGGGCCTGTTTCGCGGCGACCGCGGACTTCACGTCCTCGAATTCCCGCATCTGATCAATCTTTCCGGCTCCGTCGTCAGCGACAGGAACAGCAGCCAGCAATGCAAGGACATCAGCAACAGAAGGCACAGCACGCTTCACCACCGGGACCGCCCCTGCCGATAACTGATCCGCTTCCATAAACAAAGTCTTCCAGCAGGCCCAGCCATAGGCACGAACCCTCGCGCCCTATGTGGATAACCAGCCGCTGTGAATAAAGCAGCAACCGCCCCGGGCCCATGCTGTTCAATGTAGGGATGCAGTTCACCAGGAAGGGCCTGAAAGATGAAGGCTTTGCGGGCTTTAGGTCCGGCAAAGACCTCGATGCCACGCGGGTCCCGCAGGGAACGGGCATCTTCGCTGTCCTGAGGCCGGACGGGTTCCAGCCGGACTTCCTGAAGAAGAGCACCGCAGGTGTATTTAAGAAGAAGGATCCGTCGCTGCAGGAGCCGGAGCTTGCAGCCGCGTGGGTGGAGGCCGCCGTCGTCCTTTATCTGGGCAAGGCCGGTCCAGGCAGCAAAGGCAACCGCGGCCTGAGGAGGCAGATCCAGGAGTTCCTGGACTTCGGGCAAGGTAAACCGCCGGGGCACTGGGATGGGCGCCTGGTCTGGCAACTCAAGGACGCCGGGCAGTTATTAATTGCCTGGATGGAACTGCCCCCCGAAGCCCTCAGCAAAGCCGAAGCGGAGTACCACACAGCCTTTATCGAGGAGTACGGGAAACTGCCGTTCGCGAACCTGGTGCGCGCGCGGGTGAAGAACTAACCAGGCCCGTCAGGCCCCGCGCAGCCGTTCCATCTCGCGCCGGTCTTTCTTAGTGGGCCGTCCCGCGCCGCGGTCGCGCTGCGGCAGGCCCAGTGCGGGGGCTGCCGGACGCGGCGGTGTGTGGTCGGTGAAGCAGTGGGAAGCGGCCTCCGCGCCCACGCGCTTGTTGATCAGCCGGCGCACCTCAAGGATCCGTTCGTAACCGGACATCCGGACGGTGACGCTGTCCCCGTTGACGAGCGTGGCAGAAGCCTTGGCCGGGCTTCCGTTCAGCCGGACGTGCCCTGCACGGCAGGCGGCGGTTGCCGCCGAGCGGGTCTTGTATGCGCGGATGGCCCACAGCCACGCATCAATTCGGACGCTGGCGGGGGAGGAAGGAAGGCTGGTCATGGCTGGCACCGAGTATAGCCCCGGCAGCGGGACTCCTCCGAGCAGTCGCCATCTGAACCGGCCCGGGCCTAGAACCGCCCCGGGCCTATTCCACCCTGACGCTGACCCGCTGCACCACATTGTTGCCCAGCCCCTGGTAGTTCCAGTTCTGCTCCAGGGGCTGGGTGGCGCCACTGGCATCGGTGGCACGGCACGTGAGCTCATGTTCGCCCGGATCCGCCACCCATGGCAGTGTCCATTTCCGCCACGCGAAGCCGCCGGCAGATTCTTCCAGCTGCGCGGGCAGCCACGTGCCGTCAATCCCTACTTCAACAGCAGTAATGGCCCCGTGCCCGGACCAGGCCCTGCCCTGCAGCATCACGGGACCGCGCGGCATCACCCGGTTCCGCGTAAAGAAGTCCGGCATGCCCGGCGGAACCATCAGCGAACGTACCCTGATCCGTGAAACCGGTGTGCCGGCGTCGTCTGCTGAATCCTGGTAGCGGTACGCGACCTGCTGCTGGTAGCCGCCAAAAGGCGCGGTGACCACTTCGATGGATTCCAGCCACTTCACGCTCGTCATGCCGTACCAGCCCGGCACCACCAGCCGGAGAGGGTATCCGTGCTGGGGCGGCAGTTCGCTGCCGTTCATTTTGTAAGCAAGTACGATGTCGGCACGCATCGCCTCACGGATCGGCAGGCTCCGAGCGTACCGCTGGGTGACGCCGCCCTGGATCCCGGCATCAGCGCCGGTGAACACCACTTCCACTGCGTGCGGAAGGATCCCCGCCTTCCCGAGGAGATAGGCGAGCGGAACCCCGGTCCAGGCAGCCGTGCCCACTCCTTCAAGCACCCACGGTTGGCTCAGTGGCCGCGGCTTCAGGAGCGAGCGGCCGTTGCCCGCGCACTCCAGCGTCACCGGCACCGTAATGGCGGGGTCCCTGCGCAGCGCCGGCATGCTCAGTTCGAGGGCACGCTCCACCGCGCCGTTGACCCGCAGGTGCCAGGCCCCGTTGTCGATAAACGGGATGTCGAAATGGGTGAGCACGTAGTGGAGGCCCGGCGGAGTGATATCACGGCGAAGGGCTTCCAGGGGCATGGAGTGGTTGCGGGCGCCCAGTTGGAGTTCCTCCGGAGTGAGCGGTCCGGTGGTTGGTCCGGCTGCGGGGCCGGCGGGGGCAGACACCTGCTGTTTCGGGGCCGTAGCGGGAAGGGTGGACTGTGGATTTGGCTGGATTTGGGTCATGGCGCTGCGATTCTGCTGGCACTCGGATTCCTGCGGCTTCGGGTGCTGCCCGGGGCAGCGCCCGTTGCATCAGGTTTACGCCCACGCCGCCGGCCCGTCAACGCCCGCGTCAACGCCCGCCGGCCAAACCTGCAGCCGCTACAGCTGCGGCCGCTTCAGGAACTCGGACAGGCTCAGGGGGTCCTGCCCCGTCAGCCCGTGGATGTCCGGGGAGATCCCGGCCATCTCCCCGGCGGCCATGGCGGTGTAGGTACTCACCCACGCGTCCACCTGCCAGGGCGGCGCACCATACGAGGCCCGGGATGCGTACGCTTCCTCCGTGGTTTCCGGGTGGTAGGTGATGGTCCGCCCGGTTCCTGCGGTGAGGATCCGGGCAGCCTCAGCCATGGTGAGTTCCTCCGGGCCCGTGAGGTTGTAGGTCTTGCCCTTGTGGATTGCTGGATCCCGCACCACTGCTACGGCACAGCGTGCGATGTCCTCGCGCGCCACTGCGGAAAATACGCCCTCCCCGGCGGGCCCGCGGATCACGCCGTCTTCGCCGCAAAGGAGCGGCAGGAAGTCCAGGTAGAAGTTGTTTCGCAGCAAGGTGTAGTCCATGCCGGAATCCTGGATGCGCTGCTCCGTGGCGTAATGGTCCCGGGCCAGCGTGAAGGTGGCGTCCGGGGCCGCACCGTAGAAGGACGTGTAAACGACATGCTGCACCCCCGCGTCGGCCGCGGCGTCCACAAAGGCGTAATGCTGCTGCACCCGGTCCTCCGTTTCGGCGGCGGACACCATGAACAGCACCCTCACCCCCTCCAAGGCCTGCCGCGCAGCAGCGGAGTCCGCGTAACTGCACACTACGGGCCTGGCGTTCTCCAGCTCCGGCGCGCGGCCGGCGTCTCGGACCAGCAGGCGCTGGGCGGAACCGGCCGCGGCGAGCTGCCGTGCCACCATTCCGCCCAGGCCGCCGGTTGAACCGGTGACAGCGAGGTCCGCCAGGTCCATGGCGTCAGTCACCCAGGAATCCTAGGCTTCACGCCCGGCCGGGGACTTGGTCTGCGCAGGGTCCCGCTCGGCCAGGGACCCGATGGCGTCGTCGATCTTCTTCAGGACGTCCGGTTCCAGTGTCACCCCTGCGGCCTCAACGCTGTCGGCGATCTGCTCGGGCCGGGACGCGCCGATGATTGCAGAGGCCACGTTGGGGTTCTGCAGCACCCAGGCGACGGCGAGCTGGGGCATGGAGAGCCCGGCTTCCTCCGCGACGGGCTTCAGTTCCTGCACGCCGGCCAGGACGTCGTCGCGCATCCAGCGCTGGATCATCTTGGCGCCGCCCTTCTCGTCCGTGGCTCGGCTGCCTTCGGGAGCCGGCTGGCCGGGCAGGTACTTGCCGCTGAGGACGCCTTGGGCCATGGGGGACCAGACGATCTGCGAGACGCCCAGCTCCTCGGACGCCGGCACAACCTCTGCTTCGATGACGCGCCACAGCATGGAGTACTGCGGCTGGTTGGAAATGAGCTGGAAGCCGAGTTCCTTGGACAACGCGTGGCCCTCGCGCAGCTGCTCCGCGGTCCACTCGCTGACGCCGATGTACAGCGCCTTGCCCTGCCGGACGATGTCAGCGAACGCCTGCATGGTCTCTTCCAGCGGCGTTTCGAAGTCGTAGCGGTGGGCCTGGTAGAGGTCCACATAATCCGTCTGGAGCCTCCGCAGCGAGCCGTTGATGGACTCCATGATGTGCTTGCGGGACAGGCCCAGATCGTTTTTGCCCTTGGGGCCGGTGGGGCCGAAGACCTTGGTGAAGATCTCCAGGGACTCGCGGCGCTCGCCCTTCAGGGCTTCGCCGAGGACAGTTTCGGCCGCGGTGTTGGCGTAAACGTCCGCCGTGTCGAACGTGCTGATGCCGGCATCGAGGGCGGCCCGCACGCACTGGGAGGCGACGTCGTTCTCCACCTGGGAGCCGTGGGTGAGCCAGTTGCCGAAAGTGATTTCTGAGACTTTGAAGCCGCTGTTTCCGAGGTATCTGAATTCCATGGGTTTCACGCTAACCCAGATGGTTGCTCAGGGTAAGGGCTGTTTGCCGTTGGTGGCCCTGCCCTTGAGCACCTGTACCGGGCCGGACAGGGAAACAAGTGATCCCGTATCCAGCGGCGACAGCGGCTGGGGAAGTTCCTGCTTCTTAAACGACCGTGCGACGTGTGCGTGACGGGGGTCATCGAGTTTCGACTCTACGAGTGGCGCGATTTCGACCACCTTCTCGGCAGGAACATGCGGGTCCGGCAGGTCCCGCACGGAAAGCTTGATTTCGGGGGCGGCGGCACGTGCCCGCGCCATGGCCCGCGCGTCCGCCTCTGCAACGGCTGATGCCCAATCCTCAGCAAGGACAGGGGGCTCGCGGCGCGCGGCCGCCAGGGCGGGATGGTGCACGACGGCGGTGCGCAGCGTCTTGCGCAGGCGAGCCGGCTTCAGCGCGGCCCGCCAGTCGCGGGGCGGGCGGCCGGGTGCCGCGGATGCCGGGGACCCGTCGTCGGACGTTGCCGTGGCCTGCCTGCCAGAGCGGAAGGGGGGATGGTTTCCCCTGCGGAAGCGCCTCCCGAACAAGGCCATCAGGGTGACGGCGGTAAGCCGCCCGATCCCCGCGAGGACGAGGGTGATGACGCCCAGCAGGAAGAGGACCAGGAACATCAGGAATGCCATGCCCACGGTGCCCAAAAAGGTCAGGTTGAGGATGAGCGTATCCGGATGTTCCACGTCATCTCTCCTCTCTGCCGTCAGCGAAGCCCGCACCGGCACCACGGGGCCAGGGCAACAACTCCTTCTCCACCATACGGATTTTTACCGCGCGGCGCCGCCGGACCCCCGGCGCCGCCCAGGGTTGTTTCAAAGCTGTTATCCGATATGACAAGGGCCTCGGGCCTATAGTCGAACTGGCATGCCGGGCCCGCGCGGTGCGGCCGGGAGAAGAAGGCAGGAGCGCCGATGGCCGAGGACCTGGGAAGCAGGAACTGCATGTGCCTGTCCGGTGAGCAGTACCGGAAGTGCTGTGGCAGGTTCCATTCGGGAACGGCAGAAGCAGCCACCGCGGAGCAGGTGATGCGGTCCCGCTACAGCGCATTCGTGCTCCTTGATGAGAGTTACCTGCGGCGGACCTGGCACCCTTCGGAAGCCCCGAAGGACCTGGACCTGGATCCGGAGATCGAGTGGCGGCGCCTGGACATCGTGTCCACCGACCGCGGGGGTCCGCTGGATGTCCAGGGCACGGTGGAGTTCAAGGCCTACTACCGGCACGGCGGTGACCGCGGCGTCCTGCACGAGGTGAGCTGCTTTGTGCGGGAAAACGGCCGCTGGTTCTACCTGGACGGAAAGATCCTGGCCTGACTACTCGTCGTCGTAATCTTCCCGCGGGGTGAAGCCCGCTTTGTCCACCTTGCGGTGGAACCGCATGCCGGCAAGTCCGCCGAGTACGGCCCCCACCAGCGCCACCAGGGCGACCACCACGGCGGCGACGATACTCATGGTGTTGAGCTGGCCTTCGTTGATGGGGATCCGCGGGAAGCTGTTGAGGTTGGCCAGCACGTTGAACTGCTGCCCGGCCACGAGCCCCAGGATGGAAACGAGGACCGCAACGATCAGCGCCCAGATCCATACCATCAGTCCCTGCTTGACTCCGTTGAACCGCGCCATGCGTCCTGCCACGTAACCGCCGCAGTAGTAGGAGAGGAACAGGATGACCAGCAGCACAATGATGCCCACCAGGCCAACGGTGCCGCTGTTCGAGGCCGCCTGGTTTACCGCCTCATTGACGTCCGTATTGGTGGCCAGGCCTACAGCTGTCCCAGCCGCGGCCACGAGGGCCGTCAGGAGCACGGCCATGCCGGTGGCAGTCAGCCAACCAAAGAACGCCGAGCCCACCTTGATACCGCCGAACTGCTCCTTTTCGCGGGCCACGGCGGTCTGCCTGTCCGTCAGATTCGGATCAACGGCCGGCGCCGCAGCCGCGGGGACGTAGTCCCGCTCGGCGTACGCGGCCGTAGCCCGCTCGTTCCGGGCCGCCGGTACCTGTTCGTAGGTGGACGTAGTTCCCGCGTCGGTGGCCGGCACCTGGTCAAAGGTTCGCGTCGAATCGTCGCCGGCCGGGGCGGCGCGGTAGCTTCCGTTGCCGTCAGTATCCTCGCGGGCTCGGCGCGGAGGCAGGTTCTCGGGGTTTGTTGCGCTGCTCATGGCTCCACTCAACCATCGCTTCACAGAGATAGCAAGGATGCTTACTATTTTGTGACCCGTGAATCAGCGGTAGTTGCGGTGCAGGTTTTCCCGCTGGGACGGGCCAGGGGAGGCGTCGGCGATCCAGGGCCCGGTGCCTTCAGACTGGTCCAACACCCCGGCCTCCAGCCAGGTGTAATCTCCGGCGAGGACCTTGCGGGTGAGCCGGTGGTCGGCGTCGTCCGTGTTCCGCCACAGCTGGTCAAAGTACTCCTCCACGCGCACCCGTGCCTGCTCGCAGTAGGCCTCGGCAAGCTCGTAGGCGCTCGCGGCCTTTTCAGGGGCGGTATGGAGCAGCATCTCTGCCCGCGAGCAGCAGGCGGTCATGGCGAACAGTTCCGCGCCGATGTCCACCACGCGGCCAAGGAATGCCTGCTTGCGTTCCAGCTTGGCCTGCCAGCGGCCCATGCCATAGAACGTCTGCCGGGCCAGCCGGCGAGACGAGCGCTCAACGAAGCGCAGGTGCTTGGCCAGCCGCCCGAACTCACCGTAGGAGCGCGGGTCCATGCCCGCCCCGGCCACCAGTTTGGGCAGCCAGCGGGCGTAGAAGCCGGAAGCGCCGACGGCGGCCTTCGCCTTATCGGACAGGCTCGCGTTCAGGGATGCCAGGTCTCCCGCGGCGGCCAGGTGGGCGTCCACGGCTTCCCGGGCAATGAGCAGCCGCATGATTTCCGATGAACCCTCAAAGATCCTGTTGATGCGGAGATCCCTCAGCTGTTGCTCGGCAGGCACCGCGCGTTCACCGCGCGCGGCCAGCGACTCGGCCGTCTCGAAGCCCCGTCCGCCGCGGATCTGCACCAGTTCGTCGGCGATCCGGCAGCTGATCTCCGTGGCCCAGAGTTTGGCGAGGGCGGCTTCAATCCGCACGTCCTTCTGGCCGGCGTCGGCCAGTTCGGCGGAGAGCTCGAAGACCGCGTCCAGGGCAAAGGCGGACGCGGCAATGAAGGCGATCTTCTTGCCCACGGCCTCGTGCTCGCCCACGGGCCGGCCCCACTGGGTCCTGGCGTTCGACCACTCCCGTGCGATCTTCAGGCTCCAGCGGCCGGACGCCACGCAGAGGGCCGGGATGGATAGCCTGCCCGTGTTCAGGGTGGTGAGGGCGATCTTGAGGCCCTGGCCCTCCCGGCCCAGCCGGTTCGCTGCGGGGACGCGCACCTGGTGGAAGCGGGTCACCCCGTTCTCGATGCCGCGCAGGCCCATAAAGGCGTTCCTGTTTTCCACGGTGATGCCCGGCGAATCCATGTCTACCACGAAGGCGCTGATGCCGCCCTTGTGCCTGGTGCCGTCCCCGTCGGTGTGGGCCGGCACTACAGCCATCACCACCACCAACTCGGCAATGACGCCGTTGGTGGTCCACAGCTTGACGCCGTCCAGGAGGTACGCCCCGCCGTCGTCCGTTGGCATTGCAGTACTGCCCATCCGGGCGGGATCGCTTCCCACGTCAGGTTCGGTGAGGAGGAATGCGGTGACGGCGCCGGCCGCGCAGCGCGGCAGGAACTCCTGCTTCTGCCCTGCAGTGCCGAAGACTTTGACGGGTTCGGGCACCCCGATGGACTGGTGCGCGGATAGGAGGGCGCCGAGGCTTGGGTGGACGCTGCCCAGCAGGGCCAGTGCCCGGCCGTAGTACACCAGCGACAGGCCCAGCCCGCCATATTCGGCCGGAATCTTCATGCCGAAAACGCCCAGATCCGCCAAGCCTTTGAGGTATTCGTCAGGGATCCGGGCGTCGCGCTCGATGATCCGGCCGTCCATGGTGCCGGCGTATTCCGTCAGGCGGTCCATAAAGGCCTCGCCCCGTTCCACGTCTGCGGGGTCGGGGGTGGGCCAGGGGTGGACCAGGCTGAGGTCGAAACTGCCGAGGTAGAGGCCCTTGGCGAAGCTGGGACGGTCCCAGCCGGACTCCCGGGCAGCCTCCGCGACGGCGCGTGCCTCATCCGCGGAGACGCCGGCGCCGATTTTGCCGGCCGGTACCGGGGTGTCCTCTGTGGGGGCGTCCGCTGCCGGGCTGGTGGTGGTTTTTGAGGGGCTGTCAGTGGCGGAGCTCATGGGTTATCTCCTTGGCCGGATGGCTTTCGTAGCCATAGGATCCGCCGGGTTGGAGAACCCTTTAGCTGTCTCTCAATATTACCCGCGGGTAGGTTCCGGTGCTAGGGGTGGGTTGCGCCTGAAAGTCCCCGCCGGCGTCGATTGCGGCCGTGTGGTGCACCAGCCGCTCCCAGCCCGCGTTGATGCCGTGGACCACTGTCAAGAGCGCCAGGGAAACCACCGTCCAGCTGAGCTTTCCGGCGCCCAGCAGCACCAGTGCCACCAGTCCCGCCACCAGGACGAAGGCCGCCAAAATAAGGCCGAATACGAGCGTGCCGATGAATACCAAGGTTGCGGTTTCCACCGAGCTTAGATCGAACTGCATGAATCCCCCTGCTGCGACGTTGCTTGGCCTGAAGTCAGTAAGCACGAGCGTAGGGGCAGGTTGCGGCCCAGGCTAGGGGCGGATGGGGCAGATGTGACTGTTGATATTGGATCGAAATACTACGGCTGAGTAGGTCACGGGGTGGTTGCGGGGGCCTGCGTTAACCTTGTACTTGGCACTTTTCCATCAGTGCCCCTGCCCCAGCCCATATAAACAGTCCAAGGAGAGTGTGTGCCCCGCTCCGCCAGGTCATCCGCTGACGCCATCAGCGCCCGGCTCCGGGACCTCGAGCTCCTCACCAAAGGACCTGCCTGGGCCCTTACGCGCTCCGCACCCTGGGTGATCGCGGTGCTGCAGGCATCCTTCGCCCGCACCCGGCCGCAGCTTCCGCTCGAGGAATTCCATGCCGACGTCGACTCCTTCCTTGAGGAGCTCCGGCGGCAGGAGCCCGGGCTGGGCGGCGGGGCCAACGGGAAAACCTTCGGCGACGAGTGGACGCGGCGGCAGTTCCTGACGCGGCGGAACCAGTCCGGGCAGATCGTGTACGAGGTCACCGAGCCGGCGGCACGTGTGCTCGCGTTCCTGGACAGCCTTTCCAGTGACCGCTCCACCCTCAACGGTTCCCGCCTGGGCACGCTGCTTGGCGACGTGGAGAAGCTCGCCAACGAGACCAACCCGGACCAGAGCGCCCGCCTCGAGGCGCTGGAAGACGAGATCGAGGAGCGCCAGCAGCTGATCCAGGACATCAGCACAGGCGAGTTCGACGGCCTGCTTGATGACGACGAAGCCGTGGAGGCTGCCGGGAACATCCTGGACCTCGCGGCGAGCCTGCCGGCCGATTACAAGAAGATGCGTGACCGGATCGAGGAGCTGGTGGGCGGGCTGCGCAACCAGATCATCGAGGAGTCACTGACCAAGGGCGCCACCATGGCCCAGGTCCTGGAAGCTGACAAGCGGCTCCGCCAGAGCCCGGAAGGCCGGACCTTCCGTTCCTTCACCGCGTTCCTTGAGGACCCGCAACAGCAGTTGCGGTTCCGGTCTGCTATCGGCGAAGTCCTCAGCCGGCAGTTCGCGGACGACCTTTCGCCTGAGGACCGGGAAACCCTGAAGAACCTGGTGGCCGAACTCCGGCAGCAGCACAGCCAGATCCAGCGGATTTACGGCAAGCTCAGCGAAAGCCTCAACACGTACGTCCAAAGCGACGACTTCCGCCAGTCGGTCCGGCTCCGGCAGGTCCTGCGGGAAGCGGAGCAGGCCATCCGGTCCCTTCCGTACGAACGGGAACGCCCCGGCCTGGTGCCTGGCCCTGTGCTCTTCAACGCGGGATTCGAGTCGCTGTCCATGGTGAAGCTTTTTGATCCGGACGAGTTCGCGGCGCCGCCCAAACTGGCCGACCCCATTGCCTTCAGCGATTCCGACCGCGTGCGCTCGCCGAGGACCGGCAAAGCCAAGCCCGCGGTGGTGCGGTCCGCCATGGCCGGCGCGTCCACCCTCTCCGAGGCGTGGCAGCAGCTGCCGCCGGAGGAACAGCACATCAACAGCATCCGGGCACTCCTCTCGCACGCCCTGCACGAAGGCGCTGCCTTCAACACCCAAGCGGTGGACGCCCTGGACTTCGAACAGATCGACGGCACCACGCGCAGGGCCTACCTGCCGCTGGTCACCCTCCCGAAGGATTGACGATGACTGAAGACATGACGACGACGGCCGCCCCGGAGGTTGGGCCCGTCACCGAGGCGGTGGTTGAGCCCGACGTGACCCAGGTGGTGAGCGGAACCAGGCCCGACTCCTTCTCAATAACTCCCCGCGACACGTTCGTTGACGGCGCCGCCCTTTTCCCTGGCGATACCGGTGTGTTGTCCATGAAGGTGCGGCAGGCGCTGGTGAAACTTCTCAAGGGCCCTTACGTGGACGGCGGCCGGGACGAGAAACTCTGGACCGTCCTGCTGGATCATCAGGTCATCCTGCGCAGCCGGCTGTCCGAACTGTTCCTCACCATGCAGCTGGACCACGAACGGAAGATCGCCGTACTGCGCCCGGTCGATCCGGACGCCATCGGAGGCAGCACCCGTTCCAGCATCCTTCGGCAGCAGCGTGCGCTCAGCCGGGTTGAGACCATCGTGCTGCTAAGGATGCGCCTGCTCCTTGACCGGCACGTCACCGCGCAGACAGATCCCACCATCACCCGCGAAGAAATCTCCGACCTGGTGGCCCACTACCAGCCCGCGGGGCAGCAGGACGCGCTCCGGGACTCGGACGTTGTCAACCGGGCCATTACCAAGCTCCTGGCCCGGCAGCTCCTCCTCCCCACCGGTCTGGACGACGTCTACACCATCTCCAACGCCCTGCCCCTGGCCCTCCCGTTCGAAAACATCGGGGACATCCCGGCGCAGATAGAAGCCCTCGCAGCAGCTACAACAGACCCCACCGGCACAGAGCCCCTGATAGACCTCGAAGCAGATCCGGTGGTTGAGCCTGTCGAAACCGAGGACGACGATCCGGTGGTTGAGCCTGCCGAAACCAGAGTCTCGACAGGCTCGACCACCGAAGCGGAGGCAACCAAATGAGCATCGCGAGCATGCTGCCGATCGGGGACCTGACGAACCCCGGCCAGATGCGCCTTGCCCTGGTGCAGGTGGTCAACTGGGGCACGTTCCATGGGGCGCACACCATGCACGTGGACCGGAACGGGACGCTGCTGACGGGCAACTCGGGCGTGGGCAAGTCGACGCTGTTCGACGCGATGCTGCGGGTCTTCGACGCGAGGCCAAGGTCCAATGAGGCCGCAGCCCAGCGTTCGGGCGGTGCCGTGGAGGACAAGCGGACCACGTTTACGTACATGCGCGGCAAGGTGGGCGACAAGGCCGTGGGCGAGGGCTCGGCGAGTGCTTTCCAGCGGCCGGGTGCCACCTGGTCCGCCGTCGCGCTGACGTTTGATAACGCGGCCGGCACCAGGGTGACGGTTTCGGCGCTGTTCGACCTGCCGAAGAATGGCACGGAGTCGAGCGTGGGCCGGTTCTACCTGATCGACCACGTGCCCCTGGATCTGGAGGCGCTGGAAGGCATCGCGGACAAACGGTTCACGAAGGCTGCCCTGGAGACCATTTTCCCGGACGCCCAGGTCTTTGATGTGCATAAGGCCTTCGCGGAGCGTTTCCGCCGGCTGCTGGGCATCAACTCGGACCAGGCCCTGCCGCTCCTGCGGGTCATCCAGGCAGGCAAGGGCCTGGGCGGCAGCGTCAACACCTTCTTCCGCGATCAGGTTCTGGACGCCCCGGCAACGCTCGCGGCGGCGGACGACGTGGTGGAGGAGTTCAGCAACCTGATGTCCATCAGGCAGCGGCTGGAGGACGTCCGGCAGCAGCGTGACCAGCTGGCCCCGGTGCCCGGCCTGAACCGGGAGTACGCGCAGTCGCTGCTGGACGCCAACCGGCTGCGGGACCTCGCCGGCGGGGAGTTCGACGCGTACAAGCAAAAACTCGCGGTCACGGTCCACCAGAAAACCCTGGCGCGCTTCAAGGAGCTTGCCCAGGCGAAGGCCAAGGAGCTCGGCGCGGAGCGTACGGTCCGGGACGGCCTGGCCAAGGAATTGCGCCAGCTGGAGACGGACTACAACAACCAGGGCGGCAACGCCATCTCCGCGATCGAGCAGTCGCTGGACAACGCCCGCGTGGGCCTGAAGCTCCGCCAGCAGGTGGAGGAAGCTGCGCGCCAGGCGCTGACCGACGCCGGCCTGCAGCTTGAATGGACCGAGGAAGGCTGGGAGCAGGCGCACGAGCAGGCTGCCGCCCGGTCCGCTGAGCTGAAGGATGACTCCCAGGCCCTGCAGGAGCTCCGCTTTGAAGCCTTCGACGCCCACGCCACGAAGAAGCGGGAGCTGGCCGCGGCTGAGCAGGAGCTCGTGTCGCTGAAGACACGCAAGTCCCTGCTGCCGCCGTCGAGCATTGAAAACCGCTCTGCCATCGCCGCCGCCACCGGCATTCCGGAGGACCGGATGCCGTTCGCCGGGGAACTGATGGACCTCGCCGAGGGCGAGGAAAAGTGGCGTCCCGCCGCCGAGCGGGCGCTCCGGAACCTCGCCACCACCCTGCTGGTCCCCGGCGAGCATTTCGCCGCGGTGACCCGCTACCTCAATGACCACAACGTGCGCGGCGCATTGCGGGCCGTCGACGTTTCCAGGCCGCTCACCGGCGGTGCGCTGGCGCTTGAGGACGTGCACGACGGCGACCTGCTGACCAAGCTGGACATCCTCGCCACCGGCGTCGCCGCCGAAGCCGGGGCATGGATCCGCGAGCGCATCGCGCTCGACTTCGCCTACCCCTGCGTGGAGGACCCCGACGAGCTCGCCGGGCTGGACCGTGGCCTCAGCGTGGGCGGCGTGGTGAAGCGCAACCGCCACACCGTGGAAAAGGACGACAGGTTCACCAGCCGGCAGGATTACGTCCTCGGGTTCGACAACGCCGCCAAGCTGGAACTCGTGGCCGGCCAGGTGGAGGACCTGCGCCAGGAGGTGGCCAAAGCGGCTGAGCTGGCCCAGAGCCGCGAGGAATCGCACCAGGGCATGAGCCGGCAGCTTGACGTGCTGCGGCGGATCGCGGAGGACCATCGCCCCTGGGAGCAGGTTTCGGCGGTAGTGGCGGCCGAGGAGCTTGCCAGGATCGAGCAGCGGCTGAAGGACGCCCTGGCCGCGCAGGCTGACCTGGAGCCGCTCCGCGCCACCATCGAGGGGGTGCGGCAGAAACACCAGTCCAGCACCGAGGCGGCTGCCGTCCTGCAGAGCGAATACAAAGCGCTGGACCGGCAGTTGACGGCCGCTGATTCGCTGCTGGAAGCTGCGCGGGAGCGGCTGGCCCAGGTGCCGCCGTCGGACGCTACAGTCGTCGCGCTGGAACCGTACTTTGCCGATTTCGGCGACGTCAGCGAAATGCACGAGCTGGACAACCTCGCCAACCGGGTGCGGACCGCGCTCCTCGGCGAGCTGCACACCGCGGAATCGCGCGGGCAGGCCACGGCAGAGCGGCTCACCCGGATTTTTGAGGGGTTCGTGCGCGAGTGGGGCAGCGCTATTTCTGCGGACCACGGCACCAGCATCGGCGCCGCGGGTGAGTTCGAGACCCGCTACCACGCCATCGTCAGCGACGGGCTGCCCGCCCAGGAAGCCGAATTCCGGCAGTTCTTCAACCAGCGCACACACGAATCCTTCAGCACGCTGCTGCACCTGCTGGATGAGGAACGCCGTTCCATCACCAGCCGCATCCTGCCGCTGAACGGCATCCTGTCACAGGTCAACTTCCATGAGGGCAGCTTCCTGGAACTGGACATCAAGCAAACCCTGCCGCCCACGGCCAAGCAGTTCAAGGACGCCATCCAGAACGCCCTGAAGGCCCGGCACAGCCGCCCGGTAAAGACGGACGGTGCGCGGACCGACAGCGCCCGGACCGACGGCGCCACCGTGGAAAGGGACGACGACGCCGAGCTCACCGCCCGCTACAAGTCCCTGGAAACCCTGGTCAAGCGGCTGGGCTCCCAGGCGCCGGAAGACAGGCGCTGGCGGGCCGAAGTGCTCGATGTGCGCGGGCACCTGTTCATCCAGTGCAAGGAGCACCGTGAGGCAACAGGCCCCCGTGGTGCCAAAAAGTCCGAGGTCTTTATGCATGCGGACACCGGATCCATGTCCGGCGGCGAGCGGCAGCGCTTCACGGCCTTCATCATGGCGGCCGCACTGAGCTACCAGCTGGGCATCGCGGAGCAGGGCTTCACCACCTACGGCACCGTGATGATGGACGAGGCCTTTGTGCTGGCTTCCGAGGAGTTTGCAGGCGCCGGGATCAAGGCCCTGCACGAGTTCGGATTCCAGCTGCTTCTCGCTGCACCGGAGAACGTCATCGACCTGTCCCGGCACCTGGGCTCCGTCACCGAAATCCTGCGGGACAGGCGCACCAACCGCTCGGGCGTGCTGACGGCTCCGGTCATCAAGCCGCGGCCGGGGCAAGAGGGCGCGTGGCGGTCCGAAGCGAACCCGGTGGACATCGTTTTGCGCTAGCTGTCATCAGCGGACGGGCTTTATAACAAATCGATGGATATATTGCGTGAGAGCTGTTGAAGGCTGCTGTTCTGGTGCCATGCTGGTCGGCATCAAACACTCGCCTTCATCCTCCTGGTCGGGTACTTGTGGAACGCTGGGTCCTGCATCTGACGCCCGTGGAGAATGACGGCCTTCCCTTGAAAGGCACCGCAAATGCGCCCAGCACATCGCGCCGCCACCTTCATGGCGCTCACCGCCGCCGCAGCCCTCACCCTCACGGGCTGTGCCGACGGCACTGCCGGTGACAGCGGTTCCTCCAATGGCACTGCCGCCCAGAGGGCTGAGGCAAGCCCGCCAGCATCAATCATTCCCGTCGCCACCTCTTCTCCCGCTCCTGCCGGGCCGGTGACCTTCACCTTCGCAGATGGCCGCCTGTCCTTTGCCCACCCGGACGGGTGGCGTGTGGAGCATGAACAGGTTTCAGCGTCCCCTGCGGTGGAGACTGCGGCAGTCTTTGATGCCAGCGGCAACGAGCAGGTCGCCATCTACTACAGCCAGGTCGGTGACGCCACCGCCGGTAATGTCTCCAGGTTCGTACTCGAGACGGACCCGGTGCCAGGATTGGTCGGGGCTGCGGTTCCTACGCCCAGTTCGTCGTTCTTTGTTGATCACGCTCTTGGGGCTGCTACTTACCGCATGGAGCTAACGGCGGGATCGCCGGTCTCGCCCGACGGGCAGGTGCAATACGGCCCGATCAAGCTCGGCGACCGCATTTTGACCGCAGACGTGCTGTTCACCGGTCCGCCGTTCGCGGGCGATGAGGCGGCGAAAGCGTGGTACTGGGGTGCTGAAGGCCAGGCGCTGAAGTCGGTGCTGATGAGCTTCTCCTACCGCTGACAGGCAGCAAGAGGAACCTCCCCGCGGGGGGCGGCTCCTCTTGCTGTTGTCCTGCCGAACCGCATCTTGCCTGTCCAGGTCCGTTCGGCCGCCAAAAGTGTGTCTTTCGTCATACGAAGGGAATAAGGTACGGAAACGTTGCGTAATCACTCCAAGGGTAGGCTAGCCTTACTTGAGTTCGCTTCCGCCACTTAAGGAGTTCCGTGACTTCCCCCCTCTTCCCCGGGCCCAGCACCACCCGCCGCACCCTGTTGAAATCAGCCGGCAAGGCCACGGCCGTCCTGGCCGCAGCGGCTCTCACCCTCTCCGCCTGCTCGACGGGCCCGGCAACATCCAGCACGGATTCCAGCGCACCGAGCTCCAGTAGCGCGCAGTTCCCGGTCACCATTGACCACGTCTACGGCAAGACGATCATTGAGAAGCAGCCAACCCGCGTAGCCACCGTCTCCTGGGTCAATGACGACGTTGCCATTGCCCTCGGTGTTGTGCCCGTAGGCGTTCCCAAGAACGAATGGGGCGGCAACGATCAGGGCTCCACCCCCTGGAAGGACGCAGCGCTGAAGGAACTCGGCGCGGAATTCGGCTCAGGCAAGGCCCCGGTGCAGTACTCCGAGGCTGACGGCATCAACTTCACCGAGATCGCCAAGCTCGCCCCGGACGTTATCCTCGCCGCCTACTCCGGCCTCTCGGAAGAGGACTACAAGAAGCTCAGCGAGATTGCCCCCGTCGTGGCCCACCCCGAGCTGGCCTATGGCACCTCCTGGCAGGACGCCACCACCATCATCGGCAAGGCCCTCGGCAAGGATGCCGAAGCAGCCAAGCTGGTCTCCGATACTGAGGCCACCGTCAAGGAAGAAGCCGCGGAGTACCCACAGCTCGCCGGCAAGACGTTCATCTACGGCTACGCCCTTCCCTCGGACCTCACCCAGACGGGTATCTACACGGCCAATGACAACCGGCCGAAATTCCTGACCTCCCTGGGGATGAAGCTCGCCCCGGTTGCCGAGCAGGCGTCCGCAGGCTCGAAGGAGTTCTTCGTGCCATGGTCCGCAGAGAAGGCCAACGAACTCGGCTCCGACATCTTCCTAAGCTCGGTCGAGGACGCCAGCGAGGCAGACGCCATCAAGAACGATCCCCTGCTCGGCCAGATCCCGGCCGTCAAGGACGGTGCCTTCGTCGCGGACGCGGACAAGAGCCTGGTCCTGGCAGTCTCCGCCTCCTCCCCGTTGAGCCTGCCCTGGGCGCTGGCCACGTTCCTGCCGGAGCTGGCCACCGCAGCGGACGCAGCGAAGTAGCACCGGCTCCGTGACACCGAGTACGACGACGGCGGCCCACCAGCCGCGGATTTCCGGCACTTCCGTGCCGAAAAAGGGAGCGCGTGCCCTTTTCCGGAGGGATGCTTCCAGCGGGCGCCGGGCAGCCTGGCTGCTGGCCGCCGTCGTTGTACTCGCCCTCCTGGCCGGGGCTTCCCTGGCCATCGGGGCCCGGGGGCTTCCCCTGGAGACGGTATGGCAGGCCCTCACCGCCTTTGATCCTGCCAACGGTGACCACGCCGTGGTCCACGCCCGCATCCCGCGGACGTCCCTCGGCCTGCTGGCCGGCGGGGCACTCGGGCTGGCCGGCGCCGCCATGCAGGGCGTGGCCCGCAATCCGCTCGCCGATCCGGGGATCATGGGTGTCAATGCCGGCGCCGCCCTGGCAGTAGTGACCGGCATCTACCTCTTTGGCGTCGGCTCACTGTCCGGGTACGTCTGGTTCGCTTTCCTCGGCGCCGCAGCAGCCGCCGTCGTGGTTTACCTCATCGCGTCACTGGGCAGGGACGGCGCCACTCCGGTGAAGCTCGCCCTGGCGGGGGCGGCATTGAATGCGGGCCTGTACTCGCTGATGAACGTCATCCTGGTCTCGAGCCAGGACACCCTGGACCGGTTCCGGTTCTGGCAGGTGGGCGGCATCGCCGGACGTGACTGGCCGGTGCTGCTGGCCGGGCTCCCGTTCCTGGCCGCCGGGGCAGCCATTGTGCTGCTGACCGGACGGGTCCTCAACAGCCTGGCCCTGGGTGATGACATCGCCCGCGGCCTCGGCCAGCGCGTGGGGCTGGTTCGTGGCATTACCGCCCTCGGAATCGTCCTGCTGTGCGGTGCGGCCACCGCCCTGGCCGGGCCCATCGCCTTTGTGGGCCTGGTGGTTCCGCATGCCGTCCGCTTCCTCACCGGCCCCGATTACCGCTGGATCCTGCCGTTCTCGCTGGTCCTGGCGCCGGCGCTGCTCCTGGGTGCCGACATCATCGGCCGCGTAGTCCTGCTCCCCGGTGAAGTGCCGGCTGGCATCATGACCGCCCTCGTCGGCGCGCCCGTGTTCGTCTGGTTGATCCGCCGCGGCAAAGGGGCCGGGTTGTGACACTTGCGCCGAACAACAAACCCGTTGCATCCCCCGTTGACCCATCACTTAACGCTGCCAAAACGGGGCCAGAGGGACCAAAAGTGATAGGGCAACGCCGCGGCCGGCAGCTCTTGAGCCGGACCGCCGTCCTGGCCGCCGCCGTCGTAGTCCTCTTCGCCGTCTCCATCCTGCTGGGCAGCTACACCGTCACCATCCCGGACTTCTTCAAAATCCTCATCGCCCACCTGACCGGCGGTGAGAGGATCCCCGGCGCCAGCTTCATCGTGATGGAGAACAAACTGCCGCGGGCGGTCATCGGCACCATGGTCGGCCTCGCGTTTGGCCTAGCCGGCGCCCTGTTCCAGACCATGCTCCGCAACCCGCTGGCCAGCCCGGACGTTATCGGAATCAGCTACGGTGCCAGTGCGGCCGCCGTGGTGGCCATCGTGGTGTTCGGCGCCTCCGGTGCCGCCGTTTCCGGGGCAGCCCTGGGCGGCGCGCTTGGCGTGGCAGCCATCATCTACGCGATCTCCACCGGCGGCACCCTGCGCGGAGCCGGCCGCGGTGATGCCGCCGGGAACCGGCTCATCCTGGCCGGCGTAGGAATCGCAGCGGCGCTCCAGGCCGTGATCAACTTCCTGATGACCCGCGCCGATATCCGCACCGCGGCTGACGCCCTCGTCTGGCTCAACGGATCCCTCAACTCCGCCAACTGGCACCGGGCCGGTGTTCTGGCCGTTTCCCTCGCGGTCCTGATCCCCGCCGTGGCCGCCATCGCCGGCCCCTTGCGCATCCTGGAGCTCGGCCCCGATGCCGCCGCCGGGCTGGGCATCAAAGTAGGTGCCACCCGGCTCGCGCTGGTGATCATCGCTGTCTCGCTCGCAGCTGTCGCGACGGCGGCAGCCGGGCCGGTCTCGTTCGTCGCCTTCCTGTCCGGCCCCATCGCGCGGCGTTTCCCCGGAAAGGCCAGCCTCCCGGCGCCGGCCCTGGTGGGTGCCCTCATTGTGCTCGCGGCCGACTACGTTGCGGCCAACCTTGCCCCCCTGCTGCTGGACGGCACCGTTTTGCCGGTGGGTGTGATCACCGGCGCGCTCGGCGCCCCGTTCCTGCTGTGGCTCCTGGTCACGGCCAACCGAAAGGATGCCTGACGTGGCAGTTCTCAACACCAAAGACCTGACGCTGAAATACGACCAGCGCTGCGTCGTGGACGGCCTCAGTGCCGAGATTCCCGAGGGCAAGGTGACCATGATCGTGGGCGCCAATGCCTGCGGAAAGTCCACCCTCCTGCGCGGCCTGTCCCGGCTCCTCAAGCCGGCGGCCGGTGCTGTGACCCTGGACGGCAAGGACATCCACTCCCGGCCGGCCCGCGAACTGGCCCGCACCCTGGGCCTGCTCCCGCAGCACCCCACCGCCCCGGACGGCATCAAGGTCCGCGACCTGGTGGGGCGGGGGCGGTACCCGCACCAGGGCCTCTTCCGCAGCTGGAGTGAAAAGGACGACGCCGCTGTCCAGCGTGCGCTGGAAGCCACCGAGACGCTGGCCCTCGCCGAGCGGAACGTTGACGAACTCTCCGGCGGGCAGCGGCAACGGGCGTGGATCGCCATGGCACTGGCCCAGGAAACGGAGGTGCTGCTCCTGGACGAGCCCACCACCTACCTGGACCTCGCGCACCAGGTGGAGGTCCTGGACCTGGTGACGGACCTGAACCGCCAACGGGGCACCACCGTGGCCATCGTCCTGCACGACCTGAACCTCGCCGCCCGGTACGCGGACAACGTGATCGCCATGAAAGGCGGCGCCGTGGTGGCAGTGGGTGCGCCCGGGGACGTGGTGACCGAGGGGCTGGTCCGCAGCGTCTTCGGCCTCGAATCCCGCGTCATCCCCGACCCCGTGTCCGGAACCCCCTTGATCATTCCCATCGGCCGACACCACGTCCCTGCCAACGAACTGGAGCTCGTTTCATGAAAACCCGCGATGTTGCCGCTACCGAGCCCATGACCCTGGCGTTTGAGGTCACTGTTTCTTCCGTGCAGGAACTGAGCCCCAACTTCCGCCGGATCACGTTCGGCGGTTACTCTCTGCGAGACTTCGGCGTGCACGGCGATACCCTTGACCTCCGGATAAAGCTCATGATCCCGTCGCTCGCCGCCGACGGCACCCCGCTGCCCCTTCCGGCCTTCAAGATGGCCGAAGCCGGCTGGTACCGCGAATGGCTGGCCATGGACCCGGCGGTGCGGGGTTCCATGCGCACCTACACCGTCCGGCAGGCCCGCCTGGACGCCGTGTACCCCGAGATCGACGTCGACTTCGTGATGCACTTCGATGACCACGGTGAAGGCGGACCCGCCGCCAACTGGGCCCTCAATGCCAAGCCGGGCGATGCGGTCACCATCATCGGACCCAACAACCGGGCAGCGCACTGCGTCACCGCCGAAATCTACTCCGGCATCGAATGGCGGCCCGGGCTTGCGCAGCGCGTCCTGCTCGCCGGAGACGAAACCGCCATCCCGGCCATCTCCGCCATCCTTGAAAGCCTGCCCGACTACATGACCGGCCACGCCTTCCTGGAAGTCCCCGAAGCAGGCGACTTCCTCGAATTGACCTCACCCGCAGACGTCGAAATCACCTGGCTCGCACGCGGTGCCTCCCTTGGACGTTCCCGCCCGCACGGTGAACTGCTGCGGGAAGCCGTGCGCAAGGCAGTGCCCGTGCCAGGCTGGGTGGGCATCAAAGCAGCCGACGGCGGTGCTGGCCCGGAGCCCGAGGACGTCGACGTGGACGTGGACATTCTCTGGGAAACCCCCGCCCGCATGGAAACCGCCGAAATCCAGGCAACCAAAAACCCCGGCATGCCCGCCGGCGCCATGCCCTTCTACGCCTGGATCGCCGGCGAAGCCGCAGTCATCAAGGACATGCGGCGGTACCTTGTCCGGGACGTCGGGATTGACCGGAAGCAGGTTGCTTTCATGGGGTACTGGCGCCAGGGCAAGGCCGAGGGCTAAGGCTCCTTTCACTGGACTCCGTGGCGGGGGGAGGCGCATCCTCTGCGTGCGTCGTTACTGGGTGCGCCGGCGGGGCGGTCTTGCCGTCGCTTAGACACCTCCTTTCGCTCATTACGGCCGCGGACGGCCTTCACTTCGCTCCAGTCGGCGATGCGCTCCTACGCAAAACCGCTCCACCTGCTCGTTGCTTCCCTCGCCGTTGCTGCCGTTCCTGAAACGCGGCATCAGATCCTGCGGCTAAACCGGGAACGCGGCATCAGATCCTGCGGCTAAACCGGGAACGCGCCATCACGTCCTGCGGCTAAACCGGGAACGCGCCATCATGTCCTGTTCATCCCGGCGTCGTTCTGGCTTTTCCTTGGCCCGCTACTTTTGGTGCGTGCGTCCTGAACCTTTGCTTCCTGAATCCGGCCGGTGGGTTTTTGTTGCTCTTGGGGACTCTTTTACTGAGGGAGTGGGGGACCGGGACGAACGGTTGCCCAATGGGGTGCGTGGCTGGGCGGACCGGGTGGCCGAGAAGCTCGCGAAAGCACAGCCTGGTTGGCGGTATGCCAATCTGGCGGTCAGGAGCAAGCGGCTCCGGCATGTAATGGGAGAGCAACTTGAGCCGGCGCTGCGGATGCGGCCCACCCTGGTGACGCTCTATGCCGGCGGCAACGACATCCTTGACCTGAAGACGGACATGGCCGCACTCATGGCCGACTATGAAAAGCTCGTTGCCCGGCTTGCCGGAACGGGTGCCACGCTGGTGCTCTTCACCGGCTTTGATGTCAAGGTTTCCGCGCTGCTGGAGCCGTTGAAAAAGCGCAACACCTTCTACAACGAGCGGGTCCGGGCCATCGCTGAAAAGTATGGTGCCGTCCTTGTGGATTACTGGTGCCTGGAGGCCTTCCACGACCGCCGCATGTGGGACTCGGACCGCCTGCACATGTCCAAGGCCGGCCACAAGTACCTTGCGGGCCAAGTGCTGGACCGACTGGGTATCCCGCACAAGATCCGGCCCAAGGACTGGGATCCGCCGCCCAGGCTCAGCCTGCGGGAGTGGGAACGCCACCAGCGGCGCTGGGTCCACGACTGGGTCCTGCCACTGTTCGGGCGCAAACTGCGGGGAGTTACCTTGGGCGATGCGCTCACCCCGCGGTGGCCCGAACCAGTCAAGGTGCCGCGCAAGGGCGGGCTGAAGAAGCTGGTGCGGGAGCCGGCCGACGGCGGGCCCACGCCTTAAGTGCTGGGCGTCGGCGGGCTGTCCAGCAGGTTCTCGAAACCGGGAGCCACCCTGCCCGCGTGGAACTCCACGACTTCGAACTCAGCTACCCCATTTGTGTAAAACGGGTCCTTTGCCAGGCTTGCGTCGAGGGTGGCGCGGTCGGCCTGGGACAGCAGCAAGCCGCCGGTCCGCGGGACCTTGCGACCGGCCGCAATGAACACGCCGTCATCGAAAGCCTTCTGCAGCCAGGTGATGTGCGCGTCATTGTGGAAGTCAACAATGTCCTGGGGAACCCGGTAGGTCAGGGAGACAACATACATGCACCCAGCCTACTGGCCTGCCGCGACGCTACTTGAAGTGTCAACCCACCGTAGAATGGGGTTATGACCGAACCCCGCTGGCTTAGTGCCGACGAACGCCGTGCCTGGCTGGCCCTGGTGAGTATCAACACGCTGCTCCCGGCGGCCCTCGATACGAAGCTCCACGCAGCGGGGAAATTGTCCCTTTTCGACTATACGGTCCTGGCCATGCTTTCCGAGGCGGAGGAACGTTTCCTGCCGATGAGCGAGCTGGCCGCCCGTAGCAGCGCTTCCCTGTCGCGGCTGTCGCACGTGGTGACCAAGCTGCAGAAGCGGGGTTGGGTGGAACGCCGGCCGCACCCCCACGATGCCCGCGTGACAACAGCCCACCTCACTGAAGAAGGCATGGCGACCATCGTGGGCCTCGCGCCCGGCCACGTCGAGACGGTACGTGACTTGTTCCTTGACGCCCTTACCGAGCAGGACGTCCTGGACCTGGCGCGGATTGGCGAGAAGGTAGTGGGCAGGCTGGACTCGGACCACTGGATTCTGCGGGAGACCCCGGGCGCATAGCCTGCATTGCCGGACAGCTGGAGGTAGCACCTGAACTTGGTTGCCCCTGGCAACGGATGGCAAACTGGCCAGATGGATTTCACAACCCGCTTTGTAGCCCTTGGTGACTCCTTCACCGAAGGCGTGGGCGACGACGATCCCACCCGCCCCAACGGCGTCCGCGGCTGGGCAGACCGCGTGGCCGAACAGTTGGGCGCCTCCGATCCCGGCTTCGGTTACGCCAACCTCGCCATCCGCGGAAGGAAACTCCGCCGGATCCTGGCCGAGCAGGTGGACGCCGCCGTCGAACTTAAGCCCACCCTGGTGAGCATTTACGCGGGAGCCAACGACATCCTCCGGCCCCGGATCGACATTGACGACCTCCTGGTGGAGTACGACGACGCCATCGCCAAACTGCGCGCCACCGGTGCCACCGTGGTGATGTTTACCGGCTTCGACGCGCGCGGCTCGAAGGTGTTCAGCACCATGCGCGGGCGCACAGCCATCTACAACGAACTGATCCGCGGCATTGCCGGAGACCACGGCGCCTTGCTGGTGGACTACTGGCGGTTCAGCGAATACTACGACTGGGGCATGTGGGCGCAGGACCGGATGCACATGTCCGCCGCCGGGCACGCGAATATGGCCAAGCGTGTGCTGGACGTCCTGGAACACGACCATTCCATTGACATCCCGCCCATGACCCCCGTTCCCGAGCTGAGCGGACTGGATGCCATCCGCGCGAACGCCCGCTGGTTCCGGGAGTATGCCGGGCCGTGGGTTGTCCGTAGGGTTACCGGAAAGTCCTCCGGGGACAACCTGCAGCCGAAGTACGCCCAGTTCACACGGCTGTAGCCTCCGTCCGCAGCCAGGTCAGGCGGGATGGAAAGCCGGAGTGGCCAGCATGGAGCCGTCCACACAAATGGCCAGGACGTCAACATCCCAGTTGTCCGTAGCGCGGTTCAGCATGGGTGTTCCGCCGGCCACGATCGCCGTGGCCAGGACATCCGCGGTGACTATGTCCGCGGCAGCCACGCTGACTTGGACAAATTCGCTGCCGCTTCCCACCCTCCAGATGTGCTCGCCGCGTTCGACGGAGCCGGAGGTGGCGATTGCGCTGTGTCGGCTCTTGCCGCCCAGTGCGTAACCAGTAATCAGGGTGCGGCGATCCGCGGGGTCCACGATACCGGCCTTCCACCGCTTGGTAGTGCCGGGGTGTGGGGAGCCGCTGACCAGCACGTCGCCACCGGCATTGAGGCACCAGTCGTGCCGCCCCAGGGCAAGGAGCGAGGTTCCGGCCTCGCGGATCGCGTGACCCTTGATGATCCCCGAAAGGTCCAGCACGCCGTCGGGCCGTTCAGGGGTGAAGGCGCCCTCCGTCCGCAGCCGCCATTCATGCGCCTCGGCATACCGCTCACGCAGCTGGGCTGAGGCGGCCGGCAACGTCAGTTCGCCGCGGGCCAGCCTGCCCGCTTCCGAATCCTGGCGGTAAAGGCTGAATTTTTCGTCCAGGTTCCGGAACAGGCGTTCGACGACGGCGGTGGCGGCGGTGAGCTCATCGAACCGCGGCTGCCCTTCCGTGGGAGAGCCGACGGGCAGCGTCAGTCCGATGACGGTCCCCATGCACTCAAAGGTGCGGGCCTTCAGGAGGAAGCCGCCGGTTGCGACCGGCAGGGGATTAGAGGTTGGCTGCATCGATGGCTGCCTGGAGTGAGGTCAGGTAGGCGTCGCTGGTAATGGTGGCGCCGCTGACGGTTTGGACATCTGCCGACTGTGCCGCCAGGACCTTGCTCTTGAGCAGGGGTGCCGCGCGGTTGCTGATCTGGATCGACTTGCCGTCGGTGTTGGTCAGCTGGAGGGCTGTGACATCCGTGATCTTTCCGTTGGCCACTGTGATCTGGACCTGCACGGGACCGAATCGGGTCTGCACAGCGGTTCCCTTATAGGTGCCGGAGGAACCGGAAGAGCTCGTCGAGCCGGAAGAGCTCGAAGTGCCGGAGGACCCGGACGATCCAGCCCACCCGGAGGAACCTGAGCCGGTCGAACCCGTACCCGCCGAACCCGTGGTGCCTGTCGCCGTCGTACTTGATGCGACGGTGCTGATGCCACCCACCTGGGTGCCTGCCTGCCAGCCCGCCAGGAGGATCCCGGCCGAGGCCAGGGCCGCTGCCACTGTTCCGCGTATTTTCACCAGTCAAACCTTTCGTGATGGATCTGTTCCCCGGGGACGCCGGCACTTCCGGCATCCTCTATGACGTTGGCCGCCCAGGCCGCCGGACCACAGACGTAGACGTCCGAATCCGCGATGTCCGGCACGTAGGAGGCCAGGCTGTAGTCGTTCCCGACGGCGTCCTCGGGAAGCCAAGTGGAGGGGCCGTGGGCCCGGGGCCCGGTGAGATGGAAGAGCCGGACCCCACGGGCCTGGCAGAGGTCAAGGATTTCGCTGCTGAGGTAAAGCTCCTGGTTTGTGTGGCCGCGGAGCAGGACCGTCGCCTCGCCGGGAGCGAAGGGCGTGGTTTCCAGAAGGGCGCGCAGGGGGGTGATGCCGATGCCGGCGCCGATCATCACTACCTTGTTCTTGGTCCGGGCGGCCGTGCTGAGCAGCCCGTAAGGACCTTCCAGCGCCACCTTGGTCCCCTTTCGCAGCCGGAGGAGCTGGGCCGAACCGTTTCCAAGGTTCCGAACGGTGACCCGCAGCGTGCCCTGGCCGTCCGGACCGTGGACGACAGGTTCGGCGGACAGGCTGAACGGATGGGGATGCCACCACATTCCCGGGGCCAGGAAGCGCCAGATGAAGAAGCGTCCGCCCGTTCCCGCCAGCTGGTCCAGTCGGCGCCCTCTCATGACGATGTTCACCACGCCCGGCGCCACAGCCTCCACCCCGGCCACGGTCAGCTGGTGCCGTGCCGTGGCCAGCACCGGTTCCAAGACGCGGAAGTACAGCAAGGCGCTGCCTGTGTAGATGCAGATGGCAAGCCAGTACCAGCGCTGCCAGGTGCCTGCCGCGAAGAGCCCGCCCACACTGAACTGGTGGGGCAGCGACGTTGCCACCGCGGCATACGTGAGGAGGTGGACCACATACCAGAACTCGTAGGGGAAACGGCGGCGGACAGCCACCAGGGACGTCACCACGACAGCGATGAAGAGCGCCATGGAGACGAACGCCAACCACATGTCGGGCACCTGGACCCACAGGTTGATGGACTCGCTGACCGGATCCAGTCCTTCGGCCATGCCGTACCCAATGACGAGCAGGCCACCGTGTGCCAAAAGCAGGTAAAGGGAGGGCTTGCCTAGCTTGCCGTGGAACTCCAGCGCGCGGTCGTGGCCGATGGTGCGGTCAATGAAAGGGATTCTTGCCGCCAGGAGGAGCATGAGCAGGACCAGGTCCATGCCCGCCAGCCCGGCCACGATCCCCGCCGCCGTGAACAGTGAGGCGGGTGACGTGATGTTGGTGGCCCCGCCGTCGGCAAGCCAGAGGGAAATTGCGGCGGCAACGGAGGCCCAGGCAATGACCGTCAGGAGGTCCGTCCGCAGCATGCGCTGCCGGTACTGGCGGGCGAACCAGCCGCGGGCCGGCCACTTCGCTGATGGTGATGAAAGCTCCGGGCGGCCGGAGCTGCTGGTGGCCGGAGTTGCCGGCGGGAGCTGCGTCTTCATGCTTCAAAGATGCTCCCGGAAGCTTTCATTAAGCTGTGAAAAGGCGCCTGTATTTGCTATGTCTGCAGGCCAGTTGCAGGCGGGCGCTTATACACCCTCTTCCACCGGATTGGTCTTTAATTGCGTGAACTCGTAGACTTGGTAGGCGCTAAGTGCGCGGAGCGTGCGCAATTGCTCCGGTTGCCCGGTAATTTCTCCAGGGTGGCCGGTAGTTAGGGGCTCAAGTTGCGTGACTAACCGTTGCCCTTCTTCACTTTTGGGTCGCCCTTAGCAGCATGGTCCAGCAGCAGATATGCGGATCATTACTTTCAATTCTTGAGGAGAAGTCATGGCAGCACACTGCCAAGTGACCGGGGCCGAGCCGGGCTTTGGGCACAGCATTTCGCACTCGCACCGCCGCAACAAGCGTCGGTTCGATCCGAACATTCAGAAGAAGCGCTACTGGGTTCCGTCCCTGCGCCGTAATGTCACGCTGCAGGTATCTGCAAAGGGCATCAAGACCATCGACGTACGCGGCATCGACGTTGTCGTCGCCAGCATTCTCGCTCGTGGGGTGAAGCTCTAGTGGCTAAGGACAAGGACGTACGTCCGATCATCAAGCTCAAGTCGACCGCGGGCACGGGTTACACCTACGTAACCCGCAAGAACCGTCGTAACGATCCGGACCGTATGGTCCTGAAGAAGTACGACCCCAAGATCCGCCAGCACGTCGAATTCCGAGAGGAGCGCTAAACATGGCTAAGAAGTCCAAGATTGCTCGCAACGAGCAGCGCAAGGTCATCGTTGAGCGTTACGCTGCAAAGCGCCTTGAGCTGAAGAAGACCCTGGTTGACGAAAACGCAACCGACGAAGCACGTGAAGCAGCCCGCCTGGGCCTGCAGAAGCTGCCCCGCAACGCGTCCCCGATCCGTCTGCGTAACCGCGACATCATCGACGGCCGCCCCCGCGGTACCCTCCAGAAGTTCGGTATCTCCCGTGTCCGCTTCCGCGACATGGCACACAGGGGCGAGCTCCCTGGCGTTACCAAGTCTTCCTGGTAATTCAGTACTGCTGATACCGGCTGCTTGAGAAGGGCCGGCAACCTCACGGTTGCCGGCCCTTCTGCTGTTTAAGCCGCATGCCCGGTGATTGAGCCTGTCGAAGAACCCGGAGATTGAGCTGTCGACTCGCCCCGTGATTGAGCCTGTCGAAATCAGGGCCCTGCCGCAGCACACAGGAAAGAAGTACGACGGCGGTTAGCCCACCGAGGGTGCCCATGTCCGGTTCTGCCCCGGACTCCCGGGGTTCAGGACCGCCTCCGGAGGGGATTTGCGGTGGTGCCTGTGGAGGTGTATTGTTTTCTAAGTCGCCGCGGGGGAGACAGTGAAGAGCTGGTCACCGCGGGCGGCCAAAACCCCCAAATAAAGACCAAATCTGGCAGGGCTTTCGAGCGCCGCAGAAGAAGTGGGGACGACTTCCCACCGATGAAGATCCTGGAACGCGGATTTGCATCGGGACGGCGGGTCGGGTAAGTTTGAAAAGTTGCTCCGGAGCGATCCTGAATGTTTGGTTTGGGTGGTGTCGGGTGTGTCTGTTGTTTGAGAACTCAATAGTGTGCCAAGTTTGTTGATACCGATTTTTTATTAAATTGGTTGGATTTGCCGGGCTGCCCGCCCCTGTGGGTGGTCTGGTTTTTACAGCTGGTTTCAAATTTTGTGCAGCTTTTGGTCCCGTTTTCCCGGGGCTGGGGGTTGTGTCTGTTTTTCTTCAACGGAGAGTTTGATCCTGGCTCAGGATGAACGCTGGCGGCGTGCTTAACACATGCAAGTCGAACGATGATCTCCAGCTTGCTGGGGGGATTAGTGGCGAACGGGTGAGTAACACGTGAGTAACCTGCCCTTAACTCTGGGATAAGCCTGGGAAACTGGGTCTAATACCGGATATGACTGATCATCGCATGGTGGTTGGTGGAAAGCTTTTTTGTGGTTTTGGATGGACTCGCGGCCTATCAGCTTGTTGGTGAGGTAATGGCTCACCAAGGCGACGACGGGTAGCCGGCCTGAGAGGGTGACCGGCCACACTGGGACTGAGACACGGCCCAGACTCCTACGGGAGGCAGCAGTGGGGAATATTGCACAATGGGCGCAAGCCTGATGCAGCGACGCCGCGTGAGGGATGACGGCCTTCGGGTTGTAAACCTCTTTCAGTAGGGAAGAAGCGAAAGTGACGGTACCTGCAGAAGAAGCGCCGGCTAACTACGTGCCAGCAGCCGCGGTAATACGTAGGGCGCAAGCGTTATCCGGAATTATTGGGCGTAAAGAGCTCGTAGGCGGTTTGTCGCGTCTGCCGTGAAAGTCCGGGGCTCAACTCCGGATCTGCGGTGGGTACGGGCAGACTAGAGTGATGTAGGGGAGACTGGAATTCCTGGTGTAGCGGTGAAATGCGCAGATATCAGGAGGAACACCGATGGCGAAGGCAGGTCTCTGGGCATTAACTGACGCTGAGGAGCGAAAGCATGGGGAGCGAACAGGATTAGATACCCTGGTAGTCCATGCCGTAAACGTTGGGCACTAGGTGTGGGGGACATTCCACGTTTTCCGCGCCGTAGCTAACGCATTAAGTGCCCCGCCTGGGGAGTACGGCCGCAAGGCTAAAACTCAAAGGAATTGACGGGGGCCCGCACAAGCGGCGGAGCATGCGGATTAATTCGATGCAACGCGAAGAACCTTACCAAGGCTTGACATGAACCGGAAACGCCTGGAAACAGGTGCCCCGCTTGCGGTCGGTTTACAGGTGGTGCATGGTTGTCGTCAGCTCGTGTCGTGAGATGTTGGGTTAAGTCCCGCAACGAGCGCAACCCTCGTTCTATGTTGCCAGCACGTGATGGTGGGGACTCATAGGAGACTGCCGGGGTCAACTCGGAGGAAGGTGGGGACGACGTCAAATCATCATGCCCCTTATGTCTTGGGCTTCACGCATGCTACAATGGCCGGTACAAAGGGTTGCGATACTGTGAGGTGGAGCTAATCCCAAAAAGCCGGTCTCAGTTCGGATTGGGGTCTGCAACTCGACCCCATGAAGTCGGAGTCGCTAGTAATCGCAGATCAGCAACGCTGCGGTGAATACGTTCCCGGGCCTTGTACACACCGCCCGTCAAGTCACGAAAGTTGGTAACACCCGAAGCCGGTGGCCTAACCCCTTGTGGGAGGGAGCTGTCGAAGGTGGGACTGGCGATTGGGACTAAGTCGTAACAAGGTAGCCGTACCGGAAGGTGCGGCTGGATCACCTCCTTTCTAAGGAGCACCTACGGATTGTTCATGCCATGTATGTGGTGTGGGGGTTTGTCAGGAGTAAAAGCCCGTTGCGCAGACGCAAGTTCTGCGGCGGGTGCTCATGGGTGGAATATCAACGAATAGGTGCCTGGTGGCACGGGCCGGTTGTTAGTACGGATGTTTCTTTTCCCTGGTGGAAGAGGGTGTCCTGGAAAGCGGCCGGCACGGTTTGCGCTGGGTAGTGTTTGGCACACTGTTGGGTCCTGAGGCAACAGGGCCGGGGGTTGTTCGTGGCTTTGGCTGTGGTTCCCCTGGGTTTGTTTGTTTCTGGTTTCCTGGCTGCACCGATCATGCGCGGAGGCCCTTTCGGGGGTTGTTGTGTGGGGTGTGTGGTTTGGGGTTGTTGTTTGAGAACTACATAGTGGACGCGAGCATCTTTTATAAGAAGCAATTTCCAAGAATATGAACCTGGATCTGGCTGCGCTTGGTGATGACTGGCCCCTTTTTGGGGGTTGGTGGTTGTTGGGTGTGGTTGGTTTTCGTGGTTCTCTCGTGAATTAGTTTTTTGATCTTTTGTGGTCAAGTTTTTAAGAGCACACGGTGGATGCCTTGGCATTAGGAGCCGAAGAAGGACGTAGGAATCTGCGATAAGCCTGGGGGAGTCGATAACCGGACTGTGATCCCAGGGTGTCCGAATGGGGAAACCCCGCCAGACGCGCGAGTGATCTGGTGACCCGCATCTGAACACATAGGGTGCGTGGAGGGAACGCGGGGAAGTGAAACATCTCAGTACCCGCAGGAAGAGAAAACAATAGTGATTCCGTTAGTAGTGGCGAGCGAACGCGGATCAGGCTAAACCGTTCCATGTGTGATAGCCGGCGGGCGTTGCATGGTCGGGGTTGTGGGACTTTCCGTTCTGTCTCTGCCGGGACAGTGGGGTGTGATGTGCAGGCATAGGTGAACGGTCTTGAAAGGCCGGCCAGAGAGGGTGTGAGCCCCGTAACCGTAATGTTGTGTACCGCCTGGAGAGTATCCCAAGTAGCACGGGGCCCGAGAAATCCCGTGTGAATCTGTCAGGACCACCTGATAAGCCTAAATACTCCCTAATGACCGATAGCGGACCAGTACCGTGAGGGAAAGGTGAAAAGTACCCCGGGAGGGGAGTGAAACAGTACCTGAAACCGTGTGCTTACAATCCGTCGGAGCAACCTTAGTAGTTGTGACGGCGTGCCTTTTGAAGAATGAGCCTGCGAGTTAGTGTTACGTCGCGAGGTTAACCCGTGTGGGGAAGCCGTAGCGAAAGCGAGTCTGAATAGGGCGTTGCAGTGGCGTGATCTAGACCCGAAGCGAAGTGATCTACCCATGGCCAGGTTGAAGCGACGGTAAGACGTCGTGGAGGACCGAACCCACTTCAGTTGAAAATGGAGGGGATGAGCTGTGGGTAGGGGTGAAAGGCCAATCAAACTTCGTGATAGCTGGTTCTCCCCGAAATGCATTTAGGTGCAGCGTTGCGTGTTTCTTGCTGGAGGTAGAGCTACTGGATGGCTAATGGGCCCTACAAGGTTACTGACGTCAGCCAAACTCCGAATGCCGGTAAGTGAGAGCGCAGCAGTGAGACTGTGGGGGATAAGCTTCATAGTCGAGAGGGAAACAGCCCAGACCACCAACTAAGGCCCCTAAGCGTGTGCTAAGTGGGAAAGGATGTGGAGTTGCCCAGACAACCAGGAGGTTGGCTTAGAAGCAGCCATCCTTAAAAGAGTGCGTAATAGCTCACTGGTCAAGTGATTCCGCGCCGACAATGTAGCGGGGCTCAAGTACACCGCCGAAGTTGTGGCATTCAGATTTTTGCTAAGCCCTTGTGGTTCAGGCGTCTGGATGGGTAGGGGAGCGTCGTGTGGGCGGTGAAGTCGCGGTGTAAACCAGCGGTGGAGCCTACACGAGTGAGAATGCAGGCATGAGTAGCGAAAGACGGGTGAGAAACCCGTCCGCCGAATGATCAAGGGTTCCAGGGTCAAGCTAATCTGCCCTGGGTAAGTCGGGACCTAAGGCGAGGCCGACAGGCGTAGTCGATGGACAACGGGTTGATATTCCCGTACCGGCGAAAAACCGCCCATGCTGAACAGGGGATACTAACTGCCCGAGACCTGCCCGATCACCCTTGTGGTGTGAGGGTTTTGGTGGAGCGCAGGACCTGATCCTGGGAGGCAAGCGTATTAACAGGTGTGACGCAGGAAGGTAGCCGAGCCGGGCGATGGTTGTCCCGGTCTAAGGATGTAGGGCGAACGGTAGGCAAATCCGCTGTTCATGATGCCTGAGATCTGATGGGACCCCCGTTTGGGGGGATTTGGTGATCCTATGCTGCCGAGAAAAGCATCGACGCGAGGTTTTAGCCGCCCGTACCCCAAACCGACACAGGTGATCAGGTAGAGAATACTAAGGCGATCGAGAGAATTATGGTTAAGGAACTCGGCAAAATGCCCCCGTAACTTCGGGAGAAGGGGGGCCCCAACCTTGATGGACACAAGCTGTCCGGAGGGGATCGGGGCCGCAGAGACCAGGGGGAAGCGACTGTTTACTAAAAACACAGGTCCGTGCGAAGTCGCAAGACGATGTATACGGACTGACTCCTGCCCGGTGCTGGAAGGTTAAGAGGACCGGTTAGCCTCACGGCGAAGCTGAGAATTTAAGCCCCAGTAAACGGCGGTGGTAACTATAACCATCCTAAGGTAGCGAAATTCCTTGTCGGGTAAGTTCCGACCTGCACGAATGGAGTAACGACTTCCCCGCTGTCTCAACCATAAACTCGGCGAAATTGCAGTACGAGTAAAGATGCTCGTTACGCGCAGCAGGACGGAAAGACCCCGAGACCTTTACTATAGTTTGGTATTGGTGTTCGGAGTGGCTTGTGTAGGATAGGTGGGAGACGTTGAAGCCCGGACGCCAGTTCGGGTGGAGTCATCGTTGAAATACCACTCTGGTCACTTTGGACATCTAACTTCGGCCCGTAATCCGGGTCAGGGACAGTGCCTGATGGGTAGTTTAACTGGGGCGGTTGCCTCCTAAAAAGTAACGGAGGCGCCCAAAGGTTCCCTCAGCCTGGTTGGCAATCAGGTGTCGAGTGTAAGTGCACAAGGGAGCTTGACTGTGAGAGAGACATCTCGAGCAGGGACGAAAGTCGGGACTAGTGATCCGGCGGTACATTGTGGAATGGCCGTCGCTCAACGGATAAAAGGTACCTCGGGGATAACAGGCTGATCTTGCCCAAGAGTCCATATCGACGGCATGGTTTGGCACCTCGATGTCGGCTCGTCGCATCCTGGGGCTGGAGTAGGTCCCAAGGGTTGGGCTGTTCGCCCATTAAAGCGGTACGCGAGCTGGGTTTAGAACGTCGTGAGACAGTTCGGTCCCTATCCGCTGCGCGCGCAGGAAATTTGAGAAGGGCTGTCCTTAGTACGAGAGGACCGGGACGGACGAACCTCTGGTGTGTCAGTTGTACTGCCAAGTGCACCGCTGATTAGCTACGTTCGGATGGGATAACCGCTGAAAGCATCTAAGCGGGAAGCTCGCTTCAAGATGAGATTTCCATACACCTTGTGTGTGAGAGGCCCCCAGCCAGACCACTGGGTTGATAGGCCGGATGTGGAAGCGAGGACTAACGACTCGTGAAGCTGACCGGTACTAATAGGCCGATAACTTACACCACACACCATCCACCGTGAACGGACTCTTCAAAGACGTTCACACCAGGTGATGGTAAAAAGAAACAAGACTGCTTGCGTCCACTATGTGGTTCCCAAACAACAAACCAAACCAATGGTTTCGTTGCCACAGGAACACACAATTGAATAACAACACCACTGCTGCATCACTGCAGAACATGTTGTAACCACAGATTTCCCACACCACCCCGCAAAGGGTGTGTGACGGGTAGAAGGGTTACGGCGGTCATAGCGTGGGGGAAACGCCCGGTCCCATTCCGAACCCGGAAGCTAAGACCCACAGCGCCGATGGTACTGCACCCGGGAGGGTGTGGGAGAGTAGGTCACCGCCGGACATAAATTAAAGAGTAGGGCCCTGACAAACGACGTCAGGGCCCTACTCTGCTTTAACCCCCAAAACCACCAACACGCACCACCACCTCCCGCACCCATCCAGGGAACCCTCCATCACCTTCCGCACCCATCCAGGGAACGCTCCATCACCTCTGGGGTTACCCGCAAATCGTGGACAGGTGATCAGGCGGCTTGTGCCGGCTGAAGTTTATTGCTGGTGAGGAACTGTTCGTGTTCCACCGGCGTGGTGTAGCCCAGGGCTGAGTGGAGTCGAGAGCGGTTGTAGAACTCCTCGATCCAGCGTCCGGTTTCCCGGATCGCGTCCTGCCTTGTTGTCCACCGGCGCCGGTCGTAGAACTCGGTTTTCAGGGTCGACCAGAAGGACTCCTGCATCGCGTTGTCCCAGCACACGCCTGTCCGCCCGACCGACTGCCTAATACCCAACCCGGAGCAGACGTCGTTGAGCTGGGCGGAGGTGTACTGGGTGCCGCGGTCTGCATGGAACACCACCCCGGCCGGGCCGCCGCCGCGCAGGACGTAGGCCATGCGCAGCGCCCGCTCCACCAGGCTGGTGATTTGGGTGGAGTCCATCGCCCACCCAATCACACGCCGGGAGCAGGCATCCCTGACAGCACACAAATACACCCACCCTTCACCGGTGCGCAGGTACGTAATGTCCGAGATCCAGACCGCATCCAGCTCGCCAGTGTCCCACTTTCTGGCCACCAGATCAGGGATCGAATGCACCCGCGCCTCACCGATCGGCGCTACCGGGCGGAACCGCCGTGGCGAGATTCCTTCCAGGCCTTGCCGACGCATCGACGCGGCCACAGTCTTCCGGTCAACACCGGTCCCGTTCCTGGCCAACGCGGCCTGCACCCTGGGCGCCCCGTAGATCCCGGTCGAATCCCGGTGCACCCGCCGGACCTTCGCATCAAGTTCCGCCCGCAGCACGGCCCGCTCCGACTCCTCGGAGCTTCGTCGGCGCCAGGCGTAGAACCCGGACCGGGACACTCGCAAAAGCCGGGCCATCCGCTGGACCGGGTAGTTAGCCTTCTCGGCCTCCATCAGCTCGAAGCATTCCGATTCTGCTGCTTGGAAGCGAAGAAGGCTGCGGCTTTTCCCAGGAACTCGTTATCCATCCGCAACTGCGCGTTCTCCCTGCGCAAACGCTCCAGCTCAGACTTCTCCGTCTCAGCCGCAGCGAACTCCTCGGGAGCCTCCAGCCGGGCCCGTTCCTGAGCCACCCACCGGCCAAGCAACTGCTCACCCAGACCCAGCTCCCGGGCCACCGGCGCGACCGGCCGGCCCGTATCGATGACAAGGCGCGCAGCCTCCCGCCGATACTCCGGAGTGAATTTACGTCGTGTCGTGCTCACAAGAACACCTTCCCGCAGAATCCCAGGATCCCGCTACTTCAGGTGTCCACCAACAGAGGTTAACCCCACCTCCCGCACCGGTCCGGGGGACGCCCCATCACTTTCCGCACCGATCCGCGAAACCCTCCACCAGGTTCTGCCCGGATCCGCTGAATGCTCCGGACCCTCCCGACCACACCCGCCTAGACTTACCGTCATGGCCTCACGTTCCCGCGCACCCCGCATCCAGCGAGCAACGATCCTGGATGTTGCGGCCGCCGCGGGTGTCTCGCGCCAAACTGTGACCCGCGCAATGAACGAGATGCCAGGAATCAGCCCGGCCACCCGGGAGCGCGTCCAGCAGCTGGCGGCGGAGCTCGGTTACACGCCCAGCCGATTTGCGAAGGGCCTGGTGCAGGGAGCCCGGACTTCCCTGGGGCTGGCCATACCGGACCTCACCAACCCGTATTTCCCGGCTTTTGCGTCCAGCGTGGTGGAAGTAGCAACCCAGCGCGGCTGGAACGTGGTGGTTGATGATTTTGGCCACGGCAGCGGGAGCGGCCTGGATGCCGTAACCCGGCTCGCACCGCAGGTTGATGCCCTTATCGGCTATCTCGGAGCGCTCTCGAATGATGCCCAGGCCATGATGGGCTGGCGCCCGGTGGTGGTGCTGGATTATCCGGCGGGGCAAGCTGCCGGGGGCATCTCTTTCGACTACTTGCACGGGGCCGGGCTTGCACTCCATCGCTTCGAGGCGGACCATCGCCGGCGGATCGCCTACCTCGACTCGGACCAGGAGGGCCCGGCCACTACCCGTGGAGTTGCCGTGGCCGCAGCGGCCGCCGATGCGGGCATTGAGCTCATCGTCCGCCGCAGCGCAGACACCGCGCCCGCGGCCCGCGGCGCAGTCCGGTCAATGCTCGAGGAACACAGCGGGATCGACGGGCTGCTGGTGTTCAATGACCTGATGGCGGCGGGGGCCTTGAAAGCCCTGTCCGACACCGGAAGGACTGTTCCCGGGGACTGCGCGGTGATTGGGATGGACGGTATACCCCTGGGGGAGCTCGTGACGCCGGAGCTGACCACGCTGGCACTGGACCTCAGGGCGGTAGGCCGGTCCGCCGTCGACCTCGTGGACAATCTTCTCAGCGGCGCCATCGAAGCCGGGAGTGAGGAGGCCAAGCTGGTCCTCAAGCACCAGCTGGTGCTTCGGCAATCCGCCTGAACCCTACTCAAGACGGGCAAATAACGGTAGGCTGGGTTCGTCACCGTGAACGTTCACGTCGTGCTGTGCGTGCAGATCTGCTGACACCCTCCGGATAAACCCATGAAGCAAGGAAGCCCATGCCAGTTCACTCCCCATCGGTCCTCTCCGGCAAGTTCCCTGAAACCCCTGCAGAGTCCCGGAGCCTGGAACTAGGCGCAGAGGCCATCGCGGATCTGGTCTCCCTGGAACCTGGGAAAGGAACGCTGCCGGAACGGGCCTACCTGCACAGCGACGCCCCGCGGTTGTCACTGAACGGGGACTGGCAATTCCGGCTCAGCGCCGGAATCAGGGTGGCTCCTGACGGCTGCTGGCAGCTGGGGGAGGACCTGGAGGGCTTCGGCATCCTGCCTGTCCCGTCCAGCTGGCCCATGCACGGCCACGGTGCACCCGCCTACACCAACGTCCAGTTTCCGTTCGCCGTGGAGCCGCCGCACGTCCCCGAGGCCAACCCCATCGGCGACCACGTGATGGTCTTCGAGGCCGGGCCCGAATTCCTGCCACACGCTCTGCTGCGGTTCGACGGCATCGAATCTGCCGGAACGGTGTGGTTGAACGGCGTGGAACTCGGCACCACACGGGGCAGCAGGCTGGCCCATGAATTCGACGTGACCGGAATCCTCAAACAGGGGAAAAACATCCTGGCCGTGGGGGTGGCGCAGTTCTCCGCCGCCAGCTATGTGGAGGACCAGGACATGTGGTGGCTCCCCGGCATCTTCCGCGACGTCACGCTGCAGGCCCGCCCGGCGGACGGAATGGACGATGCTTTTGTCCACGCTGGATACGATCACCGCACGGGCGAGGGCATCCTTTCCGTGGAGGTGAGCCGGGGCGGGCAGGCGATTGACGCCGTCGTTCGCCTACCGGAATTGGATGTGGAACTGGCCGCCGGTACTGAGGTGCGCATCCCCGCCGTCGAACCCTGGTCCGCGGAGGTGCCCCGGCTGTATGAGGCAACCATCACTGCACCCGGCGAGACGGTAACGCTGCAGGTGGGCTTCCGTTCGATTGCCATCGAGGACGCGCAGTTCAAGGTCAACGGACGGCGGATCCTGCTGCGCGGCGTCAACCGCCATGAGCACCACCCGCGCCTTGGACGCGTGGTTCCCCGGGACGTCGTGGAGGCCGAGTTGCGGCTGATGAAGCAGCACAACATCAACGCCATCCGGACGTCCCACTACCCGCCGCACCCCGACTTCCTGGCCCTCGCGGACCAGTTCGGCTTCTACATTGTGCTGGAGTGTGACCTCGAAACGCACGGCTTCGTGAGCGCTGGCTGGGCCCAGAACCCAAGCGATGATCCCCAGTGGGAGGAGGCTCTGGTTGACCGCATGCGCCGGACCGTGGAGCGTGACAAGAACCACCCGGCAGTGATCATGTGGTCACTGGGCAATGAGGCCGGCACAGGCAGGAACCTCGCGGCCATGTCGCGCTGGGCCAAGGACCGGGACCCGTCGCGCCCCATCCATTACGAAGGTGACTGGTCCTCCGAGCACGTTGACGTATATTCCCGGATGTACGCCAGCCAAGCGGAGACGGCCCTGATCGGGCAAGGAATTGAGCCGCCTCTGGACGACACCGCGCTGGACGCCCGACGCCGGTCCATGCCTTTGTGCTCTGCGAATACGTGCACGCCATGGGTAATGGCCCCGGCGGCATGACGGAGTACCAGGAGCTTTTCGAGAAGTATCCGCGCCTGATGGGCGGGTTCGTCTGGGAATGGCTCGAACACGGCATCACCATCACATCCTCGGAAGGGGGCCGGCACTATGGCTACGGCGGCGACTTCGGTGAGGAAGTTCACGACGGCAACTTCGTCACCGACGGCTTGGTGGACGCCGACCGCAACCCCAGGCCAGGGCTGCTGGACTTCAAGAAAGTCATCGAACCTCTCCGCATCACAGTGGCCGATGACTGGTCCGGCTTCACCATCCGCAACGTACAGGACTTCGCGGACACGTCCACGTTCAGCTTCCGCTACACGGTAGAGGCCGACGGCGGCGCGCCCGAGGGCGGGACAGTGGACGTTGCGCCGGTGTCACCTCAGGATGAGGCATTTGTGCCGCTTCCTGCCGGCCTTGCGGCTTTGGCTTCGGGGCTGACTTACTGCCGCGCTTCCGTCCTGACCGTGACTGCGTTCCTCGCCGCTGAAACGGCCTGGGCCCCGGCGGAGCACGAAGTTGCGTGGGGGCAGTCAGTCCGTGAAGGGGCTTCCCCTGGCAACCCGTCGCCGGTTGAGCCGGTGCATGTCCTGGACACCGAACTTCAGCTGGGGCCGGTGCAGTTCAGCCGGATCACCGGCATGCCCACCTCTATTGGCGGCGTAGCGGTGGAGAAACTGGCCTTGACGTTGTGGTGGCCGCCCACGGACAACGACCTGGGCAGGGAGTGGGGCGGTGATGATGACCGCCCGCTCGCCACCCAGTGGAAGGACGCCAGGCTGAACCTGCTCCACGCACGACTGCTGGGTATCAGCGCGGAGGCCAGCCCTGAAGGCGGGGAAGCGCTGACGGTCCGTACGCGTGTCAGTGCAGCCGACAAGCAGTACGGCGTGTTTGTGGATTACACCTGGACCAGCGATGGCGAAGCCGTTGCGCTTCGGACACAGGTCCGGCCTGACGGCGCCTGGGTAAACCGGGGGTTTGAGGTTGAATGGGCCCGGATCGGACTGGAACTTGTGGTGGCTGACGAGGCTGCGGCCGTGAGCTGGTTCGGCCAGGGCCCGCATCAAAGCTACCCGGATACGGGGCAGGGAACCCGGATGGGATGGTTCGCAATGCCATTGGCGGAAATGGACGTGGACTACGTCCGGCCCCAAGAGTCGGGGGTCAGGTCCGGCGTCCGGTGGGCGGCAGTTGAGATGGGTGGCAGCACGCTCGAGATTTCCGGCGATCCTTTTGCGCTGACGGTCCGGCCCTACAGCCAGGACGTTTTGGATAAGGAGAACCACCGGCCGGACCTGAAGCCGGATGGGCGGACTTACATCTATCTCGACCATGCCCTCCGGGGAGTGGGAACTGCTGCCTGCGGCCCGGGTGTGCTGGAGCCGTACCGCCTCAAGCCCCGCGAAGCCGACTTCACGCTGGTGCTTTCGGTGCGTTAGCAGACGCAGCGCGAATGTGAGGCAGCGCATACGAGCCGGTCCTCCCCGCCGGAGCCTCGATCCCTTGAGACACCCCCTGAAATTCCTTGGTTTCTGGGGGGTGTGGGGGTGGGGTGGGGGTGGATTTGCGGGTTGGTGTGTGGGCGTGTATTGTTTTCTGAGTCGCCGCCGCTGATGCGGAAAGTTTGCGGCCAACCCCCTTCTTCAAATGGCCTGGAAAATGGTTCGCTTTTGGGCGTGCCGGTTCGGGTGGGGCTGATCGTTCGATGCTGGTAATCGCGGAAACGTTGATTTGCAAAGCTGGTGCGGGTCGGGTAACTTTGAAAAGTTGCTCCGGAGCGATCCTGAATGTTTGGTTTGGGTGGTGTCGGGTGTGTCTGTTGTTTGAGAACTCAATAGTGTGCCAAGTTTGTTGATACCGATTTTTTATTAAATTGGTTGGATTTGCCGGGCTGCCCGCCCCTGTGGGTGGTCTGGTTTTTACAGCTGGTTTCAAATTTTGTGCAGCTTTTGGTCCCGTTTTCCCGGGGCTGGGGGTTGTGTCTGTTTTTCTTCAACGGAGAGTTTGATCCTGGCTCAGGATGAACGCTGGCGGCGTGCTTAACACATGCAAGTCGAACGATGATCTCCAGCTTGCTGGGGGGATTAGTGGCGAACGGGTGAGTAACACGTGAGTAACCTGCCCTTAACTCTGGGATAAGCCTGGGAAACTGGGTCTAATACCGGATATGACTGATCATCGCATGGTGGTTGGTGGAAAGCTTTTTTGTGGTTTTGGATGGACTCGCGGCCTATCAGCTTGTTGGTGAGGTAATGGCTCACCAAGGCGACGACGGGTAGCCGGCCTGAGAGGGTGACCGGCCACACTGGGACTGAGACACGGCCCAGACTCCTACGGGAGGCAGCAGTGGGGAATATTGCACAATGGGCGCAAGCCTGATGCAGCGACGCCGCGTGAGGGATGACGGCCTTCGGGTTGTAAACCTCTTTCAGTAGGGAAGAAGCGAAAGTGACGGTACCTGCAGAAGAAGCGCCGGCTAACTACGTGCCAGCAGCCGCGGTAATACGTAGGGCGCAAGCGTTATCCGGAATTATTGGGCGTAAAGAGCTCGTAGGCGGTTTGTCGCGTCTGCCGTGAAAGTCCGGGGCTCAACTCCGGATCTGCGGTGGGTACGGGCAGACTAGAGTGATGTAGGGGAGACTGGAATTCCTGGTGTAGCGGTGAAATGCGCAGATATCAGGAGGAACACCGATGGCGAAGGCAGGTCTCTGGGCATTAACTGACGCTGAGGAGCGAAAGCATGGGGAGCGAACAGGATTAGATACCCTGGTAGTCCATGCCGTAAACGTTGGGCACTAGGTGTGGGGGACATTCCACGTTTTCCGCGCCGTAGCTAACGCATTAAGTGCCCCGCCTGGGGAGTACGGCCGCAAGGCTAAAACTCAAAGGAATTGACGGGGGCCCGCACAAGCGGCGGAGCATGCGGATTAATTCGATGCAACGCGAAGAACCTTACCAAGGCTTGACATGAACCGGAAACGCCTGGAAACAGGTGCCCCGCTTGCGGTCGGTTTACAGGTGGTGCATGGTTGTCGTCAGCTCGTGTCGTGAGATGTTGGGTTAAGTCCCGCAACGAGCGCAACCCTCGTTCTATGTTGCCAGCACGTGATGGTGGGGACTCATAGGAGACTGCCGGGGTCAACTCGGAGGAAGGTGGGGACGACGTCAAATCATCATGCCCCTTATGTCTTGGGCTTCACGCATGCTACAATGGCCGGTACAAAGGGTTGCGATACTGTGAGGTGGAGCTAATCCCAAAAAGCCGGTCTCAGTTCGGATTGGGGTCTGCAACTCGACCCCATGAAGTCGGAGTCGCTAGTAATCGCAGATCAGCAACGCTGCGGTGAATACGTTCCCGGGCCTTGTACACACCGCCCGTCAAGTCACGAAAGTTGGTAACACCCGAAGCCGGTGGCCTAACCCCTTGTGGGAGGGAGCTGTCGAAGGTGGGACTGGCGATTGGGACTAAGTCGTAACAAGGTAGCCGTACCGGAAGGTGCGGCTGGATCACCTCCTTTCTAAGGAGCACCTACGGATTGTTCATGCCATGTATGTGGTGTGGGGGTTTGTCAGGAGTAAAAGCCCGTTGCGCAGACGCAAGTTCTGCGGCGGGTGCTCATGGGTGGAATATCAACGAATAGCGGCTGCTTGTGTTTCTTTCTTGTCTAGTACGGATGCTTTGGTGTCCTGGAACGGCGGGGTTGGGGTGCGGGTGGTTTAGTGTTTGGCACACTGTTGGGTCCTGAGGCAACAGGGCCGGGGGTTGTTCGTGGCTTTGGCTGTGGTTCCCCTGGGTTTGTTTGTTTCTGGTTTCCTGGCTGCACCGATCATGCGCGGAGGCCCTTTCGGGGGTTGTTGTGTGGGGTGTGTGGTTTGGGGTTGTTGTTTGAGAACTACATAGTGGACGCGAGCATCTTTTATAAGAAGCAATTTCCAAGAATATGAACCTGGATCTGGCTGCGCTTGGTGATGACTGGCCTCTTTTTGGGGGTTGGTGGTTGTTGGGTGTGGTTGGTTTTCGTGGTTCTCTCGTGAATTAGTTTTTTGATCTTTTGTGGTCAAGTTTTTAAGAGCACACGGTGGATGCCTTGGCATTAGGAGCCGAAGAAGGACGTAGGAATCTGCGATAAGCCTGGGGGAGTCGATAACCGGACTGTGATCCCAGGGTGTCCGAATGGGGAAACCCCGCCAGACGCGCGAGTGATCTGGTGACCCGCATCTGAACACATAGGGTGCGTGGAGGGAACGCGGGGAAGTGAAACATCTCAGTACCCGCAGGAAGAGAAAACAATAGTGATTCCGTTAGTAGTGGCGAGCGAACGCGGATCAGGCTAAACCGTTCCATGTGTGATAGCCGGCGGGCGTTGCATGGTCGGGGTTGTGGGACTTTCCGTTCTGTCTCTGCCGGGACAGTGGGGTGTGATGTGCAGGCATAGGTGAACGGTCTTGAAAGGCCGGCCAGAGAGGGTGTGAGCCCCGTAACCGTAATGTTGTGTACCGCCTGGAGAGTATCCCAAGTAGCACGGGGCCCGAGAAATCCCGTGTGAATCTGTCAGGACCACCTGATAAGCCTAAATACTCCCTAATGACCGATAGCGGACCAGTACCGTGAGGGAAAGGTGAAAAGTACCCCGGGAGGGGAGTGAAACAGTACCTGAAACCGTGTGCTTACAATCCGTCGGAGCAACCTTAGTAGTTGTGACGGCGTGCCTTTTGAAGAATGAGCCTGCGAGTTAGTGTTACGTCGCGAGGTTAACCCGTGTGGGGAAGCCGTAGCGAAAGCGAGTCTGAATAGGGCGTTGCAGTGGCGTGATCTAGACCCGAAGCGAAGTGATCTACCCATGGCCAGGTTGAAGCGACGGTAAGACGTCGTGGAGGACCGAACCCACTTCAGTTGAAAATGGAGGGGATGAGCTGTGGGTAGGGGTGAAAGGCCAATCAAACTTCGTGATAGCTGGTTCTCCCCGAAATGCATTTAGGTGCAGCGTTGCGTGTTTCTTGCTGGAGGTAGAGCTACTGGATGGCTAATGGGCCCTACAAGGTTACTGACGTCAGCCAAACTCCGAATGCCGGTAAGTGAGAGCGCAGCAGTGAGACTGTGGGGGATAAGCTTCATAGTCGAGAGGGAAACAGCCCAGACCACCAACTAAGGCCCCTAAGCGTGTGCTAAGTGGGAAAGGATGTGGAGTTGCCCAGACAACCAGGAGGTTGGCTTAGAAGCAGCCATCCTTAAAAGAGTGCGTAATAGCTCACTGGTCAAGTGATTCCGCGCCGACAATGTAGCGGGGCTCAAGTACACCGCCGAAGTTGTGGCATTCAGATTTTTGCTAAGCCCTTGTGGTTCAGGCGTCTGGATGGGTAGGGGAGCGTCGTGTGGGCGGTGAAGTCGCGGTGTAAACCAGCGGTGGAGCCTACACGAGTGAGAATGCAGGCATGAGTAGCGAAAGACGGGTGAGAAACCCGTCCGCCGAATGATCAAGGGTTCCAGGGTCAAGCTAATCTGCCCTGGGTAAGTCGGGACCTAAGGCGAGGCCGACAGGCGTAGTCGATGGACAACGGGTTGATATTCCCGTACCGGCGAAAAACCGCCCATGCTGAACAGGGGATACTAACTGCCCGAGACCTGCCCGATCACCCTTGTGGTGTGAGGGTTTTGGTGGAGCGCAGGACCTGATCCTGGGAGGCAAGCGTATTAACAGGTGTGACGCAGGAAGGTAGCCGAGCCGGGCGATGGTTGTCCCGGTCTAAGGATGTAGGGCGAACGGTAGGCAAATCCGCTGTTCATGATGCCTGAGATCTGATGGGACCCCCGTTTGGGGGGATTTGGTGATCCTATGCTGCCGAGAAAAGCATCGACGCGAGGTTTTAGCCGCCCGTACCCCAAACCGACACAGGTGATCAGGTAGAGAATACTAAGGCGATCGAGAGAATTATGGTTAAGGAACTCGGCAAAATGCCCCCGTAACTTCGGGAGAAGGGGGGCCCCAACCTTGATGGACACAAGCTGTCCGGAGGGGATCGGGGCCGCAGAGACCAGGGGGAAGCGACTGTTTACTAAAAACACAGGTCCGTGCGAAGTCGCAAGACGATGTATACGGACTGACTCCTGCCCGGTGCTGGAAGGTTAAGAGGACCGGTTAGCCTCACGGCGAAGCTGAGAATTTAAGCCCCAGTAAACGGCGGTGGTAACTATAACCATCCTAAGGTAGCGAAATTCCTTGTCGGGTAAGTTCCGACCTGCACGAATGGAGTAACGACTTCCCCGCTGTCTCAACCATAAACTCGGCGAAATTGCAGTACGAGTAAAGATGCTCGTTACGCGCAGCAGGACGGAAAGACCCCGAGACCTTTACTATAGTTTGGTATTGGTGTTCGGAGTGGCTTGTGTAGGATAGGTGGGAGACGTTGAAGCCCGGACGCCAGTTCGGGTGGAGTCATCGTTGAAATACCACTCTGGTCACTTTGGACATCTAACTTCGGCCCGTAATCCGGGTCAGGGACAGTGCCTGATGGGTAGTTTAACTGGGGCGGTTGCCTCCTAAAAAGTAACGGAGGCGCCCAAAGGTTCCCTCAGCCTGGTTGGCAATCAGGTGTCGAGTGTAAGTGCACAAGGGAGCTTGACTGTGAGAGAGACATCTCGAGCAGGGACGAAAGTCGGGACTAGTGATCCGGCGGTACATTGTGGAATGGCCGTCGCTCAACGGATAAAAGGTACCTCGGGGATAACAGGCTGATCTTGCCCAAGAGTCCATATCGACGGCATGGTTTGGCACCTCGATGTCGGCTCGTCGCATCCTGGGGCTGGAGTAGGTCCCAAGGGTTGGGCTGTTCGCCCATTAAAGCGGTACGCGAGCTGGGTTTAGAACGTCGTGAGACAGTTCGGTCCCTATCCGCTGCGCGCGCAGGAAATTTGAGAAGGGCTGTCCTTAGTACGAGAGGACCGGGACGGACGAACCTCTGGTGTGTCAGTTGTACTGCCAAGTGCACCGCTGATTAGCTACGTTCGGATGGGATAACCGCTGAAAGCATCTAAGCGGGAAGCTCGCTTCAAGATGAGATTTCCATACACCTTGTGTGTGAGAGGCCCCCAGCCAGACCACTGGGTTGATAGGCCGGATGTGGAAGCGAGGACTAACGACTCGTGAAGCTGACCGGTACTAATAGGCCGATAACTTACACCACACACCATGCACCGTGAACGGACTCTTCGAAAGACGTTCACACCAGGTGATGGTAAAAAGAAACAAGACTGCTTGCGTCCACTATGTGGTTCCCAAACAACAAACCAAACCAATGGTTTCGTTGCCACGGGAACACACAATTGAATAACAACACCACTGCTGCATCACTGCAGAACATGTTGTAACCACAGATTTCCCACACCACCCCGCAAAGGGTGTGTGACGGGTAGAAGGGTTACGGCGGTCATAGCGTGGGGGAAACGCCCGGTCCCATTCCGAACCCGGAAGCTAAGACCCACAGCGCCGATGGTACTGCACCCGGGAGGGTGTGGGAGAGTAGGTCACCGCCGGACAACTATTAGGTCGAGGCCCCAACCAGCACTGGTTGGGGCCTCCCGCATTTAACAACAAACACCCCCACACGCAGGGCACCAGGGGCGCGCCGGCGGCCCCTCCCGCACCGCCTGCGGCAGCACCGCCGTCGCACCGGCAACGGTGGACGCTCCATCACCTCCGCGATCAATACAGAGACGCTCCATCAGCTTCCGCTCCGCCCGGCTGGCCGCCATGATGGGATCCTGTTGGAACGGGCTGCGTAACCCGCACGTTCGACGTGGAGGAGGAGATCATGTGGGAAAGCATCGCGGTAGCCGAGCCCTCCGACCGATGGACTGAGTTGGATGAGACCGGGTGGGACGCGTTGATTGGTTGGGCAGCTGGTCCCCAGAATTTGCGCCGTTTCCCCAACTCGGACGTTGGTCGCGCCGTTTCCATGACTTGTATTCGGGACGGAGTGACCGAACAGTTGGAAGAAGTCTTTACAGCAGCCGACCGCAAAGTTGTAGATGATTCCGTAGACGATTATCTGGCTGATGCAGGGATTCCAGCGAGGCCTCGAGGCTATCGCTGGTTTATCCGTGTACCCGAGGCTTACGAGTCTGCCGACGCGTTTCACCGTGATCTCCACGAGGCCATCAACGCCACCAGCCCAGCACAAGCATCACCTCACCCAGTCAACTGGCGCCCCCTGATTCAAGGAGTTGTTCAAAGTTTCTACTCCTAACGAATGGGGCTGATCCCTCGAGCCCGGGGGTTTGGCGCCTATAGGAGCATCATCGTAGGTGAACTTTGTCACTGAGCCGGCACATTCAACCTTAAGCAATGCCCATCAACACCTGGCGCGAGGCATATCGGGGACCGAGGAGAGATGCCGTGCTGGACGGAACCGCGCTTCTGGCCGAAGCCTTGGCTGCCCCAAGGATTCCTCCGGCGAGCTGCTCGTTCAACTTACTTCGAGAGCCCGCGAGGCGCTGCATCACGGCATTGGAGGTCTTGCTGACCGCGCATAACGTCGTAGCGGGGTTAGGCGCGTTTGCCCCGAAGAAATCCCTCTTGAAGGTAACCGCCCGACAATTCCAGTACCTCTCGCGCGAGTTCAACGAGAGAAGCGTCATTCCGGCCTGGGTCTCCTGCCCAAATGCATAAGCGGAGCGCCAGGTCGCTGCCATTGAGGTGGAGGCGACGGACGACCCATTTGCCGGCGCCAAGCCAACTGCCGCTCTCCATAAGGAACAGGTCAGCCGTTCCGTGGAAGACGTCCGATGCCAAGGCGAATGTCTCGGCGTCGTCTCCGCTGCCCACCAGGTCGTCGATAAGGGCACTCAAGTTGTAACGGCGAAGGTCACGTTCGTCATGGCCCAGGGGCAGCGGACCCCGAGTCATTTGTTCACGCGCGCGCATCTGCCACTCCGCGCCTACGCCGTTGTCTGTGAGAAGAATTCCACGGGCGCACAGATCGGCGATAACTGGCCGTCTTTCCAGTGCTTCCTTTTGATACCAAAAGTCCAGACTCTCCTCTGTGTGCACGAACTCCTCAACTAGCCACCCGCGGTATCGGGTCGTCGCGGCATAGTTCGCATGTCCGCTCGGATACAGAAGGGCGATGTCGAGATCGGACGTCGATGACGCAGTGCCGGCGGCCGCGCTTCCTCCCAGAACAGACGCGGAGGCACGGGGATGGTGCTCTTCCACGTAGGCCCGCGCCAGATGAATACACGCTCGATGACCCTGGGACCGCAGGGCGTTCGCTGAAGGGCGTAGTCATGCGTCCCAGTGTGCCCCATCAGGCCAATCGCTGGATGGCAGCCGGCACGCGAGGCGTCTTAACGTCTACTTGCTGGACCCTCGAGCTCCGAGGTGATGATTTTGGCGCTGACTTGGGTCGACAAGCGAATGTGAGCTAGTACATAAGGCGCCTTGTCGGGGGACTGGCGCCTTTCGGTGCGCTGCGCGCCCCTGAAATTCCTTGTTTTTTGGGGGTTTTGGGGGGTGTGGGGGTGGGGTGGGGGTGGATTTGCGGGTTGGTGTGTGGGCGTGTATTGTTTTCTGAGTCGCCGCCGCTGATGCGGAAAGTTTGCGGCCAACCCCCTTCTTCAAATGGCCTGGAAAATGGTTCGCTTTTGGGCGTGCCGGTTCGGGTGGGGCTGATCGTTCGATGCTGGTAATCGCGGAAACGTTGATTTGCAAAGCTGGTGCGGGTCGGGTAAGTTTGAAAAGTTGCTCCGGAGCGATCCTGAATGTTTGGTTTGGGTGGTGTCGGGTGTGTCTGTTGTTTGAGAACTCAATAGTGTGCCAAGTTTGTTGATACCGATTTTTTATTAAATTGGTTGGATTTGCCGGGCTGCCCGCCCCTGTGGGTGGTCTGGTTTTTACAGCTGGTTTCAAATTTTGTGCAGCTTTTGGTCCCGTTTTCCCGGGGCTGGGGGTTGTGTCTGTTTTTCTTCAACGGAGAGTTTGATCCTGGCTCAGGATGAACGCTGGCGGCGTGCTTAACACATGCAAGTCGAACGATGATCTCCAGCTTGCTGGGGGGATTAGTGGCGAACGGGTGAGTAACACGTGAGTAACCTGCCCTTAACTCTGGGATAAGCCTGGGAAACTGGGTCTAATACCGGATATGACTGATCATCGCATGGTGGTTGGTGGAAAGCTTTTTTGTGGTTTTGGATGGACTCGCGGCCTATCAGCTTGTTGGTGAGGTAATGGCTCACCAAGGCGACGACGGGTAGCCGGCCTGAGAGGGTGACCGGCCACACTGGGACTGAGACACGGCCCAGACTCCTACGGGAGGCAGCAGTGGGGAATATTGCACAATGGGCGCAAGCCTGATGCAGCGACGCCGCGTGAGGGATGACGGCCTTCGGGTTGTAAACCTCTTTCAGTAGGGAAGAAGCGAAAGTGACGGTACCTGCAGAAGAAGCGCCGGCTAACTACGTGCCAGCAGCCGCGGTAATACGTAGGGCGCAAGCGTTATCCGGAATTATTGGGCGTAAAGAGCTCGTAGGCGGTTTGTCGCGTCTGCCGTGAAAGTCCGGGGCTCAACTCCGGATCTGCGGTGGGTACGGGCAGACTAGAGTGATGTAGGGGAGACTGGAATTCCTGGTGTAGCGGTGAAATGCGCAGATATCAGGAGGAACACCGATGGCGAAGGCAGGTCTCTGGGCATTAACTGACGCTGAGGAGCGAAAGCATGGGGAGCGAACAGGATTAGATACCCTGGTAGTCCATGCCGTAAACGTTGGGCACTAGGTGTGGGGGACATTCCACGTTTTCCGCGCCGTAGCTAACGCATTAAGTGCCCCGCCTGGGGAGTACGGCCGCAAGGCTAAAACTCAAAGGAATTGACGGGGGCCCGCACAAGCGGCGGAGCATGCGGATTAATTCGATGCAACGCGAAGAACCTTACCAAGGCTTGACATGAACCGGAAACGCCTGGAAACAGGTGCCCCGCTTGCGGTCGGTTTACAGGTGGTGCATGGTTGTCGTCAGCTCGTGTCGTGAGATGTTGGGTTAAGTCCCGCAACGAGCGCAACCCTCGTTCTATGTTGCCAGCACGTGATGGTGGGGACTCATAGGAGACTGCCGGGGTCAACTCGGAGGAAGGTGGGGACGACGTCAAATCATCATGCCCCTTATGTCTTGGGCTTCACGCATGCTACAATGGCCGGTACAAAGGGTTGCGATACTGTGAGGTGGAGCTAATCCCAAAAAGCCGGTCTCAGTTCGGATTGGGGTCTGCAACTCGACCCCATGAAGTCGGAGTCGCTAGTAATCGCAGATCAGCAACGCTGCGGTGAATACGTTCCCGGGCCTTGTACACACCGCCCGTCAAGTCACGAAAGTTGGTAACACCCGAAGCCGGTGGCCTAACCCCTTGTGGGAGGGAGCTGTCGAAGGTGGGACTGGCGATTGGGACTAAGTCGTAACAAGGTAGCCGTACCGGAAGGTGCGGCTGGATCACCTCCTTTCTAAGGAGCACCTACGGATTGTTCATGCCATGTATGTGGTGTGGGGGTTTGTCAGGAGTAAAAGCCCGTTGCGCAGACGCAAGTTCTGCGGCGGGTGCTCATGGGTGGAATATCAACGAATAGCGGCTGCTTGTGTTTCTTTCTTGTCTAGTACGGATGCTTTGGTGTCCTGGAACGGCGGGGTTGGGGTGCGGGTGGTTTAGTGTTTGGCACACTGTTGGGTCCTGAGGCAACAGGGCCGGGGGTTGTTCGTGGCTTTGGCTGTGGTTCCCCTGGGTTTGTTTGTTTCTGGTTTCCTGGCTGCACCGATCATGCGCGGAGGCCCTTTCGGGGGTTGTTGTGTGGGGTGTGTGGTTTGGGGTTGTTGTTTGAGAACTACATAGTGGACGCGAGCATCTTTTATAAGAAGCAATTTCCAAGAATATGAACCTGGATCTGGCTGCGCTTGGTGATGACTGGCCTCTTTTTGGGGGTTGGTGGTTGTTGGGTGTGGTTGGTTTTCGTGGTTCTCTCGTGAATTAGTTTTTTGATCTTTTGTGGTCAAGTTTTTAAGAGCACACGGTGGATGCCTTGGCATTAGGAGCCGAAGAAGGACGTAGGAATCTGCGATAAGCCTGGGGGAGTCGATAACCGGACTGTGATCCCAGGGTGTCCGAATGGGGAAACCCCGCCAGACGCGCGAGTGATCTGGTGACCCGCATCTGAACACATAGGGTGCGTGGAGGGAACGCGGGGAAGTGAAACATCTCAGTACCCGCAGGAAGAGAAAACAATAGTGATTCCGTTAGTAGTGGCGAGCGAACGCGGATCAGGCTAAACCGTTCCATGTGTGATAGCCGGCGGGCGTTGCATGGTCGGGGTTGTGGGACTTTCCGTTCTGTCTCTGCCGGGACAGTGGGGTGTGATGTGCAGGCATAGGTGAACGGTCTTGAAAGGCCGGCCAGAGAGGGTGTGAGCCCCGTAACCGTAATGTTGTGTACCGCCTGGAGAGTATCCCAAGTAGCACGGGGCCCGAGAAATCCCGTGTGAATCTGTCAGGACCACCTGATAAGCCTAAATACTCCCTAATGACCGATAGCGGACCAGTACCGTGAGGGAAAGGTGAAAAGTACCCCGGGAGGGGAGTGAAACAGTACCTGAAACCGTGTGCTTACAATCCGTCGGAGCAACCTTAGTAGTTGTGACGGCGTGCCTTTTGAAGAATGAGCCTGCGAGTTAGTGTTACGTCGCGAGGTTAACCCGTGTGGGGAAGCCGTAGCGAAAGCGAGTCTGAATAGGGCGTTGCAGTGGCGTGATCTAGACCCGAAGCGAAGTGATCTACCCATGGCCAGGTTGAAGCGACGGTAAGACGTCGTGGAGGACCGAACCCACTTCAGTTGAAAATGGAGGGGATGAGCTGTGGGTAGGGGTGAAAGGCCAATCAAACTTCGTGATAGCTGGTTCTCCCCGAAATGCATTTAGGTGCAGCGTTGCGTGTTTCTTGCTGGAGGTAGAGCTACTGGATGGCTAATGGGCCCTACAAGGTTACTGACGTCAGCCAAACTCCGAATGCCGGTAAGTGAGAGCGCAGCAGTGAGACTGTGGGGGATAAGCTTCATAGTCGAGAGGGAAACAGCCCAGACCACCAACTAAGGCCCCTAAGCGTGTGCTAAGTGGGAAAGGATGTGGAGTTGCCCAGACAACCAGGAGGTTGGCTTAGAAGCAGCCATCCTTAAAAGAGTGCGTAATAGCTCACTGGTCAAGTGATTCCGCGCCGACAATGTAGCGGGGCTCAAGTACACCGCCGAAGTTGTGGCATTCAGATTTTTGCTAAGCCCTTGTGGTTCAGGCGTCTGGATGGGTAGGGGAGCGTCGTGTGGGCGGTGAAGTCGCGGTGTAAACCAGCGGTGGAGCCTACACGAGTGAGAATGCAGGCATGAGTAGCGAAAGACGGGTGAGAAACCCGTCCGCCGAATGATCAAGGGTTCCAGGGTCAAGCTAATCTGCCCTGGGTAAGTCGGGACCTAAGGCGAGGCCGACAGGCGTAGTCGATGGACAACGGGTTGATATTCCCGTACCGGCGAAAAACCGCCCATGCTGAACAGGGGATACTAACTGCCCGAGACCTGCCCGATCACCCTTGTGGTGTGAGGGTTTTGGTGGAGCGCAGGACCTGATCCTGGGAGGCAAGCGTATTAACAGGTGTGACGCAGGAAGGTAGCCGAGCCGGGCGATGGTTGTCCCGGTCTAAGGATGTAGGGCGAACGGTAGGCAAATCCGCTGTTCATGATGCCTGAGATCTGATGGGACCCCCGTTTGGGGGGATTTGGTGATCCTATGCTGCCGAGAAAAGCATCGACGCGAGGTTTTAGCCGCCCGTACCCCAAACCGACACAGGTGATCAGGTAGAGAATACTAAGGCGATCGAGAGAATTATGGTTAAGGAACTCGGCAAAATGCCCCCGTAACTTCGGGAGAAGGGGGGCCCCAACCTTGATGGACACAAGCTGTCCGGAGGGGATCGGGGCCGCAGAGACCAGGGGGAAGCGACTGTTTACTAAAAACACAGGTCCGTGCGAAGTCGCAAGACGATGTATACGGACTGACTCCTGCCCGGTGCTGGAAGGTTAAGAGGACCGGTTAGCCTCACGGCGAAGCTGAGAATTTAAGCCCCAGTAAACGGCGGTGGTAACTATAACCATCCTAAGGTAGCGAAATTCCTTGTCGGGTAAGTTCCGACCTGCACGAATGGAGTAACGACTTCCCCGCTGTCTCAACCATAAACTCGGCGAAATTGCAGTACGAGTAAAGATGCTCGTTACGCGCAGCAGGACGGAAAGACCCCGAGACCTTTACTATAGTTTGGTATTGGTGTTCGGAGTGGCTTGTGTAGGATAGGTGGGAGACGTTGAAGCCCGGACGCCAGTTCGGGTGGAGTCATCGTTGAAATACCACTCTGGTCACTTTGGACATCTAACTTCGGCCCGTAATCCGGGTCAGGGACAGTGCCTGATGGGTAGTTTAACTGGGGCGGTTGCCTCCTAAAAAGTAACGGAGGCGCCCAAAGGTTCCCTCAGCCTGGTTGGCAATCAGGTGTCGAGTGTAAGTGCACAAGGGAGCTTGACTGTGAGAGAGACATCTCGAGCAGGGACGAAAGTCGGGACTAGTGATCCGGCGGTACATTGTGGAATGGCCGTCGCTCAACGGATAAAAGGTACCTCGGGGATAACAGGCTGATCTTGCCCAAGAGTCCATATCGACGGCATGGTTTGGCACCTCGATGTCGGCTCGTCGCATCCTGGGGCTGGAGTAGGTCCCAAGGGTTGGGCTGTTCGCCCATTAAAGCGGTACGCGAGCTGGGTTTAGAACGTCGTGAGACAGTTCGGTCCCTATCCGCTGCGCGCGCAGGAAATTTGAGAAGGGCTGTCCTTAGTACGAGAGGACCGGGACGGACGAACCTCTGGTGTGTCAGTTGTACTGCCAAGTGCACCGCTGATTAGCTACGTTCGGATGGGATAACCGCTGAAAGCATCTAAGCGGGAAGCTCGCTTCAAGATGAGATTTCCATACACCTTGTGTGTGAGAGGCCCCCAGCCAGACCACTGGGTTGATAGGCCGGATGTGGAAGCGAGGACTAACGACTCGTGAAGCTGACCGGTACTAATAGGCCGATAACTTACACCACACACCATGCACCGTGAACGGACTCTTCGAAAGACGTTCACACCAGGTGATGGTAAAAAGAAACAAGACTGCTTGCGTCCACTATGTGGTTCCCAAACAACAAACCAAACCAATGGTTTCGTTGCCACGGGAACACACAATTGAATAACAACACCACTGCTGCATCACTGCAGAACATGTTGTAACCACAGATTTCCCACACCACCCCGCAAAGGGTGTGTGACGGGTAGAAGGGTTACGGCGGTCATAGCGTGGGGGAAACGCCCGGTCCCATTCCGAACCCGGAAGCTAAGACCCACAGCGCCGATGGTACTGCACCCGGGAGGGTGTGGGAGAGTAGGTCACCGCCGGACAACTATTAGGTCGAGGCCCCAACCAGCACTGGTTGGGGCCTCCCGCATTTAACAACAAACACCCCCACACGCAGGGCACCAGGGGCGCGCCGGCGGCCCCTCCCGCACCGCCTGCGGCAGCACCGCCGTCGCACCGCCTTCACTGCGGGAGCGTTGCCTGAGGGGCCGCAGGATGTGATGGGGCGTTGCCCGAGGGGCCGCAGGAAGTGAGAGAGCGTCGCCGGGGAAGGGTGTCCGGGAACTGCGGCAAGGCCGGCCTTTGCCGCCAAAGCGGGCCGGAAATCCCTAAGAATCTGGTGATTAACCTCAAAAAGTCGCGGAAACACGGGGAATTTGCGGACCAGGGCGGCCCAAGCTGGTAAGTTTTCGAACAGTGGCTTGTGCGCATGCCGCGTGCAGGCTCCAGAATCATGACCGTCCAGGAGGACATAAATGGCTAAGAACCGTAGTGAACTTGTTGCAGAGGTAGCGGGCAAGGCCGGCACCAGCCAGGCAGCCGTCAACTCCGTCCTCGACGCACTGTTCGAGGTTTTCGAGACTTCTGTCGCCTCGGGCGAGAAGATCACCATCCCGGGCTGGCTCGCCGTCGAGCGCACCGACCGTGCAGCTCGCACCGGCCGTAACCCGCAGACGGGTGAGACCATCCAGATCGCGGCTGGCCACAGCGTCAAGCTGACCGCCGGCTCCAAGCTGAAGGCTGCTGTCTCCAACAAGAAGTAAAGCTTCTTCCTCCCGGATTCAGAACCGGGATGGACAAGGGGCGGCAACCACATGGTTGCCGCCCCTTTAGCTTTTAAGCCGATTCGCGGCCCGGGCAGCGGTGACGGACAATGGATAGGTGCCTTCCGCCGCAAAACCCCAATCCACAACAACCCCGCCAGCTCCCGGCAAGGGAACGCCGGGGCAGGGCAACGGCGCCGTGGGTGTCTCAAGCGCATGGCAGCTGGCAGGCCTGGGTGCACTCTTCCTGGCCCTTGCGGCGGCACTCCTCTTCTCCGGCGCAGCTGCCGCCCGTGAGGTCTCGGACCCCGGCGCACTGGTCCGCTGGGGCCTCCCCGTCGCCAAGGCCATCCACAACATCTCAGCGGCCACCGTCATCGGCGGCCTCATTTTCGCCGTAGGCATCCTCCCGAAGAGCCTGGCCCGCCACAGCAGGCGCCAGATGGGTGCCGGCGCCGAGGACGCAGAACATCCGGCCTTCACCCGCGTAGTGGCCATTGCAGCTGCGGCGGGTGCCGCGTGGACCCTGTCCGCCATCTCCGTCCTGGTGCTCACATACGCAGACGTGGCAGGCCAGGCAATCTCCGGCGACGCGCAGTTCACACAGGCTCTGGTCTACTTCATGACGGACATCGAGACGGGCCGGGCCTGGCTCGCTGTCACCATCATTGCCGCCGTGGTGACAACTGCACTGTTCGGGGTCAGGTCCCTGGGCGGGCTGGCGTTGACATTGATCCTGGCCCTCATCGGCCTGGTGCCGACGGCCCTTATCGGACACTCATCAAGCTCCTCCGACCACGAGGGCGCCATCAACTCCCTCGGCCTGCACCTGGTCGGCGTCAGCACCTGGGTGGGAGGCATCATCATCCTGGCGCTCCTGTCCGGGATCCTCACCGGCACCAAAGCAGGCGCTTCAACTGACATCACCGAGGCAACACTCCGCAGGTTCTCGGCACTGGCGGGCTTCGCCTTCGTGCTGGTTTTCGCGTCGGGCATCATCAACGCGAGCATCCGGATCACCAACTGGGGCGACCTTGTTGGTTCCTCCTATGGCCAGCTGATTCTGGCCAAGGCGGCCGCCACCGTGGTGTTGGGCGGAATCGGCCTGATGCACCGGCAGTGGGTCATCCCGCAACTGGGTGCGAAGGGTTCCACTATGTCCTCGCGGCGGGTCCTGTGGCAGCTGGTCCTGGCTGAATTCCTGGTGATGGGCGCAACGTCAGGTGTGGCCGTGGCACTGGGCCGGTCGGCGCCGCCCCAGCCCACCACGTTCGCCCCCGATGCTTCACCAGCCTTCATCCTCAGCGGCTACGAGCTTCCCCCGGAGCTGACTCCGGGGCGCTGGCTGACCGAGTGGCGTCTGGACTGGCTGTGGATCGCTGTGGCACTGTTCGGGCTGGTATCCTACTTCCTCGGTATCGCCAGGGTCTACCGCCGCGGGGACAAATGGCAGTGGTTCCGGTCAGTGAACTGGGTGATTGGCCTGCTGGTGCTCACCTACATCACGTCCGGGCCGCCGTCGGTCTATGGCCGCGTACTGTTCTCCGCGCACATGGTGGACCACATGGCGCTGACCATGGTGGCGCCCATCTTCCTGGTCCTCGGCGCACCGGTGACGCTTGCCCTGCGTGCACTGCCTCCCCGCGGAGACGGTTCGCGCGGCCCCCGCGAGTGGCTGCTGGTATTTGTGCACTCCAGGTTCTCCCAGGTGGTCACGCATCCGCTTTTTGCCGCCGCCAATTTCGCCGGCTCGATCGTGCTGTTCTATTACTCGGACCTGTTCGGGTTCGCCATGCGGGAGCACGTGGGGCACGAACTGATGATCCTGCACTTCCTGCTGACAGGCTACATCTTCATCCTGAGCATGATCGGCACGGACCCGCTGCCGCGCCGTGCGCCGTATCCGATGCGGTTGCTGCTGCTCCTGGCCACCATGGGCTTCCACGCCTTCTTCGGGGTGGCCATCATGGGCGGCACCAACCTCCTGGCCGCCGACTATTTCGGCAACCTGGGCCGTGCCTGGGGACAGTCCGCCCTGCTGGACCAGCAGACCGGCGGGGCCGTTGCCTGGGGCATCGGCGAGGTGCCCACACTCCTGGTGGCCATCGGCGTGGCCATCATGTGGTCCCGGTCCGATCAGCGGGAAACCAAACGCGTGGACCGGGCGGCGGACAGGAATAACGACGCCGATCTCACCGCTTATAACGATATGTTTGCCAAATTGGCTGAACGCGACGCCAGGCTGGCAGAACGAAACAAGCTGGAAGGACGCTGATGAGCGAAACCGTACGCACCCACCTCCGGGTCCGAGCCTCCGAACTGGTGGGCCGTAACTGGTTGAACACCGGCGGCAAATCACTGGACCTCGAAGCCCTCCGCGGCAAGATTGTGCTGCTGGACTTCTGGACTTTCTGCTGCATCAACTGCCTGCACGTCCTGGACGAGCTGCGGCCGCTCGAGGAACAGTACTCCGACGTCCTGGTCACCGTGGGCGTTCACTCGCCCAAGTTCGAGCATGAGGCAGACCCGGTGGCGCTGGCAGCAGCCGTGGAGCGCTACGAGATCCACCATCCTGTCCTGGATGACCCGGAGCTGGAGACCTGGAAGGCCTACACGGCCCGCGCCTGGCCAACCCTGGTGGTCATCGACCCCGAGGGCTACATCGTGGCGCACCTCTCCGGCGAGGGCCACGCGGATGGACTCGCGGTCCTGATCCCCGAGCTCATCGCGGAGCACGAAGCCAAGGGTACGCTCCACCGCGGCTCCGGCCCCTATGTCGCGCCCGAGCCCACCTCCGGCACGCTGCGCTTCCCCGGCAAGGCCTTGTTCCTTCCCGCCGGTCGCGGTTCAGCACCACAGGGAACGTCCGACGGCGGCAGTGCGGCAGGTGCCGCGGGGTCCGGTTCGGCGTCCGGTTCAGCCACCAACGGTGCAGCGGCACATGGTTCCTGGCTGGTCACCGATACCGGCCACCACCGCCTGGTGGAACTGGGCACGGACTTCCAGACCGTCCTGGGAACCTACGGCTCCGGCACCAAAGGCCACGTGGACGGACCCGCCGCCGGTGACGACGCCGCCGCCCGGTTCAACGAGCCCCAGGGCCTGGTCCTCCTGCCGGAAGACGTGGCTGCGAAGGCGGGCTACGACGTCGTGATTGCAGACTCGGTCAACCACCGGCTCCGCGGTCTTTCGCTCACGGACGGCAAGGCCTCCACGGTGGCTGGTAACGGCGTGCAGCGCCTGCTTGAAACCGGACCGGCGCGGGTGGATGAGGACGCTGCCGGATTCACCGGCCGGTTGAGTGAACACCCGCTCGAGGTCTCGCTGAGCTCGCCGTGGGATCTCGTATGGTCCAGGAAGCTCAATGCCGTGGTGGTCGCGATGGCCGGTACGCACCAGATCTTCAGCTTTGACCCGCTGACCGGTGCCGTGTCCATCGTTGCCGGCAACGGACTGGAGGGCCTGCTGAACGGGCCCGCGCATGAGGCCTGGTTCGCGCAGCCCTCCGGGCTGGCAGAGGACGCCGACGGCAACATCTGGGTGGCTGACTCCGAAACCTCAGCACTGCGCAAGCTGGTGATTGGCGACGACGGGACCGTCACCGTGGAGTCCGCCGTGGGCAAGGGCCTGTTCGACTTCGGCTTCCGGGACGGCCCCGCGGCCGAAGCCCGGCTGCAGCACCCCCTGGGCGTGACCGTCCTGCCTGATGGCTCGGTGGCGATCGCGGACACCTACAACGGTGCCGTCCGCCGCTACGACCCCTCCAACGGCACTGTATCCACCCTGGCGCGGGGGCTGCTCGAGCCCTCCGACGTGATCGTGGACCATACGCAGTCGGCGGGCTCCGAGCCGCTGCTGGTGGTGGTGGAAGCCAACCAGCACCAGCTCGTGTACGTGCCCATCCCCAAGGAAGCCCAGCAGGTGGATGAAGGCGCGTCACAGACCCACCGGCCCAAGAGCCCGGTAGCCCCGGGGCCGCTGGAGCTGACGGTCCGTTTCACCGCCCCCACCGGCCAGAAACTGGATGACCGCTGGGGCGATCCCACCCAGCTGAAGATCTCCTCCACGCCGCCCGAGCTGCTGGTGTCCGGCGGCGGAACCTCGGTGGGCCTCCTGCGCACCCTTGAGCTGTCCTCCGATGTGCCGGAGGGCGTCCTCCACATCACCGCCCGCGCTGCAGCATGCGACGGCCCGGAAACCGAGGACGGCGAGATCCCGGACCACGCGGCCTGCCACCTCTACCAGCAGGACTGGGGTATCCCTGTGCTGCTGCAGGCAGACGGCGATACCGAACTGGTGCTGGACCTGCGCGGCATGGACTAGCCTGCCGGCTTGCGGTTGATCTGCTGTCGCAGTTGAACTGAACAGGCTGCCGCCCGCGACTAAAGCGTCACGGGCGGCAGCCTTTTGGCGTAGTGCCGCTTGTAAGCCCTGATTTAGCGGGGCCTCAGGCCCTGAGAAGGCCCAAAAGGATGCCTACAGTGACACGTCTGGCGGCTTGGGCCGGAGTCCTCAATATCCACATACAGCAGTTCGCCGCTGCCGAACACTTGCGGATGCAGCCACCATGGCCACATGGAAATCTCACAGGCTTTGGAGTGTTGCGGCGGGGCTGCTCGCCGGCCCGCGCTCGCCCGGCTTGGTGTGGATGATGCAGCCCTTCGCCGGGCTGTCCGCGGTGGACTTTTGCAGCCAGAGCGCGGACTTTATGCGCTTCCGACGGCGCCTGCCGGGCTGGTTGCGGTGCTGCGGAACCGGGAACTGCTGACATGCTCCAGCGCTGCAGCACACTACAGCCTCTGGTGCCTTTCGTCTGTGGGACCCCGGCACGTTTATCACCGGAGGGAAGCGGCTGTCAGGGGCGAAGCTATCCACCACGCCGGACTGCTGCTTCCGCCTTGCGCATACCGTCCTGTTGCAGCCCTTGCCGATGTTCTCATACACGCCCTGCGGTGCCTCCCATTCGCCGAGTCCTTGGTCATGGTGGAGTGCGCTGTTGCCCGGGGGGACATGACTGTTGAGTTCCTTCGCCAGCGGCTTCCGGGCCGGCGCAACGGTAAGGCGCGGGCGGTCCTGCATTGGATTGACCGAGGCGCGGACTCCCTCCTCGAAACGCTGGCACGGACGTACTTCCGTCAGGCGGGAATCACTGTTCAACCTCAGGTTTACCTGGAGCGGGTGGGGTACGTTGACCTACTGCTGAACGGCTGGCTGGTGGTTGAGCTGGATGGCAGGCACCACGCCGACTGGAAGCAGGTTAAGAAGGACCACCGGCGGAACAATGAATCCGTGGTCCAGGGATACACGGCACTCCGGTACTACTACTCGGATGTGGTGCATCGGCCCAAAGCCATGGTTGATGAAGTTTTGGCGGTGCTCGGCCGGCGGCGTTAGCAGCTGCGCGTCACCGGGAGCACGCTTTTGAAGCACCCAGTGAAAGGAAACCCCTGATTTCCGGGGGCGGTTTCCAGGTAGAAGGCTAAAAGCGGGCCCTGCGTGACGCCCCATGCCCAGAGAACGGGTGAATCGGAACCAGCCTCGGGAAGGAAGGCCTAGAAGCTCAGGAGCGGCGTGACCTTGATGGCATCCCCGGAGACGTCCAGCCGGGTGGTGAAGCTGAAGTCCACCTCTTCGTCCAAGGGATACCAAGCTCCGGTGAACAGGTTCTGCTGGAGGGCCTCCACCTTGGCCTTGCCGTCCAGCGGCGCCACCACCCAGCGCCCGTCGAACGGTTCAATGGAGACGTTGGGGTATTCCGTGACGGACCACTTGATGCTGCCGTCCTGGACCCGGTTGTTGCTGGCGTAGTAGAAGGGGCAATCCGGCTGGAGCTTCTGCTCCTTGACCGCCTGGGCAGCGCAGCCGTCCAGGAATTCCCTGACCTTCGCGGCCACGTCCTTCTTCAGGTCGTCCGTGGCCTGGGTCAGCAGGTTGAGCGGGGCCACCGGGGCGTCGCGGGCAGTAACGGTGGCGCGGGTGGCGGAAGCAGAGAAGTACTCACCGTTCACCGTGGCCTCGTACTCGCCCGGATAAAAGACCGCGAACGAGTTCCGGCCGTTGGGCATGTTCACGTCCACGCCGTTGACGGTGGCCGTGGGTGAGTTGACCACCGAGACGTCAACAGTGGGCAGCCGGGACGGGACAAACGCCCACGTGTTGAAGAAGATCCACTCGGTTCCGCTTTTCTGCAGCTGGAAATCCGTGCGGAGGCGGCTGCCGTCAATGGTGTATTCCATGGGTACCGTCACCTGGCCGCCCGGGCGTTCCTCGGCCTCGCCGATGTTCACGTTGGCGATACGGGAAGCGGCGCTCTGCAGCGCCGTGCCGTCCAGCAGGGCGGCGTTGCTGGGCGGTACCGTGGCCCGCAGGAGCCCCAGCGCCTTGCCGCCGTCTCCGCTTCGCAGCGCGTCCAAATACTCACGCACCGGCTGCTGCGGACTGGCCACAGTGTTGTTCACCAGGTTCACGGCAACAATGGCAGCGGCCACGGCAAGCATGAGGCCCAGCAGCCATCCGGCCGCTATCCTCACCAACGCTTGACTCATCTGCACGTTCAATACGTTACCTGCCCCGCGCCCGACGACGGCAGTTGAGTCAGCCGGCTGCGGTACCTCTCAGCGGCGGCGGCGCCGGGACGACGTGCCGAAAACACCCCGAAGGAGCTCACGTCCCAGCTGCGTTCCGATAGACCTGGCCATGCTCTTTAGCCCGCCTCCGAGTGCCCCGCCAAGCACACCGCCGAGGTCGCCCATCATCCCGTCCCCGCCCGCGTCCTGGGAACGGGACTGCTGCCGGGAAACCTGCGGCTCTTCATCCCGGGTGCGGGGCGCACTGGTCCTGGTGGAAGGTGCCGGCCTGCTGCTGGGCCGGCCAAGAATCTCCTCTTCAATGCGGCGGGCCTCGGCATCAACATCCAGGCTGCCGCCGGCACCGGAACCGGGAACACCGGAGCCCGGAACAGGCGGCTGGCCGGGGGCGGCGGGCCCGGTGGAAGCCGCCGCCGTGCCCGTGAGCTTCTCGTAGGCCGAGGGGTTGTCCACCGCCGTCCCGTACTTCCCCAGCAACGCGGACCCGGCCACCGTGCTGCGGACCAGGTCCTCGGCGCTGGGCCCCATCAGGGATTCGGGGGCGCGCAGCCTTGTGAGCGCCACCGGAGTGGGAGCGCCCTTCTCGTTCATCACGGTGACGACGGCCTCACCAATGCCCGCAGAGGTGAGCGTCTCTTCGAGGTCGTAGTCGCTGACCGGGAACGTGGAAACCGTCGCCTTAAGTGCCTTTGAGTCCTCCGGCGTGAAGGCACGCAGGGCATGCTGCACCCGGTTGGCCAGCTGCCCCAGCACATCGGCCGGGACGTCCTTGGGGGTCTGGGTGACGAAGAAGATGCCCACGCCCTTGGACCGGATGAGCCGGACGGTGGTGGTGATCGCCGCCAGGAATGCCTTTGAGGCGCCGTTGAACAGGAGGTGGGCCTCGTCCAGGAAGAACACCAGCTTGGGTTTGTCGAGGTCGCCGGCCTCGGGCAGGTCCTCGAAGAGGTCGGCGAGCAGCCACATCAGGAAGGTGGAGAAGAGCATGGGCTTGGTCTGCAGGGTGGGCAGTTCCAGGCAGGTGACCACGCCGCGGCCGTCCGGGGCGGTGCGCAGCAACTCGGCGGTATCGAACTCCGGTTCGCCGAAGAACTTTTCCAGCCCCTGGGCCTCAAGGTTCACCAGTTCGCGCAGGATCACGCCCGCGGTGGCCTTGGACAGCCCGCCGAGCTCTTCCAGCTGGTCCTTGCCCTCGTCCGAGGTCAGGAACTGGATAACGGCCCGCAGGTCCTTCAGGTCGATCAGTTCCAGGCCGTTTTTGTCCGCGAAGTAGAACACCAGTTGCAGGCTTGATTCCTGGGTGTCGTTCAGCTCCATGATGCGCGAGAGCAGGATGGGCCCGAAGGAGGACACCGTTGCCCGGACCGGAATGCCATTGCCGTCCCCGCCCAGGGCGAGGAATTCCACGGGGTAGGTCCTGCCCTGCCACGCTTGCCCGATGCTTTCCGTGCGGGCCTTGAGTTTGTCACTTCCGGCGGCGGCGGTGGCGAGCCCGGACAGGTCGCCCTTGATGTCCGCGAGGAAGACGGGCACACCGGCATTGGACAGCTGTTCCGCCATCATGTGCAGCGTGACGGTTTTGCCGGTGCCGGTGGCACCGGCCACCAGGCCGTGCCGGTTCATCATGGCCAACGGCAGCCGGACCTGCGCCTCCTTGTGGAGCTCGCCGTCCACGATGGCGGCGCCCAGCTCGATGGCGGCCCCTTCCAGCGTGTACCCCTTCTGGATGGTGGCAAGCTTCTCTGCTGTGGTTTTGTTGGCCATTCGGCTAGCTTAGCCGCGGCTCCGCGCGACGTGTGGGCGGGACCACACTCAGTTCTGCAGGTGTCCGGAAAGGTCCTTGGTGAAGGCGAGGAACTTGATCGTTTCCGGGTCGGCGTCCAGGTCGAATTGCGGCTCGTAACCGGTGGTCAGGTAAAGGTGCTTGGCTTCGGGCTGGCGTGGACCGGTGGTGAGGTAGAGCCGGGTGTACCCGCGGCGCACTGCCAACGCTTCCAGCTCGGCCAGCACCAGCCGGGCCAGGCCGCGGCGGCGGTGGGCCGAGTGTGTCCAGATCCGCTTCAACTCGGCGGTGGCGTCGTCGTACCGGCGGAAGGCTCCGCCGGCGATGGATTCGCCGTTCTCCTGGATCACCAGCAAGGCCCCGCCGGGTCCCGCGAACTCTTCGGCCGGGTAGCGGTTCAGTTCCTCTGCCGCTCCCTCCCGGCCGAACAGGTCGCCATAACGCATGTCATACTCGACCGCCAGTTCGTCCAGCAGCGGCCGCACCCGGGGATCCTGCATCGGGAGGTTGAGGACCGTCAGGACATCCGGGTCAAGCGGCCGCGGCCGATTGGCGAGCGGCCCGCGTTCAGCATCCAGGGGCTGGAGCCCAGCATTGAGGGGCTGGCCCGCGGTTTCTAAAGGCTCGCGCCTGAGGTCAGGTTCTGCGGTCACGGTTCAGTTCTTTCCGACGGCGGCTGGTTCTGTGGACAGTGTGGCGGATGGTTGTGCGGCGAGGCCACTGGCGGTGGTGAGGATGGTGCGGGCCAGGGCGTCATTTTCGCGGAAGGGCGCGGCGTTGGTGCCCGGACGGGCGAACGCGCCCGCGCCCCAGCCGGAGGTGCCCGGGCCCACGCCGAACAGTGCAGGCTGCGGCACCCCTTCGGGGTTCACCAGCTGGTGCCCGGACGAGATCAGGAGTTTGCCGGTGGAATGGATCCCGTCGGCGGTCAGCAGCTGTTGCTCAGTGCCCAGGCCCGTTTTGTGCAGGGATTCAAGCAGCGGGTTGAGTGAGCGCGCCACCGTGGGTGACGGCAGGCGGGCTTCGATCAGTGCCTTCGCTGCTACGGACGTACCGGACTGGAGCGAGCTGCCGTGGAAGAGGCCTGTGGACTCGTCCGTGGTCACCTCAAGGTCCGGGCCGAGGAACTGGAGCAGTCCGGCGCGGTGCAGTGCAAGCATTTGGCGCAGGCGGTGCGGCGGCGGTCCCGAGTCCACAAAACTGAAGAACCCGTGCCACCAGCCGTGGACCGTCTGCTGCGACCTGGAGTTGAGGCGCTCCGGCGGGACCACGCGGCCCACTTCCATGTAGACGTGCAGCAGGGCCAGGAAAAGGGCCAGGGTTTCGGGGTGGTCGGGGCTGTCCCGGAGGGCAAGATCGTGCTCGATGTATCCAACCACCGCATCCTGCACCTCCTGGTGGCCGGCAAAGCGGTGGCCGGCGAAGGGGCGGTCCAGCCGCTCCAGGTCGAGGTGCAGGCTAGCGTCCGGAAAGGCAGCGGCGACGAGTTCCTCCCGGGCGGGGCTGTACCAGTCCAGGCCGGAGTACCGGGCGGCGAATTCGTCCCAGTCCATGGCGGCGCGGGCGGGGTTGCCGGTCAGCAGCTCACGGTAATAGCCGTACCCGGCCTCCTTGGCGATCAGCGGCCACAGGTCCCGGTGGAAATCCAGTTCTTCGTGCTGCGCCAGCAGGGCCTCCACGGCGGCCGGGGTGAGGAACCGCAGCGGGCCGGGTGCCTCGCCCCGCAGCGTTGCTGAAATCTTCGAATGGTACGGCACTCCCCGGCGCGAACCGGCCCACAGCTTCGGTTCCCGGCCGGAGGGAAGGTAGCGAAGCCCGCCGTCGGACCTTTCAACGAACCGCCCGCCCCGGCCCTCCATCAGGAGGACCAGCAGGTCAACGAAGGCCAGGCCCATGCCGGCGACAATGACGTCCTGGCCGGGCGCGATGGGTGAGTAGTCGACGTCGGTGGTGTAGCTGGGTGCCGCGTGGTAGCCGTCGTGCCGCCCGGCGAAGTCGGTCCAGGCGTCCGAGGCGGCGCCCGGACGGGAGTCGGTGTGGCCCAGGGCAGTGACGACGACGTCGGCCCGCAGGGTCCGGCCGTTGGCCAGCTCCACAAGGTAGGCGGAGGGACTGGCGGCGGTTTCAGCTTCGGGCTCGCGGACCTGCCTGACACCCACCGCCGTGGTCCGGTGGACCGTAACGTCTCGCCCCAGGGACCGTGCTGCCCGCCGGAAGAACCACTCCAGGTACTGGCTTTGCAGCTGGCGGGTAGGGAACGTGGCGCCGGTGAGCGAGCGGAGCTGTTCGCGCAGGGCGCTGGGAAAGTCCGGAACATCCGTGATGGACCCGTCCACCACGCCCGCGGCCCATTCGGCCAGGTTCGGTCCCTGGCTGGCCGGGCCCTCGCAGGCCACAGAAGCATCGGTGTACATGGTGATGTCCGCTGCCATGGAATTGAGCAGGAGGCCAGGGTGCTGGTCATAGCGCCAGATGCGGCCCGAGCCCGGAACGTGCGGCTCCACGACGTGGATCTCCAGCGGGCCGCTGAAGAGCTCCGGACGGTTCGCGGCGAGCCGCTCCAGCACTCCGGCCGTGCGGGGTCCGCCGCCGACGAAGACGACGGCCGGGATGTTCGCTGGCATGGGTGCTCCTGGTAGCGGCGGTTGGGGGTGGCTGGAGTGCCCATGCTAGGCAGCGATTCCGACGGCGGTCGAGCGCCTGGTCACGGCCGTTAACTCCGCGTCACATCCCGTCAAGGGACGCAAAAAACCGACTCATGACGCTGTGCGAACTCCGGTGAAGTTATGCAACTTGCCGCCTTGCTGCCCCATTCCGGCCGGTCCTAGATTTGCAGCCAGCAACCGGGTCAAACAGTCCCGGCCCAAACCAGAGAAGCGAGGTGGCGCATGAGTTCAGCAGCAACTACGGCGGCGCAGTCAACAACGTCAGCACAGTCAGCTGCCGGTGCGGCACCGGACGCCGTTGCTGGCCGGCCGGATGCCGGCGGCGTTACAACAGACGCCGCAACTGCAGAGACCGTTACCCCGGGGACGGATGTTTCGGGTACCGGCGGGTTCCCGCCGGAAAACCGGAGCGCCCGGGTGGCCACCGATTACTCCGCCTACCGTGTGGTGGCCGCGAAGCATCCCTGGCGCTGGGTGGGTACAGCATTTGTGGCCCTCGGGCTCCTGGCAGTCGCCTGGTCCCTTGCCACCAACCCCCGCTGGGAGTGGGGCGTGGTGGCGCAGTGGTTCACGGCGCAGTCCGTCATCAACGGGTTGCTTGAGACCCTGAAGCTGACCGCGATCTCAGGCATCCTGGGCTTCGTTCTGGGGTTCATCCTGGCGCTGATGCGGCTGTCCGCATCGCCGCTGCTGGTCTCGGTGTCCTGGACCTTCTCCTGGATCTTCCGGTCCACCCCGCTGCTGGTCCAGATGCTGCTTTGGTACAACCTGGGCTACCTGTACGAAAAGATCTCGCTGGGCATCCCGTTCACCGACGTCCGGTTCTTCGAGGTGCAGACCACCACGCTGATCAGCCAATTTGCGGCCGCAGTGCTGGGCCTGACCCTGAACCAGGCCGCCTACTCCGCCGAAATCATCCGCGGCGGCATCCTGTCAGTGGACCAGGGCCAGCTGGAAGCCGCGGCCGCACTGGGCATCCCGGCCTGGCGCAGGTCCACCCGGATCGTCCTGCCGCAGGCCATGCGGGCCATCCTGCCCACCGCGTTCAACGAGATCATCGGCCTCGTGAAGGGCACGTCCATCGTGTACGTGCTGGCCTACTCCGAGCTGTTCTACACGGTGCAGGTCATCTACAACCGCACGCAGCAGGTCCTGCCGCTGCTGCTGGTGGCCACCCTCTGGTACGTGGTGATCACCTCGGTCCTCAGCGTCTTCCAGTACTACATCGAACGGCACTACTCCAAGGGCGCGGTGCGTAACCTGCCGCTGACGCCCCTTCAGAAGGCCCGCAAATTCTTCGCCACCCACGCCGTGGTCAACAACGCAAGGAACGCCCGATGAGCACCGCAACCCCTACTGCCCAAGCAACTGCCGCCACACCGGCCCCCGCCACCCGCGGCCTGGTCGAAATCACCAAGGTCCACAAGTCCTTCGGCGCCACAGAGGTCCTCAAGGGCGTCAGCCTCACGGTGGAACCTGGCGGCGTGGCCGTCATTGTGGGTCCGTCCGGCTCGGGCAAGTCCACCCTGCTGCGCACCATCAACCACCTGGAAAAGGTGGACGGCGGCTACATCTCCATTGACGGCAGGCTGGTGGGCTACGAAGTCCGCGGCCAGCGGCTCCACGAGCTGCGCGAAAAGGACATCCTCAAGCAACGCACCGAAATCGGCATGGTGTTCCAGAGCTTCAACCTGTTCCCGCACCTCACCGCACTCGAGAACGTGGTCGAAGCCCCCGTCGTCGCGCAGGGCCGCTCCAAGGAGGAGGCCCGGCGCCGCGGCCTCGAGCTGCTGGACCGGGTGGGCCTCAAGGACCGCGCGGACGCGTACCCGCGCCAGCTCTCCGGCGGCCAGCAGCAGCGCGTGGCCATCGCCCGCGCACTGGCACTGGACCCCAAGATCCTGCTGTTCGACGAGCCCACCTCGGCCCTGGACCCGGAGCTGGTCAACGAAGTGCTGGACGTCATCCGCGAACTCGCGAAATCCGGCACCACGCTGATCATCGTCACCCACGAGATGGGCTTCGCCCGCGACGTGGCGGACACCGTGGTGTTTATGGACCAGGGGCAGATCGTGGAACAGGGCACCCCCGAACAGATTTTCACCAACCCGCAGGAACCGCGCACCCGGAGCTTCTTCTCCAAAGTGCTCGAGCCGGCTTTCAACATCTAAAGGATTCCCCCATGGCACTTCCCACCGGCCCTTCCCGCCGCCCACGCCGCGCACGCTCCCTGACGGTGCTGCCCGCCGTCGTACTTCTTGGTACTGCTGCGCTCGCAGGCTGCGCTGATCCCGGCGCCACCGCCGCAGCTTCCGGCGGAGCTGAGACGACGGCGGCACGCAACGGCGTCGTCTACAACACCTCGCCGGACCAGCAGCGCGTCCGCGCGGAGAAGGATGCGGCGCTCGCCGCCAAGGTTCCCGGGCTGATCGGCAAGGACGGCAAGCTGACCATCGCCACCACCGCCGGTTCCATCCCGCTGACCTTCCACGCCACCGACGACAAGACGCCCATCGGCTCAGAGCTGGACATCGCGCAGCTGGTGGCGGACAAGCTGGGCCTCGAGCTGGACGTCCAGGTGACGTCCTGGGAGAACTGGCCGCTGAAGACCCAGTCGGGCGACTTCGAGGCTGTGTTCTCCAACGTGGGCGTGAACAAGGACAGGGTGAAGCTGTTCGACTTCGCCAGCTACCGGGCTGCCTTCATGGGCTTTGAGGCCAAAAAATCCGCCACCTACGACATCAAGGGCGCGGACGACATCTCCGGCCTGAAGGTGTCCGTGGGGTCCGGAACCAACCAGGAAAAGATCCTGCTGGCATGGAACAAGGAGCTCGAGGGCAAGGGCAAAGCGCCGGCCACCCTGCAGTACTACTCCTCCGACGCCGACACCATCCTGGCACTCTCCTCCGGCCGCACCGACCTGAACATCGCACCCTACCCGTCCACCGTGTACCGGGAAAACACCCGCGACGACCTGAAAGTGGTGGGCAAGGTCAACGCCGGCTGGCCGTCCGAAACCCTCGTGGCTGCCACTACCCTGCGGGGCAACGGCCTGGCACCCGTGATCACCGAAGCCCTGAACTCAGTCATCAAGGACGGCTCGTACGGGGAGGTACTCGAGCGCTGGGGCCTGTCCGAGGAGGCCCTGCCGGAGTCCAAGACCATCACTGAGGAAAGCTTCGCGGCTTCCCAGGCTGCCCCCACGGCCACGCCGTCGGCGTCAGGAAAGACCTCATGAAGTTCCAGGTCCTGGACATCATCCCGCACCTGAAGAACCCGGTGACGGGGGAGATTGTCTCCACGGCGGACCGGCTCAACCAGGTGGTGGAGACCGCGCGCCGGGCCGAGGAACTCGGCTACGACAGCTTTTCCGTGGGGGAGCGGCACGCGGGGGAGTTCATCTCCTCATCGCCCACCACGGTGCTGGCCGCCATCGCGGCGGTCACGGACAGGATCCGGCTGCAAAGCGGCGTCACGGTCCTCTCCGTCCTTGACCCCGTGCGGGTGGCCGAGGACTACGCCACCATCGACCAGCTGAGCCGCGGCCGGCTGGAACTGGTGATCGGTAAGGGCAACGAGGTGCTGCAGTACCCGCTGTTCGGGTTGGACCTGGCGGACCAGTGGGACCTGCTGGCCGAAAAGTACGAACTGCTCCGCCGGCTCTGGCGCGAGGAGGGTGTCACCTGGTCCGGCCGCTTCCGGTCTGCGCTGACGGAACCGACCACCACCACACCCCGTCCCTTTGATGGTCCGCCCCGGATTTGGCACGGTTCTGCTACAACCTTGACGTCGGCCGCGCTGGCGGCGAAGTGGGGCGATCCGCTCTTTACGGCCAACGCCATCCAGCCGCGGGAGAACTACCACGTGCTGATCGAGCATTACCGGGAAGAGTATGCGCGGCACGGCCACGATCCCCGGCAGCAGTACCTCGGCTCGGGCAGCGGCGCCGGTGGTGTGTTCATCGCCGACACCACCCAGGAGGCCATCCGCCAGTTCGGCCCGGTCTACGAAGCGCTGACGGCCAACCGAAACGTGCCCGGCAACAACTCGCCCTTCCGGGACATCCAGCACGCCGTGGCTGAAGGTCCCGCCCTGGTGGGCAGCCCGGAACAGGTCATCGACAAGATCTTGAGCTACCACTCTCTGTACGGCGACGACCTGCAGTCCATTTCACTGCCCACCACCTTGCCGTTTGAACAGCAGCTGGACATCCTGGAGCGGTTTGCCCTGGAGGTCATCCCGGCTGTCCGGGCAGCTGCGCCCACCACGCTGTGGGAAGCCGAAGACCCCTACGGCAGCCGCCCCGAATCCGCCCACGCAACCAACAGGAGCGAAATTGCCTACGTCCACTGAGACCGCATTTGAAGCCTTCGAAGCCGACTGGCAGGAATGGCACGCAGCCCACGAACGCCACCGCGCCCACCCGCACGGCTTCCTGGCGGTGACCCACCTGCACTGGCTGGGCAGCGAAGCCACCCGGCTGGAAGGTGCCCCCGGCACCTGGAGCGTGGAGGCCGACGTCGTCCGCGTAGTCCTCGAACCGGGCGAAAGCCTGCAGCGGGACGGCAAGGAGCTCAACACCGAGGGGGGCACCACGCTCACGCTCGGCCCCATCGAGGAGCGCGGCGGGATCAGCCTCGCCTCCGGCGATACCGTGATTGAGCTGGCCAAGCGCGGCGGCGAGTACATTGTGCGGCCGCGGAATCCGGAAAACGGGCTGCTGCGCGATTACCAGGGCACGCCGGCCTACTCGCCGGATGCGGCGTACGCCGTCCGTGGAACCTTTGTGCCGTTCGAGGCGCCGCGGCCTACCACGGTGGGTGCCGCCGTCGAAGGCATCCAGCATGTGTACGAGGCGCCGGGCGAGATCCGCTTCAAGCTGGCCGGCCAGGAGCTGGCGCTGACCGCGTTCAACGGCCATGCCCCGGGCTCGCTCTCCGTGCTGTTCACGGACCAGACCTCCGGCAGGACCACGTACGCGGCCAACCGCTCGTTGTCCGTGGTGCCCGCTGCGGACGGGTCCGTGGAGCTCGACTTCAACCGGGCCGTGAACCTGCCCTGCGCCTACACAGACCTCGCCACCTGCCCGCTGCCGCCAGCGGAAAACCGCCTGCCCGTGGCCATTGAGGCCGGCGAAAAGATTCCCTACGAACGTCAGGACCAGCAGTGAGCACCTCTGAAACACCCGTGCCTTCAACAAGCCCGGCAGGGTTCCTTGCCATCGAGCTCGACGGCGCCGGCTGGGACGGCGGGGACTTCGCGAGCCTCGGCGAAGCCATCCTTGCAGCCGAGTCCGCCGGTTTCCACGCCGCCACCTTCACCGACTCGCCGTTTCAGGGCCGGGCCAACGCGCTGCAGCGGGCGGCCTTCGCCGGGCCGGTGACGCGCACCATCGCCCTGGTCCCCGAAGTGGACACCGTCTACACCGAACCGTTCCACGTCTCCACCCAGCTCGCGAGCCTGGACTATGTTTCCGGCGGCCGGGCGGGGTGGATCGCCACGGCAGCGGAATCACCCGAGGCGGCTGCCGCCGTCGGACGTTCTTCAGTTGGCGGTGAGGTGCTCGCGCAGGAAGCCGCGGCGTCTATCGAGGTGTCCCGGAGGCTGTGGGACTCGTGGGAGGACGACGCCGTGATCCGCGACGTCACCACTGGCCGCTACATCGACGTGGACAAGCTGCATTATGCGGACTTCGAAACTCCGGCAAATTTCGCTGGCCCCGCATACTCGGTGAAGGGTCCGTCCATCATCCCGAGGCCGCTGCAGGGACAGCTGCCGGTCCTTGCCGCTGCGTCGCTGGTGGGCGAGGGACAGATTCCGGCGGATGCCGTTGACGCTGTACTGGTCACCGCGCCGACGCCTGAACTGCTCGCCGCCGAGGTGCGCGATGTGCGTGCCCGGGTTGGTGCGTCCGTGGCAGTGATCGCCGAGCTCGACGTCGTCCTGGACTCGCGCGGGCAGGCTGCGGGCGAGCGTTCTTCCGGGTTCGACGGCGGCCGCGCACAGTATGCCGGCACGGCTGAAGGCCTCACGGACTTCCTGGGATCGCTCCTGCAGGAGGCCGACGGCGTGCGCCTCCACCCGGCGTCGCTCGCCTTGGAGCTGGACGAGCTTTCCCGGCTGGTGCTGCCGGAGCTTCGGCGCAGGGGCGTGCTCCGGCCGCCTGTGCAGGACGGCACCTTCCGTGACCTGCTGGGGCTGACGCGCCCGGCCAGCCGCTACGCAGCCGCCGCCGCCGGCGCCGAAAAGTAAGGGAAAACCATGACTCAGCACAACCGTGCAAAATCCGAGGTCTTTACGCCGTCGGGCAAGATCCAGTTCGGTATCTTCTTCCAGGGCGTGAACTCCGGCACCATCTGGAAGGCGGCAGAATCCGGCTCGCAGACCGACTTCGAATCGTTCCGCCGCCTCGCCCAGACCGCCGAGCGCGGGCTGTTCGCCGCCTTCTTCCTGGGCGAGGGACTGCGCCTGCGTGAACACCTGGGCCGCCCGCACGCACTGGATGTGGTGGGCCGTCCGGATGCGCAGACGATGCTTGCCGCCCTCGCGTCGGTGACCAAAAACATCGGGCTGGTGGCAACCCAGAACACTACGTACAACGATCCCGCAGACCTCGCGCACCGGCTCGCTTCCCTTGACCTGATCTCGGGCGGCCGTGCGGCGTGGAACATCGTGACCACGGACAACGCGTGGACCGGGGCGAACTTCCGGCGCGGGGGTTACCTGGACCACGCCGACCGCTACAAGCACGCAGAAGCGTTCGTGGAAACGGCTAAGCGGATCTGGGATTCCTGGGAAACCGCGGCGGGGCCCGCTCGCCGGGTGCTCCATGAAGGACAGCACTACACGGTGGACGTCACGCCGCGCCTGCCCCGCAGTGCCCAGTACCAGCCCGTGCTCTTCCAGGCGGGCGACTCCCCGGAGGGCCGCAACTTTGCCGCCCGCCAGGCAGACGTCATCTTCTCGGCACACCCCAAGTTCGACGACGCCGTAGAGTTCCGCAAGGATCTGGTGGAGCGTTCGCTGGCGGCGGGCCGCGGTGCCAACGCCGTGCAGATCATGCCGGCCAGCGAATTCATCCTCGCACCGACGGCTGAAGAGGCCTTGGCGAAGAAGGAGTGGGTGCGGAGCCTGCAGATCGGCCCGCAGCAGGCGGTGGCGTACCTGGAGCAGTTCTGGGGCCGCGAGCTGTCCGAATACGATCCCGACGGGCCGCTGCCGGAGATCGATCCTGTGGTGGAGGAGACCTCCGAGACGCGCGGCAGCGGATTCCACGGCGCCAAGGCCCGGCAGCTGGCGGACCAGTGGCGGGCGGAGGCCAAGGACAAGGGCCTGTCCATCCGCCAGTTCGTGTCCTCCAAGACGGCCCGCGTCGATGCCACCTTTACCGGTTCGTACACGGCAGTGGCGGACCAGCTGGCCGAGTATGCCCGGGTGGGGGCAGTGGACGGTTTCAACATCTCGCCGTGGCTGGTTCCCACCGGCCTGGACGACATCGTGAACCACCTGGTGCCGGAACTGCAGGAACGCGGCGTCTACCCCACGGAGTACGCGGGCAGCACGCTTCGCGAAAACCTTGGGCTGGAAACGCCCGTTCGTTCCATTGACGAGACTGCTGAGGCGGTCCGCGCATCATGAGCACAGACCGCCTCGGCGGGTGGCTGCGGCGCAGGTTCCGGACCTCGCGCCGCGGCTTTGTTGGAGTGTTCGACGGCGGCACTGAAGTGAGTGCCGCCGTCGAGCCTTCTTTTGGGGCTGTCACGCTCCAGCTGACGGTGTGGGAGCAGCGGCTGTAGGTCCTGGGGCTTCGGATTGCCGATTCCACCATCGGCGCCAAAGGTGTCAGGTTGAAACCTGGGGTGTGTCTGGCGATGTGACTGGGAATCTTTGTTTCGACCCTATTCTGACGCCTTTGGGCCTGTAGCCTGACGTCAGGTTGGGGTGTGCCCCGTCGGACAAATCTCGCCCCTCAAAGAGAACGAATAGTTCGAAATCGAATATGCACGCTTACCAGTAAATTGCTAAAACCTTCAACTAACTGTACGTTGTAGCAGCTCGGGAGCGTGCAACCCTTTCTATATGGATGCAGGCTTGGCCAGCGAGAAGGTCGGACTGCCCCCTCCTTACCGCAGGCGACGCTCCGGTCATATGGACCGGAGCGTCGCTCTGTAAGCAAATTGGACGATAGAGATGACTTGGAGACGATCTTGACTCAGGCGAGAGTCAGGCTCCAGAGTTCGCGCGGATTGACATCCCAGCCGCCACCCCCGGTGGGCAGTTGACCAATAACGCTTTCCCGGCCGTGACCCCAGCGGTTGTTGTCCACGATGATGAGGTCTCCCGCCGTGAGCTGCACGCGAAGGGCAGCCCGTTGAGCCGCTTTAACCAATGCCTTTACAACTTGGGTTATATCGGCACCTGGCAGGATTTCCTGCAGGTGGTGGAGCAGGTCACTCTTAAGTCTGATGCCGTAATCGAACTCGTTTTGTTTGGGTTCTATCGAGTAGGCAACCGAGCGGGTGAGCCCGTCCGGATAGGGGATGTCAGACCGGAGCGTGTTCAGCATGCTCATGTAATCTGAGGGGTCCGCCTCGCTGAGCGTTCTTAGGGCATCAGCCCACGGCACGAGCAGGGACTCTCCATTCATTCCTTCTGCTTGGTCCTGCCAGCCTGGGTTTACCATCAGCATGCAAAAATACCGCGGTCTTGGTTCCAGAAGTGACTGTGAGGAATGCATGGCCAGCGGACCATCGACAGCGTGAGCTTCACCGCGTCGGGCTCCTTCGCGATCGTAACTGACCCGCCAGATTGCATTATGATGCGGGTGCGTCCCAGTGTCTCCTCCGTAGTACCGAAGAGGAGTACCCAAGTGTTCCAGGAGACGGATGAGTTCGTTGGCCGTAGCGGGAAAGCCTGTAAGCCTGACGACACCATGCTTTTGAAGCTCGGCGTCCATGTCCTTTGCAAGTAGCTCTTCAGTAGCTGAGCCGTATTCGATATCCGTCAACCATGGCAGGCTCATCAGTGTCCTTCTCCCGTCTGGTTCATGGCTGCACCGGTAGGGGCAGCGGTCTGGGCCATCTGCTCCTGCGTTGAATAGGGGATAACCTGCAGCGACGCACCAGTGCGTTCCCATGCCTTGGCCAGTTCAAGATCAGGGCGTTCATGAAATCCCCGTGCGGCTAGCCCGCCTGATGAGTCACCTGAAGGGTGGGAGCCGACCATCATACGGCGCAACCAACGATCGTTGCCGTCGAAGTTGGCCCGGAAGGGCGAACGCGAGTGCACCGCCCGGCGGTTGTCGAGAAGCAGCATGCCACCCTGTTCGAGCCGTCCTGAAACAGAGACAGCCTCCGCCGCGTTGTCGGCAGCTGCCATGGCTTGGCGTGCTTCTGGCCCTACTGCGGTGGTGAGTTCTGGTTCGAACCGGAACTGGACACCGCCAGCATGTTCATCAATGATTTGGAAAACCGGGCGTGGATCAGCATGCCGAATGGGTCGGCCTTCACATCGGTAGGTGCCGTGCAGCCGGGCTAGATCCATGGCAAACATTGGCGCAGTCAGCACCGCGATTTCCTGAACGGTGAGTTGGCGCTGGATATCAGTCAGGGATGCGATGCTGGTGGCGGCCTTGCCGGCAGGATCTGCGCGGAGACAATGCAAGATCAGAAAATCGGGCGGAGCGGGATGGAAAAACATCTCAGTGTGGAACCCAAGGGATACAGAAGAACTTTGGCTTGAGACCTTTTCCGCGTTTTTGCTGGTCGGGTACACATCATGCACAAGACGCCCGGCCCGCTGATCACGGTAGGAGATGGGGAATCCCAGTGCGAGTGAGAATGTGACCATGATGAACTCGCCCAAGGTGTTGGTCACGGCATCCGTCGTTTGGCCGATAAGTGGTGTGGCAGGAAGATCGGGATCGACGGGAAGGTTTGTGACGTAAACCTCAGGACGAGACGTCGTTCCCTTGGCGAACTGCTCGACTCCGTTCCTGGTGCTTTGATTGAGTGCAGCCCAACCGTTCTTGGCTTCCTCACGAAAGCGGGCCGGATCTACGCGTGGATCGGCAGTGGACCGTGCTGCTGCTTCAGCGAGCCTAACCGACTCGTCGTCGTCCAGTTCGATGGTCGCCCACTCCTGGAAGACCCTTTTGACGAGGCTGGTAGTCATCTTTTGTAGCCGCCTTAATCTCGTTTTCGCCTGAGTAACTGATGAAGCCGTTTGCGGCTACGGGGTGGCGGCTTCCTGACCGCCTTATGGCAGGAAGGTGTGGGCCGCAGTCGCGGCCCACACCTTCAGTTCACTAGCAGGCGTAACCGAAGTAGCCTTGTGATTCCCATGGGTAAATGGACAACTGGAATCCGGAGCACCAGCCCCTGTTGGCGTACTGCTGGGCGAACCACCGGTGTCCGTAAGCCAGCGCGTAATACGCAGTCCGGAGTTGAACGGGAGTTGATGCCGGGGGTGCCGGTACGCGGCCGTTGCCCAGGTCGCGGGTTTCTGCCTTGCTGAGGTAGACCGTGCAGCGCCCGCCGCCGCAGTAGCCGACGGCTGCCTCCGCCGGCTGAGGAGCAACAATTGCTCCTCCTGTGGTGATTGCTGCGGCTAGCGCCAGTGCTGCTGCAGTGTTACGTATCTTCGTCCTAATCATTGGATCTGCCCTTTCCCTTTATCCCGATCCGCCTAATCGGTGATAGGAATATCGTGACCCGGAGCCCCGGGAAGTCAGGGCTTGCGGGACGTTTTTGAGACAGCTGGGACGGAAGAGGGAATGCGTGCATGGAAAACGCCCGGGTCCCGTCGCGACGGATCCGCATGAACTCGCATTCGCACTGAGGAAATTTCGCGGTCGTGTGGGTCTACGGACCTATGAGGAAGCCCAGGAACGGTGGGCGGAAGCAGCTCGCGAGACAGGATCGACCTGCCCTGTCATCTCTCGCTCGCAACTCTCACGGTACGAGCACGCCAACCTTCCCCCCTTGAAACATGCCGACCACTTAGACAAGCTATATGGAGGGGGAGGATGGGTAGCTATGTCGATCAAGTCATTGTGGCGCAGCCGTTGGGATCCATGGAGTGGAGACTCTGAAGAATGGGCCCGCAAAAATCACTTCGGCTGCTGGCCGGCAAACTACTCCGGAATGGTCTGGATAAAGATCAAGCCGAAGCCAACCGAAGTCGACACCACGGTCGAGGTCGACTTGGAGTGGGGTCCTTGGGGAAACACGATTAACGTCAAACTTCCGAAGGAAGGCGTCACGATCGCGACAGGCAAGGCCCGCGACGCTGACGGGATCAGTCGGACCTGTAACGTACAAGCGAATCGACCCGTTTTCACTCTCTTTGGAGCCGGGGAAGACCTCGAGAATGAAAACGTTGTTGATATACGGCGAGGATGGTCCATGCGGCATCCCGAATGTGAGCCAAGCGAACGTCAAAGCGGACCCGCAGAACCAACCCTCGCAGAATAAAGAATCCTGCTACCGGCCTAGATCTCTCTGCACCTGTTGCGAAGTTCCAAGGGCCGTGCGGGCTTTCTGGACTTTATGGAACTTCCCTTGCCAGGCAGTCACGGCAGCTGCCGGCGGGGTTGCCTGGTCCCTGTCTGCATTGATTCTTGCCAGCACCGCTTCCCGGTCCGCTACGTGCTCGAGGCTTCTTGCCAAGCCTTCACGCCGTTCGAATGAGTCGTAAGCTGCCCCCGCTTCATCAGCTGGCTGCTCGGGGCGTGCATTGTCGGCTTCGACCTTTTCGCGCTGCGCTTTGTCGGCCCGTTTGGCTTCTGCGAGAAGGTGGACGGCTTGAGAGTTTTCTCCTGTTGCCGCTGTCCGTTCTTCCTGAGCGTGCGTCTTTGCGCGTGCCGCTTCACTAAGTGCGGCTGCACCGTCTACACCTGTGCCCAGGGCGTTAACGTCGATGGCGTAGCGTTGCTGTACCTGATCTCGAATGGCGTTTGCCGCGGACCGCGCCATGGGGTCCTGGCCCTTCCACGCCGTGGCGGTTTGGTGGACGCGGACGATGTCTTCTGCTTCGGCTGTATCCCACCAGCGGGCATCCAGCGCAGGTGCGAGCTGTGCGCGTGCGGCTGCGCGTTCGCCCTCGAGTCGGGACATCAGTTCGCGTCCCTTTTGGTCTTCGGCTGCCGCTGCTTCACGCGCCGATTTTTCTCGTGCGCGGATGCGCCGTGTCAGGTTGGGGTATGCCCTAACACGACGAACAGCGACTTCAAGGGGTGCGAATAGTTCGAAATGGAATATGCACGCTTACCAGTAAGCGAGGCTCGGACAAGCTGCGCTGGTGGCTCTGTTCCGTCCACAGTTGGGGTCAATTCGGGTTATCCACGGCTGGATAGCGGGTGCCCCTGGACTAGCTCCCGGAGCAGCAGTAGCGGTGGATAACCCATGAGAATTGTCCCTGGCTGTGGGCGGCGGTGGGACCAGCCTCTCGTTGGCCCCGGATGAAGTCCCTTATATCTGGGGCCCAACAACACAACGCCCCGGTGTCAGGTTGGGGTGGGCCCCAACTGGGCGACCTCCACGGCGAGCAAGTTCTCCGGATCAAATGAGTCCGGTTATACAAGGGCCGTGTTCCGCAAACCCAAGTAGCCGGTCCGCCAGCCGCTGTGGTGCTATGCCGCTGTGTCTCCGCTGACCCGGGGGCTGCAGGAGTTGCCAATCAGTGCAGCAACGCGATCGACCTCGGCGGTGCCCCGTGCGTCCCTGCGGTTTCGGAGGTGTAATAGCCTGCAAAGTGCAGCGATCTGATCGAACGCTGAAGTTGCGGAAGAGGCTTCTGCCCGCTCGGGGCTGAGTAAGGCGAAGCAGTGCTGCCAGGTTTGGGCGTGTACATCGAGGGGACCCGGCCGCGAAGCTGGGGTGCCACCGTGTACAGGTCCTCCATCCACTGCGCGACCTGCTGGTCGTCGTCGGCGAACCCGGGGAAGTAGCCCGAGCAGTTTCCGTAGCAGGTCAATTGGACGATGTCCGTGCTGGTTGTCTTGTCGGTGCCGCCCGGAACAGCGTTGATGAGTGGCGTCGAAGGGCATGCCGAGGGTAACGTTGAGGCCCAGTCCTTGAACTCCGGGAGCCCTTTGATGTCGGCAACGATATCAGCGTGGTGGCCGTGGATGGCCACCTTGTTAAGCGCGCGCAGGCGGTGCCCTGGACCGCCCAGCAGAACCGCAGCGCGTCGATGACCGCGTCGCCGTAGAGAGGCGGCCTTGGCGTGCGCGGACGCGCCACCTTGATCGCCAGGGCCAACCCAATCGCCTTGCGGGCATGGCTGCGGTGCCAGCCTGTCGCGTCGCAGCTTTGACTCAGGGTTTCGCCTTTGCGCTTTCTTGAGGCACGGCGGTACTCCCTGGCCAAAATCCTCGTCATAGCCTTGCCTTCGCTCATCGTCAGCTCATAACAGCAGGCATACCCTCACCGGAGACCCGACGACCGGCAGACACCCCGCTACGCGCGAATTACCAAATGATTCTTCGATGTCCTCTACGCGCGCACCTTAATGAGTCAACGCGTGAGCTTGACCACATCCTTTGATCATGCCAACATTGCGAATGGTCTTACCAACTGTCGAGGCGTACCAAAATGGCAACGGCTAATGGAGAGTCAGTTGATGCATGGGTGACAGCGGCAGCAAATGGGGTCACTAAGGTGTGATCTCGCCGAAAGCGGGATGCAGACGGATTGACGACGGAAACCGAAGCCGAAGCTTTGGTTTGGCGCTGTCGCCTCCTGAGGCGACAAACTTAGGGAGTTCGAATATGAAAAGAAAGTTGTTTCCCATCCTCGCGACCGCGTTGGTCGCGCTCAGCGTGGGGAGTTTACCCGGGGTCGCCAGTGCCGCAGCCCCTCCCGCGGACCGCGCGGCGGTTGCGCTCTCGTGCGACGAGAGCATGAAGACGGCATTCAAGCCGACTCCGGAAACCCGAGTGTTGTTGGTAAAAGCCTTCAAAGCGGGCGACGCATTGTCGTTGGCGGAAACTCCGCCTGCAGGCACGGCCAAGGCGGAGTCGGACGTATGCCTCGTCAAAATGCTTGTTGGTGAGAGCAACCCCGGACCGGCCGGTGCACCGTCGACAACGGATGGCGTCGGCCTGGAGGTGTGGCTGCCCGCTCCGGAGAAGTGGGATAGGCGCATCCGCGCAACGGCGGTAGGGGGTTTCATGGGCATGCCTGGGGTCAGGTCTGTGACCGACATCTACTCGCCGAGGATGGGTGCTTACGCCGCTGCCAAAGGCAGCGTCACGGTCTATACTGATGGCGGCCACGATAGGGGCCCGCTTTCGGGGGAGTTTCTCGTGCAGCCTGACGGAACGCCCAACGCCCTGGGATGGGAGCAGCTCTCCTACGGGGCCGTGCACGAGATGGCCGTGAGCACCAAAGCACTGGCAAAGGCCTACTACAAAGAGCCGGTCAAGTATTCGTACATCTATGGCCAGTCCAGCGGAGGCCGCGCGGTGTATCAATCCGCACAGATGTTCCCGGGCGACTATGACGGCATCCTGGCGGACTCTGTCTCCCTCGACCAGACGCAATTTATGCCCGGACTCATGTGGCCGCAGATTGTGATGCAGCGAGACCTGGCGGACAAGGGGCTGCCTCTGTTGACGAAGGAGAAGAGGGATGCCGTATCACGCGCGGCATTGAACTCCTGCGACACGGCCGTGAACGGCACACACGATGGCTACTTGACATACAACGACGAGTGCAAGTATGACCCAACGAAGGACGCCAGCGTGCTGTGCCCGTCCGATGGAGGCACGAATGCCACTGCCTCATGCGTGACCAAGGTGGAAGCGCAAGTGTTCAACAAGATCTGGTACGGCCCGACGGTCGACGGATCCGTGCCCGATCCGGCGGTCGATAACGGTCGCAACACCTTCCGCGCTCCAAACCATCTATGGTGGGGCCCGACCCGCGGTACGGTACTGGATGCAACCACGGCAACTCCCGTTTCACCGGTCATTGCCCAGATCACGGCTAGCCAGCTCGCCTTTAACCTGCAGGATCTCTCGTACACGTATCCCGGGTTCAAGAACGCGTCGGGCACCGGCGAGAACCGCTGGATGGAAATGAGCTACGAAGAGTTTGCGAAGGTTTTCCCCGCAGGCAAGTCCCTGAACGACTCGGCGTTCGCCAACATCGACGCGGACAACCCAGATCTGACAGAGTTCAAGCGCAGTGGGTCCAAGATGATCACCATCACCGGTACCCACGACCCTTATAACTCGGTGGAAATGATGACCAAGTACTACGAGGAGTCTGCCGACATTCTCGGCGGCATCCAAAAAGCGCAGGATGTGCATCGCCTCTTCATGCTGCCCGGCCGCAGCCACGGCGGCGGCGTTGGCAGCATCGACGCGAACAGTGCCACCACCCCGCAAATCGGGCCCTTCGTGTCCGACATCGGCAAGGACGAGGTCTACCTCGCACTGGTCGATTGGGTGGAGAGGAACCAGGCACCCGACACCTTTGTCGCAACGTCGCCTGACGGTAGCCGCTCGCGCCCGCTGTGCATGTACCCCGAGCGGGTGAAGTATCTCGGTGGGGATGTGAACGCTGCTGCGAGCTACACCTGCCAGTAGCGCCGCTGGCTTCGCAACGGTCTGAAACCACGGCATAACGGCCGCCTTGGCCGCCGGCACATGACAGTCGGCGGCCTTGGGCGTCCTAAGGCATGATGGGGTGACTCTGCCACTAGTCCACCCACTCTGCTGCAAGGCCGGTAGCCCCCTAACGGGTGGCTACCGGCCTTCCCTTTGCTCGCGCCGCCGTGCTACCGCAAGGGGATCTAGAGGTTTTCTTCCAGCAGTTTGTTCAACAGTTCGGCTAAACGCGCAATCCTGTTCCATTACTACTCAGACCCCTTGTTCGCCCGGCAGCCTCAGCCACGTTGCCGACCAATGCGCCCGGACTGAAGCTGTCACGAATCAACCCTCTAGCTACCCAAAGGGCATGTAAAGAAATGAACGACCGGACCCTACTGACAATCAGTCGCAGGGCGCCTGGCGTCATTCCGGGGTCTGTCACACGCCCCTACTACGAGAGTGGAGAATTGGTTATGACCAAGGACGATCGTCGACCCGTCTACTTCCTTTCGGACAGTACGGGCATCACCGCGGAAACGCTCGGCAACACCTTGCTGACGCAGTTCCCCGCGAATCATTTTGACCGTATTACTGTTCCCTTTATCACCACCGTCGAACAAGCCGGATCCGTAGTGAAGGCCATCAACGGCGTCGCCGCCAGTGGCCCGCAGCCAATTGTCTTTTCCACTGCAGTAAGCAGCGATATCAGGCAGGTTCTGGCGACGTGCAAGGGGATCGTCGTGGATCTCATTGGGACGTATGTCGGGCAGTTGGAGCACGCACTCAGCACCCCGGCCAGCGGAGAACCGGGGCGGGCGCACGGCCTCGGAAACGCGGCTCGTTACCAAGCCCGTATGGCGGCCGTCGAGTACGCCATGGAACACGACGACGGTCAGAGCCTGCGTGCTCTCGAAAAAGCGCAGGTCATTTTGGTGGCTCCATCTCGGTGCGGCAAAACGCCCACCACCATGTACCTGGCACTCCAACACGGCATCTTTGCGGCGAACTTCCCACTGGTAGATGAAGACTTTGAACGGGAAGGGCTTCCCAAGCCACTCAGACCGTTCGTTTCGAAATGTTTCGGCCTCTCATCTAACCCCCTGCGCCTTAGCCAGATTCGCACCGAACGCCGCAGCGGCTCACCGTACGCCTCCCTGCGGCAGTGCGGCTTCGAGCTGCGCAGAGCAGTTGTACGTATCTCATAGGATCCCGTACCTGAATTCGGCCACCGTCTCAGTGGAGGAGATGGCAGCGACCATCCTGCAACGGATGAACATTAAGCACTGAAAAACGATTTCACTGGCCCTGTGTGGCGTACATCATGTGGAAAGAGCGCTGAAGACCTGTAACTGTAGACAGGATTTTCCGTCCAGCAACCTGTGGTCGCGGCTAGTGAACGGTTACCCCTGCACCATCTGCAAAGGAGCAGTAAAAATGACGAAAAACGTACTGTGGTTCTCAGAACTCGGACTGAAAGACCTGGACCGCGTAGGCGGAAAGAACGCCTCCCTTGGTGAAATGGTTCAGAACCTGAGCTTTGCCGGGGTCCTGGTCCCCGACGGCTTGCAACAACAGCGGATGCCTACCGCAGCTTCCTGGCAGATTCAGGCCTGGACCAAAAGATTGTCGACCGGCTCCTAGGCCTGGACACCGATGACGTAACCGCCCTCGCCTCGGCCGGCCAGGAAATCCGGGACCTCATCCGCCAGACACCCTTCCTGCCTGACTTTGAAGCGCAGGTACGCGACTTCTACCAGCAACTGGTGGACAAGCATGGCGGCTCCGAGGACCTTTCCTGGGCTGTCCGCTCCAGCGCTACCGCCGAAGACCTTCCGGATGCCTCCTTCGCCGGCCAACAGGAGACCTTCCTGAACGTCCGCGGCATCGAAAACATCCTGCTCGCCATCAAGGATGTATTCGCGTCCCTCTATAACGACCGCGCCATTGCCTACCGTGTGCACCACAAATTCGAACACGCCGAAGTCGCGCTGTCAGCCGGGATCCAACGCATGGTGCGCTCCGACGTTGGCGCCTCAGGGGTCATGTTCACCATGGACACCGAGTCCGGGTTCCAGGACGCAGTGTTCGTCACATCCTCCTATGGCCTCGGCGAAGCTGTCGTCCAGGGTGCCGTGAACCCGGACGAGTTCTACGTCTACAAACCTGCCCTCCATGCCGGACGCCCGGCGATCCTCAAGCGCGGACTGGGCGAGAAAGCCCTTCAAATGACCTACACGAGCAACCGCGAAGTGGGTCACACCATTGACTTTGTTCCCGTTGAGGCTTCGCTGCGGAACCGCTTCAGCCTCACTGATGAGGATGTCGAGCAGCTCGCGCGGCACGCCCTCGCTATCGAGAACCACTACGGCCGTCCAATGGACATCGAGTGGGGCAAGGACGGAATCGACGGGGGCCTGTACATCCTGCAGGCACGCCCTGAAACAGTGCAGTCCCGCCGGGCCTCCGGCAGCCTGAGCCGGTTCCGCCTCAACGGCACCGGCCAGGTGCTGGCCGAGGGCCGCGCCATCGGCCAGCGCATCGGCGCCGGTAAGGTCCGAATCCTCACCGCGATCGACCAGATGGCAACCTTCCAGAGCGGTGATGTCCTCGTCGCGGACATGACCGACCCGGACTGGGAACCGATCATGAAGCGGGCATCTGCCATCGTGACCAACCGCGGCGGACGCACCTGCCACGCAGCCATCATTGCCCGCGAACTCGGCATTCCGGCCGTCGTCGGCACCGGGGATGCTACCCACGTCCTCGCCGACGGCCGGGAAGTGACGGTCTCCTGCGCCGACGGGGAAACCGGTGTGATCTACGAAGGCCTTCTGGACTTCAGCGTCGAGGAAACTGAAGTCACACACCTGCCGGCAGCGCCGGTCAAGGTCATGATGAATGTCGGCACCCCGGAACAGGCCTTCACCTTCGCGCAGCTGCCCAACCACGGGGTGGGCTTAGCCGGACTGGAATTCATCATCAACCGCCAAATCGGCATCCACCCCAAAGCCCTCCTGAACCTGGACAACCAACCGGAGGACGTCGCCGCAGAAATCCGTGAACGAATTTCCGCCTACGACACCCCGCGCGACTACTACATCAAGCGGCTGGCCGAAGGGGTGTCCACCATCGCCGCGGCGTTCGCGCCGGAGCCGGTCATTGTGCGGATGTCCGACTTTAAGTCCAACGAATACGCAAACCTGATTGGCGGGCCTGCGTACGAGCCCCACGAGGAAAACCCGATGCTCGGCTTCCGGGGCGCCTCCCGCTACCTGGACCCATCATTCCGCGACTGCTTCGACTTCGAATGCGAGGCCCTGTCCTTCGTACGCAATAAAATGGGCCTTACCAACGTCAAGCTGATGATCCCGTTCGTGCGAACCCTCGATGAGGCCCGCGGCGTCATCGAGTTACTGGCCGAGAACGGACTAGTCCGTGGGGAGCATGGCCTCGAAGTGATCATGATGTGCGAGATTCCCTCCAACGCCCTACTTGCCGGGGACTTCCTGGAGTACTTCGACGGGTTCTCCATCGGCTCCAACGACATGACGCAGCTGTCGCTGGGCCTGGACCGAGATTCCGCCACTGTCGCGGCCGGATTCGACGAGCGAGATCCCGCCGTCAAAATGCTCCTAAGCATGGCCATCAAGGCATGCAAAGAACGCGGAAAATACGTGGGTATCTGCGGCCAAGGCCCCAGCGACCACGCAGACTTCGCGGATTGGCTGGTGGCGGAAGGCATTGACTCCGTCTCCCTAAATCCCGACACCGTAGTGGACACTTGGCTCCGGCTCGCCCGCACACCCGGCGGCGCCGAGGCGAGCTGACATCGCCTCGCCGCGATACCATCTGTTTTTCCGGGCTGTCTCACACTCCGACGTCGGCCAGATTCCGGTGCAAGGCGGTTCCATGCAATGTACGAAGAGGGTGTCACAGTCGGGCTGAAGCGAAGGAGATCCTCAAGCTGGGGGCGATTTATATCCTTGCCCTAAGCTTTGTCAGTGAAGGTCATGTCCAGCTCCATACTTCAAGCTGGCGCTCGATGTCCTGGTCCACTGCTGACCCTGACTGTAGCCGAGGCGCTGCCCGGTCATGCCATTCCTAACCACAAGTGTCAGGTAGAAACCTAGGAAGAGCTAGTAACAGACGTCAATTCGTTTTACAGCCATCCCGGACTGACACCAATCAGCACTTCTGCCTGGCGTCAGGTTGGGGTGTCCGTAACTGGACGCACCAGCCCAGTTATTACCTGGCCGGGTGCTCCCTGAGTCACAACCGACGAAGACTATCAACCTCCAAGCAACGAGTCGCGATGCGCATGCAAGTGCCGAGGCGTCCAAAGCATCTCTCATCAATGCATAGGCGCCGAAAGGGGAGGAAAACTTTGAGCAGAACATCAGTACAGCCCAGAGCGCTCCGCGTGTTCCGGGCCGGCCACAGCTGCAGCCGGCCCGGACACGTCACTCAGTAAAGCGCGCTCACCGCAGGTCGAAGCGGTCGAGCTCCATCACCTTCACCCAGGCCGCCACGAAATCGTTGACGAACTTCTCCCTGGCGTCGTCGCTGGCGTAGACCTCGGCGATCGCACGGAGCTGTGAGTTGGAGCCGAAGACCAGATCCACCGGTGTGGCGGTCCACTTCAGTTCGCCGGTGGCGACGTCCATGATCTCGTAGACGTTCTCCTCCGCCTCCGAGGCCTTCCACTTCGTGCCGGGGGAGAGCAGGTTAACGAAGAAGTCGTTCGTCAGGACCTGCGGCCTGTCCGTGAGGACTCCGTGGGCGGAACCGCCCACGTTGGTGCCGAGGGCGCGCATGCCGCCTACGAGCGCTGTCATCTCCGGGGCGGAGAGGTCCAGCAGGTACGCCTTGTCCAGCAGGAGGGTCTCCGGCTGGAGCTTCCCGCCGGGGCGCACATAGTTGCGGAACCCGTCCGCCCGCGGCTGCAGGTACTGGAAGGATTCGACGTCGGTCTGGTCCTGTTCGGCGTCGGTGCGGCCGGGCCGGAACGGCACAGTGACGGGGAACCCGCCGTCGTTCGCCGCCTTCTCGACCGCGGCGCAGCCGCCGAGGACAATCAGGTCAGCCAGTGAGACCTTCCTGCCCCCGGCCTGGGCGGCGTTGAACTCCTGCTGCACGCTCTCAATGGCCTGCAACGCCGTCGGAAGCTGCTCAGGCTCGTTGACCTCCCAGCCGCGCTGGGGCTCCAGCCGGATCCGCGCCCCGTTGGCGCCGCCGCGCCGATCGGTCTTGCGGAAGGTGGACGCCGCGGCCCATGCCGTACTGGCAAGCTGTGAGACGGACAGGCCCGAGTCCAGGAGTTGGGCCTTGAGGGTGGCGATGTCCTGCTCGTCGATCAGCTCGTGGTCCACTGCCGGAACCGGGTCCTGCCAGAGCTGCGCTTCCGGAACCCACGGCCCGAGCATGTGCGGGCCAACCGGGCCCATGTCGCGGTGCAGCAGCTTGTACCAGGCCTTGGCGAAGGCGATCTGGAACTCGTCCGGGTTCTTCAGGAAGCGCTGCCCTATTTCCTCATAAATCGGGTCGAAGCGCAGCGACAGGTCCGTGGTCAGCATGGTGGGGCGGTGCTTCTTGTTAGGGTCGTGCGCGTCCGGGATGATCTCCGGGGCATCCTTGGCCACCCACTGGTGGGCGCCGGCGGGGCTCTTGACCAGCTCCCACTCGTACTCGAACAGGATCTCCAGGAAGCGGTTGCTCCACTGGGTGGGCCGGTCCGTCCACGTGACCTCGAGGCCCGAGGTGATCGTGTCGCCACCCTTGCCGCTGCCGTACGTGCTGAGCCAGCCCAGCCCCTGCGCCTCCAGGTTGGCGCCTTCCGGCTCCGGGCCCACGTGCGCGTCGGCGTCACCGGCGCCGTGGGTCTTGCCGAAGGTGTGGCCACCGGCGATCAGCGCGAAGGTCTCTTCGTCGTTCATCGCCATCCGCTTGAAGGTCTCGCGGATGAAGGCTGCCGCGAGTTTGGGATCCGGGTTGCCCATCGGTCCCTCAGGGTTGACGTAGATCAGGCCCATCTCCGTGGAGCCGACCTCCTCCGACATCTGGCCCTCGCCGATATAGCGTTCGTCGCCAAGCCACGTGTCCTCAGGCCCCCAGAAAATCTCCTCGGGCTCCCACACGTCCTCGCGGCCGAAGGCGAAGCCGAAAGTTTTGAATCCCATTGATTCGAGGGAGACGTTGCCGGCCAGGACCAGCAGGTCCGCCCAGGAAAGCTTCTGGCCGTATTTCTGCTTGACGGGCCACAGCAGCCGCCGGGCCTTGTCCAGGTTGGCGTTGTCCGGCCAACTGTTCAGCGGCGCGAACCGCTGGCTGCCATCCCCTGCACCGCCGCGGCCGTCCTGGACGCGGTAGGTGCCGGCAGCGTGCCAGCTCAACCGGATCATCAGGCCGCCGTAGTGGCCGAAGTCCGCCGGCCACCAGTCCTGGGAGGTGGTGAGGACCTCGGTGATGTCCTGCTTAAGCGCCTCGACGTCGAGTTTCTGGAACTCTTCGCGGTAGCTGAAGCCAGTGCCGAGCGGGTTGCCCTTGGGGTTATGGCTGTGAAGCACCGAGAGGTCCAGCTGGTTGGGCCACCAATCCGCGACGGTCCGCGGCCGGTGCCCCTTGGGCTGCGGCGAATCAATGGCCGGATTTTCACTTTCGCTGCCGTGCGAGGTCACGCTGCCATGCGCCACCGGGCATCCGCCTTCAGCCTTGCTGTCCAGGCCCTGGGCACTTCCGGGAGTAGGTACCGGGGGATGTTCCTGGGGATCGGTCATGTGCTTCCTTCCATATGGCCGAGGCCTGGTGGACTCGGGGAGCCGCTGCAAACTCTCCTATGTAACCATGAGCAGGGGAGCAGGAAAGAGCCCGGTTAAGTACCTGACCAGGCTCTGCCACGCCATGTATCCGTAGCGGCGGGTCACATATGCGTGACCCGTGGCGTTTGAGGAGGAATGGTTTGGGAGCGTGCGCTCCTAACTGAGCTACCGCGAGTTTTCTCGAATGCAAGTGGTCCTTTTAAGGGCCCAGTAGGTGGTACTTCACCGGTGTTTACCCTGCCGCGAGGCTTAGGTGACCCCGGCGTACTCCGGGCTCCTGAGCCGGTGCGCACGGACTTCGTGCGCCGGATGGCCGTTGGGGATTTCCCGTAGACAGGAATGACCGCGTGAATGCTCCCGTTACCTTAGCCAACTGAATGGAACATCCTGCGAACAGATGGTCCTTTCGCCACGTACGCGAGTTGATACCTTCCGCGAGAGTTGCTGCAAGTCCGCCGGGTTTTGGAGGCCAAGGTGAGCTCGAAAGTATCACTTCTCTCCGATGACGACATGGAGATGCTCGATCAGACCAGTACGAATGCGTTTGTGATGGCAAAGCCCGTGGCCTGAGTAAGGCAGGACGGTGCGCTGCGAGTTCGCGGCTATCAATGCCTTCTCGGCCATCTTGGCACTGTTGCGGCAGCCGCGTTTTTTCAGCCAGCCGGTAAGCCGGGCCAATCCTATCCGCCGGATGCCTCCAGGGGTGTGGTAGCCGCCCAGGAGGAGCAGCGGCGCTTTTTTGAGTAGTCGAACGCTCCAGGTCGGCTATCGTGTCCCACCGGTGGTACCACGTCCGCGAAGTGTTCAGATTCCGCGTTATTTCGTGCCTAAACCTGCATTTTACTCAGCGGAAATAATTCATGCCCGGAACCGAAATCCCGGGCCCCTACCGTCGAATGATTATGAACGGCCGCTCTCGCTGGCCACCGAAGGAGGACTAGGTGCGAGCTATGAAAAAGGTGACGCGGTCCATTGACGAGGACAAGGAAAATAGCCGGAGGCGTTCGGAACAGACATTTGAACAGCTAGGGCCCTATGATGTTCAGTGCGCTAACTCGGAATGCTTTTGCACCCGTCCTTAGCTGCTAAAAGGCTCAGGTCATCCCAGGACCACTTTGAGAGCTCGCGCTCGGGCTGCTTGTAGTTTTCCTCGCCTCAGGCCGTCGACTGATTGTTGTCGACCTTGCCCCGCTGGGACGGCTATTACGGCCTGCCTGGGGTTTCGCTCAAGCTCCGCTTTACGGGCTCGGGCATCAGGCCTTCACGAGCCGCGGCCGGGGGAGCGATCCCGGGCCGTGTCGCCAGCCGACGCAGTTTGGGGAGGCGGATCCGGTCTATGCGGCGGCCTTGGATGCGTTGATCTGGGTTTGGACGATTGCTCCGTACTGCTCCACGAGTTCGTCAAGGTCCCAGCCGTCGAAGAGGCCCAGGGTACGCATGGTCCCGCCGAACCCGGTCATCAAGGCGGTCACGGTGGAGGCGAATCGGCGGTCCGGGGTGGTGTCACCGATGAGCTGGGCGATGGCATCGAGGTAGCGTTCGCGGATTTCTGTCCGCGCGGCCTCGGGGTTGGGGGAGTTCAGCACGGCCAGCGGGATGGTTGCCCAGGGCTCCTGCATTCCGCGTTCCTGGCGCATCAGCACGCGAAAGACGAGGGCTATGCCCAGTTCCAACGTCGGGACGTTCACTTCGGCAAGCAGTGACTCTTCAGGTTGCACGGCGGCAAAGAGTTTTTCCTTGGAAAGGAACAGCTTCTTTACCAGGGATGCTGACACGCCGGCGTCGGCGGCACTGCCGGAGGCCTTGTCCGTGATCACCCGGTGGAGGACCTGGCCTTCGAGTTGGCGTTTCTCGTTCTGGTCCAGCGTGCTCACCGCATATACCCGATTCGCTGTCCGGCCAGAGTTGCCTCCAACCTTCGCCTGTGAGGTTGAGTTCCAGAACCGTCCTACAAGGAAGTTAAGACCCTGACATTCCCTTGTCAGGTTGGGGGTACCTCGGCATTAAACGAGAAAACCCCAGAGCATGTAGAGATCGCGGAGGCGGACCAGGAAAAGTTCTTTTGTCAATCTGGGGTCCGGGCTACGCGAACCGATTTGTTCGGAGGAGTTTTTCGGAGATCGGGAACCACGCGAAGAATGACGGAGAACACTGGCTGGACAAGTTCCACCGCCCCTAGCCGGACGAGGGAAGAAAAGCTATCGCTCACCTATCCCAATGAGATAAGGAAAGGCTGCTGCGGGCAAACGCAATGCTCTCGGCTCAGCTGGGGAAGTACCGGGTGCGGGCTTCGGCATGCGAACCCGCCCGATGGAGAGTTTCATTCCCCAGTTGCACCGCCGCTGTTGTGATTTTTCGAGCCGCTGCCGCCTTGTTTCTCACAGGATGTTGGCATCCCTCGGTGATCATCTGATTACCTCGCGTGCAGGGCCGACTAAACGTAGCGGGGCATTTTTGTGCGGTCCGCCCGCATCCCAGGCGAGCGATTATCACAAATCTTTAGACCACCTCGTCCACTACAGGTCGGTAAGTAGGGTCATGAATTTCCAAGGAATCGATTCTGTCGAAATGGCTATCCATAGCAGCCATGGCGCTGGCCGGATCCTTGGCTTTGACCGCTTCAAGGATGGCGCGGTGGAGCACCCTCATTTCATCTACATCATTCGCGAGCCGAAGCATTCTCGACCGGCGGGAGCTCACCGAGTCCGCGATCAAGTCACCGACCGCCGTGGAGAAGAAGATCAATGCAGGGTCGCCGGAGGCCTCGAAAATTGCATGGTGAAAATCGAGATCAGCTGCGTAGAGGGCGTCGGGTGTGGTGGACTTTTCCATTCTCATGACGGCGTCTTCTGCATGAGCGACAGGAATGGGTTTGAAGTCCTCTGCTGCCATCTTGGCCGCCTGTCGTTCAAGCGCGACTCGCACCGGTTGAAAAGCGGAAGCTGATGAGAGGGCCGAGGAATGCAGACCTATCTTGAGCGCAGCTGCAACATCATGCGGCTTCACGGTGCGTGTATACGTCCCTGCGGCCCCTCTCCTTTCGAGGGCCCCCATGGCTTCCAGCATCCTGAGCCGGTGACGTAATGCCGTCCGCGAGGTACCCCACTGGACGGTAAGTTCGCGCTCGGAAGGTATGCGCTGATCAGGTCCCGCGTCCTCCACCAAGTTCAGCAATTTGACCAGAAGGTTGTCTTCCATTGCGCTCCTCACCCTCCTACCTATTTTGGCAGTACCAAGGCTGTCTTTTCGCGGCCTATTTCTGTACATGGTACGTGGATTTTAATAGACCTGCCTTGACACCACAGGCTTGGTAGCACCAAAATTGCGGCTGGGGTGCAAGCATTTTCCATGGCCTGCCCGGGTGAAGAACTGACCAAAACGCCGCACCGCCCAGTTCCGGCGTGCCAGCGCATGGTCAGGGTTCATACGGAAGCCAGATTGCCACTCGCATGCGGGGATCCGGTTGCAAAAATCAGAATCGACAAAGGAGACGTTATGACAGCACGTATGGCAGGGAAAACAGTCATCGTATTCGGCGGGGGATCGGTGGGGGGTGAGATCAACAATGGTTTGGCTGCGGCGCTGACATACGCCGAAGAGGGCGGCAACGTTTTTGTCGTAGATGTTTCGCCGGATGCAGTGAAGGGTTCCGTCGAAAAACTGGCTGAGCTGAAGGATGCGAGGAATCTCTCGATTTCAATCGGTGGTGCGGTAGCGGACGTATCCGACAACGCGGCAGTGGAGGCGTCTGTCCGCGACTGTGTTTCCCAAGTGGGGAAACCAAGCGTGCTCCATAACAACGTCGGCATCGCGAGGATGGGCGGGCCCATCGAGATGGGCCTGGACGAGTGGGACCTTGTCATGAGGGTCAACCTCACCAGCGCCTTCATCACCACCAAGCATGTCCTGCCGATCTTCCTCGAACAGGGCTACGGCAGCATCGTCAACATCGCCTCAGTGGGCGGCATGCGCTACCTGGGGTACAACTACCCAAGTTACTCAGCGACCAAGGGCGGCCTGATTCAGTTTACGGTCAACCTGGCTCTTGAATACGCCGATAAGGGCATCCGCGCCAACGCTGTAGCGCCCGGCTTCATCGAAACACCGATGATGTACAAGCAAATCGCCGGTAACTACCCGTCCATTGAAGCGATGCTCGAAGCCCGCCACGCCCTCAGCCCCACGGGAAAAATGGGTACATCCTTTGACGTTGCCCAGGCCGCGCTCTTCCTGGCTTCGGATGAGTCGAAATACGTCAACGGTGTTTGCCTGCCCGTAGACGGTGGTCTGACGGCCTCCGTGGGACAGTAATTCGGCACTTGCAGCCGCACCCTAACCGCCCTGACGTGGGATCCGGGATCCAAAGGATAGGATATCTATAACACAGCCGTCCGAGGAGGCACTATGTCCTTGCGTAACCCAGAAGCTACGCCAGGCTTTGGAATGAGCCTGCCTCGGGCCGGCGGTCCAGCGATGGCCGAAATTCCTGCCCGGGACTCCACAACTCTGGCCCGGACGGTTCGGGACAGATTGCGACTGGCAGTCGCACGCGACGAATTACCCACCGGGGTCCGGCTCAGCCAAGAGCAGGTCGCCAACCAGCTTGGCGTCAGCCGCATGCCTGTTCGGGCAGCCATCAGCGAACTTGTAACTGAAGGGCTGCTCGAAAAGCTGCCAGGGGGCGGTGTGGCTGTCCGTCCCCTGTACCTGAAGGATCTGCAAGACGTCTACGAAATCCGGCAGGCTCTTGAGTCCCAGGCCGTCCGGCACGTGGCCACTCATCGCCCGATGGAGGGGGTGGAGCAGATCCGCCGCGTCCTGGAAAAACATCGGGGCAAGGTATCCGGCTACGACGCCGAGCAACTGCTGGAGGTCGACCGGGAGTTCCACATGTCGATTCTGACCGCTACTGGAAATTCCCAGTTCCGGAAAGTTGTCATCCCCGTGTGGTCAGTCGTGGAGCGGGCCATGTTCAGGATGTTAAACATGCCGAGCGTGGCTGCCATTGCCTGGGACGAACACGAAATGATTGCTGCCGCGATCTTCGACGGTGACCCCGACCTCGCCGAGAGCAGGCTCCGGCAGCATCTTGAAAATGGTGCAGCCCAGCTAGCCAAGGTCATCTCCCTCTCCGACTAGCGGGCTGCGTTGTGGCACCCTGTGCCCCCGAAGCCAAAAACTCGCCGAGCCGTTGTGCGGAACCGGGGAACGCCTTCAGGTTTCGCGCAGGACTGCGGTGTTCGTGGTCGTGGTCCGTAAAAGGCGCATTTGTGCAGGGGTTGACGCTGGGTTGCATGGTGCTGTGCCCTGAAGAAGATGCTCCTTCAGGGGCTGCATGCGAGGGTACGGACCCTACCCGAGTCGCCAGGAGCTCCGCTCAGAAGATTGTTTGAAATTTAAGACAGGTCATTGACATAACTTACTTGGTAGCACCATGATGGATGAGGGAAACACCAACGAAGGGATTTTATTGTGGATGTCATTGTGAGTAAGGAACTCCTGGGAAGCGAAACTGAAGCCGACCTCAGTGAATGGCTGGTGGAGGATGGCAGTGAAGTTACCGCAGGCCAAGCCATCGCCGAACTCGAAACCTCAAAGGTCCAGGTCGAAGTCGTGTCACCGGCCAGCGGAACCATTAAGTACGTGGCAGCCGAGGGAGATGTTGTGGAACCTGAGACGATCATCGCGAGGGTGAGCTAGATATGACTGTCGACACTTCGGAGACCACCAGGTTTGCTCTTGACATAGATGGACCGTCGGCTTTGGAGTTGATGAGTACAATCCGCGAGTTTGAGTCCCGCCTTCCGGGGTATTCAGAGGAAGGCCTTATTCGCGGCTCGACCCACCCTTCGGTAGGCATGGAAGCCGTAGCAGTGGGCGTGTCTTGGGCACTGCGGGCCTCCGACAGCGTCGCAAGCAATCATCGTGGGCACGCCCATTGCCTGGCTAAGGGAGCAGATGCCGGACGGACACTGGCTGAAATCCTGGGACGTCGCGATGGATATTGCGGTGGCAAGGGAGGCTCTATGCACATCGGAGTGAAAGAGCTGGGAATTTTGGGCACCAACGGCATCGTTGGCGCCGGCATCGGGCTCGCCACCGGCGCGGCACTGGCGGCCCAAGCGCAGGGCACAGACGATGTGGCGGTGGCCTATTTCGGCGATGGGGCCACCAATCAGGGTGTGCTGGCCGAAGCCTTTAATCTTGCAGCGATCTGGAATCTCCCCGTGATTTTTGTCTGCGAAAACAACCACTTCGCTCAGTCCGCAACGTTGGAGGAGATGGTGGCCCAGCCCGATCTGCGCCGGCGCGGAGAAGCTTATGGAGTGCCATCTGTTGATGTTGATGGAATGGACGTAGAAGCCGTCAGCAATGCCGCCGCCGCAGCGGTCCATAGGGCCCGGTCCGGGCAGGGACCGTCCTTCATCGTTGCGGACACCTATCGGTACCTGGGTCATATGGCCGGAGACACCGAAATTTACAGGACTGCGGAACAGGTGGAGCAATGGAAGGGCCGTGACCCAATTGCACGGATCGCGAAAAAACTCCTCGACTCGAACGTGTTGGACGAGACGCAACTGCAGACGATTGCAGCCGCCGCTCTGACAGCAGTAGACGCCGCTGAGGAATTTGCCAAGGCCTCTCCCTACCCGGACGTTTCTTCAGCCTTCACTCAAGTCAGCGAGGTCAACCGATGAACAAACCAGCTCAGCAACTGACAATTTGGCGGGCACTGAACGCAGCCCTGCATGATGAATTCACTGAGGACCCTTCAACGATCATCATGGGCGAGGACCTCACCACCTGGGGTACCGGCGGCGGCATCTACGGTGTGACACGCAAAATGGCTGAAGTGTTTGGTAAAGAGCGTGTCCGGGACACGCCAATCAGTGAAGAAGCTTTGATCTCTGCCGGAGCCGGGGCCGCTATGGCGGGCACACGGACTGTCGTTGAGATCATGTACTCCGACTTTATGCTTCTGGGAGCAGACGGACTGATTAACCAGGCCGCCAAAGCCCGCTACATGTTCGGGGGACAGTTCTCCACCCCGCTGGTGGTGCGCAGCAACGGTGGATCCGGCATCGGCAAAGCGGCCCAGCATTCACAGTCGCTGGAAACCCTCTATGCCCACATTCCGGGCTTGGAGGTCGTCGTTCCCGGTACCGCAAACGACGCTTACGGTCTCTTGCGCAGCGCTATCAAGAGCAACAACCCCACAATTTTCCTCGAACACAAAGCCCTTTACTACGACAAGGGCCCAGTGACGAAGGAACTCATTCCGCTGGGCAAGGCCCGGGTGGCCCGTGAAGGCAAAGACCTCACCATAGTTGCAACGCAACTAATGACCAAGCGCGCACTCGAAGCCGCAGACATTCTCAGCTCTCAAGGAGTGGACGTGGAAATCATCGATCCGCGGACTCTCTATCCCTTCGACATGGAGACTGTCTTTACTTCCGTTCGGAAAACCCGACACCTTCTGGTTGTTCACGAAGCAGTCCGGGACTTCGGCTGGGGCGGGGAGTTCATCAGTAACACGGTGCAGGAATGCTGGGGAGAACTTGCCGCAGCCCCCCGCCGGATGGGCGCCGCACGAGCACCCATTCCCTATTCCGAAGAGCTGGAGAGCGCCGTGGTCCCCTCCACGGAGAACATCGTTGCCGAGGCTCTGGCAACAGTGGGACACCACAGCAAACTGACTGTGTGACTCCGTAGCTTTAATGCCACACGGCGTTGACATTCAGGCTGTGCGCTGCTGCATCCCGCAGCGCATGGCCTGAATCAGAATGCTGAAGAAATCCCGCGCCCCAAGGCGCGGCGTCGATCCCAAACAACCGGAAGCCGGCGTAACAGACACGCTCTGCCGACAGCCTCAAGAAAGCTCACTCATGCAGGATACCGACCACACATGCACGGAACTCATCAAGGTCCGGGGCGCACGGAAAATCACCGCCCAACGGATGCGCGCGTCACTGCAGGAAACGGCTCAGGTCACCCTGACCCGATATGCCGACGCCACAAACATGGTCTCTCTCAGAGCAAGCCTGAAGAAACAGAGCACAGAGAACCCTGATGATGTCTGCCCTACCGTCAACGACATCATCATGTACTGTGCGTCGCGGGTGTTGGAAACTCATACTGAGATCAACGCTCTCTTCACCTCAGAGGGCATCGAGCGGCATTCCTCTGTGAACCTTGGATTTGCCGTCGACACCGGGAAGTCCCTCCTGGTTCCGGTTATCCATGGCGCCAACGGGCTCAGCCTGAAAGAACTGGCACAACGGAGCAAGCAGTTAATCGAACTTGCGAAAACTGGAAAGATCACCATGGACGCGATGACCGGAGGAACTTTCACCGTGTCCAACCTGGGAGGGCTCGGAATCCACTGGTTCACACCGGTTTTGAACGCCCCCGAAGTCGGCATCCTGGGTATTGGAGCCATGCACACTGCCGTCCCGGGAAGCGCCCCACAGATTCCTTTGTCCTTAACCTTTGATCATCAGGCCCTTGACGGGGCCGCCGCGGCAACGGTGCTTGCCGCCTTTGCCACCGCAATCGAAGATGCGGGTCTGACAGCAACCTTTTGAGGGCCGTTGCCGTACCCCGGACAACGACTGATACTCGCGGGCGGCCCAGTCATCCCCGATGCCGAAATCCCACGTCATGCCGCATGATGTGGGCTGGCGTCCAAGGGGTCTAACTGAGGTTGCCATCAGCGTAAGCCCCACACCCAGGTGCCGGCCATCGATGTAGTCCTCCGGTGAGGCGATGACGGCCCGGCAGATCGACATCTCCAGGAACTGGGCCGCTCGACCACGCCCTTGATCTCCGGGCCGCAGGCTTGACCTAAACGATCGGAGTGGCGAGGACCCGGCGAATGCGCCACCCCGGCGGCATAGCGTTCCGCCGCCGGATGCCGGTTTCGTTATCGCGGACCAGCCGCCGCGGGACCGCGCCCAACCCACCGAGCAGCTCCCACACTCCGGCTGACAGGTCCCACACTCCGGCTGACAGGTCCCCGGTCATCCGGGACGGGATCATCCGGGGCAATGATGCGCCGCGAATGGTATGACACCGGCTCCGGCAGAACCCTGACCTTGCCGGCGCCAACGGGTATCCCGACCTCCGGGAACGAGAAATCGCACTGCGCCTGCCCGGGTTCGTAGCTGATCCGGTCCGGGGGATCCGGGCGGCACGTGCCAGCCACCGGGTCCTGTTCGACAGCGCGACCAGGTGGGTATTGAGGTTGGCCGAAGTCCACGACCCCGGACGCCTGCCCCAGGAACTGGCCAAGCTCCGCCGTTACAAGCTGCTCATCGTTGACGACGTCAGCTACATCCCCTTTTCCGGTTGGTTTCATCCCGCTAGGAACACGCCTCCCGGTGCTGACCGGCAACCTCGCCTTCAGCAGGTGGGGCGAGGTCTTCAGCGACGCGACAGTGGCCTCAGCAATGATCGACCGGATCGTTCACCATGCAGAAGTCCTGAACCTGACCGGAAACAGCTACCGGCTCAGGGACAAGACCAGAACGCAGCTTCAGGCACAATAGAACAGCAACCTGTGGCCCGTTTTCGATCGGCACACTGGCCCTATTTTCGGTTAGCGTTAACACGTCCCCGGGTGTGTACGGTCGGCGTTCCGGTGCAACCGATAAGCCTCCGTACGACTGACGGGTGACCATCGTTCCAAGCGTGCTTTCTCCCGCAGGCAAAGCCCCGCAGCTTCTGTTCAGAGTCTGGAGTATCCGGGTAGACAGAGCGTGCACCCGGCCGCGGCAACCTTTTACATTGAAGGACAAATGTGCCGCTTGAAGACAGCCGGGGGCGGGCAGGGCAGTCCAGTTGGTTCTCCGGATCGATGACTGCCCTTTAGGTGAACAACTGTGCGGCGATGGGAAGGGTGACGATCCCGAAAAAGTTGGTGACGAGGATGATTGCCGCAACTGTTCGGCCGTCCCCGCCGCTGGTTTGGGACAATACATAGGCGGTGGCTGAGGTTGGCATTCCGGCCATGATGATGAGGGTGATTAGCCAGGGGTGAGGTATGTCCGGAGCGAAAATGAGAGCGGCGGCTGCTGTTGCCGCTGGCATAAGGATCAGCTTGGCGACTCCGGCCGCCCATACAGGGGTAAGACGAAGTTTGCCTCCGCGAAAAACCCGGACCGCGCCCCGTAGGCTCAGGCCGATCGCGAATAGCGCCCCTGGTGCGGCTGCTCCTGCCAGCATGCTTGTGAATTCCATCAGCGGAGCGAACACAGAGATTTTCGTCGTGCTTACGGCGATGCCGAGCACGATGGCCCAGATTAAGGGGCTGCACACCATCGCTTTGTAGACCGTGTGGGTGATCGCTTTCCATCGGCCGGCTCTGTCCGCCCGCTGGCTGAACAGCAGCTCATGAAGAACGGGGTAGCCGAGCAGGAATATGAGGTTGTGGACGAGCTGGCCAATCACTGCTGGCAGGCCGCCCGCTGTGCCCAGAATGCCCAACACCACTGGTATCCCAAGGTAGGAGACGTTGCCATAGGTCGCTGAAAGCGTAGCGGCAATGCTGTTGGGCAGGTCTCTTTTCGAGATGATCCACAGTGGAACAAAGCTCACTAAGGAGACTCCAACGGTGACAGCCACGATCAAGGCGGGAAAGGCCGGCGGGATGCCTTCACCCAGATCGGCTTTAGCCGCGACGACGAAAAGTAGGGCCGGTAGTGCGATGTAGAACACGAAGGCACTGATTGCGGGCTCGGCGTTCTCCTGAAATCGCGGCCAGTAACTTGCAAGGTATCCAACGAGGATCCCAAGGAAGAGTGGGAGGACCTTAAGGAATACTTCAACTAGCATGGACGGTTGAGTTTGTCCTGGCGGGGACCTGCAGCCACGACCAACGTTTTCAACCCTCTATGGCGCGTCTGGTCGGGAGAAGTAAAATCACAGATCGAGGACCAGGCGTTTGCTGCAGGACCTCGAGCAGCAAAGCATGATGATCTCGTTCGAGGATTTCTCCTCTGGTGTCAAGTAAGAGTCCCGATGATCCGGGATCCCCTCGAGGAGGCCCGTTTCGCAGGTACCGCAGGTGCCTTCCCGACATGAAGTTGGCACGTGGATACCGGCGGCCTCGAGTGTTTCTGCAATGGACCGGTCGGCCTCAACCGTTAGTACGTCACCCGAGGAATCAATCACTACCTCGAACGCGGTGTTTTGCCCATCGAGGGCGCCGGCCTTGGGGCGGAACCGCTCCAGGTGCAGCGTTGCGGTGTTTTCGGGCCACTGCGCGCAGAACCCCTCCACCGCATCGAGCAGCACGCCCGGGCCGCAGCAATAGACGGCAAGGCCGTCGTTTGGTTCTGTGAGTAGCGATTTTAGATCAATGATCCCGAATCGGTCCTGAGGCCACATGGTCACTTTGTCGCCGTATTTTGCCACTTCGGCCCTGAAGGCCATGGAATTTTCGTTGCGCCCGCCGTAGACCATCCGCCAGGAAGCACCTCGTGCCTCACACTCGGCGATCATCGGCAAAATAGGGGTCACCCCGATTCCGCCCGCAATAAACAGGTATTCTTTTGCATCGACCAGTTCGAAGTTGTTCAGAGGGCTGCCACATTCGATGACGTCCCCGACCGATAGCTTGTCGTGAACGAACTGGGATCCACCGCGGCTTTGGGGTTCGCGCAGAACTCCAACCCGCCAACGGTCGCGTACCTGAGGATCTCCGCAGAGCGAATACTGGCGGATCAGGTCAGGAGCAAGATTCAACTCGATGTGGGCACCAGGTTCCCAGCCAGGGAATGAGCCTTCTACGGGCGCCAGGTGCAAGGACACGACACCCTCGGCTTCATTGACAATATCTACGATCTGAGCATTTACGGTTGAATGCTCAGGGAAGGACTTTTTTGCGTGGGTCATGGTCTCACCTGTAAGAGTTGGGTACGGATGTACCGGTGGATTGCTGTGGGGCAGCTCAGATGCCCTTTTGGACCTCTGAGCTGCCCCGGAAGTGCGACTCCCCGGAGGGGGCGGATGTCAGCGGCAGATCACGGCTCGATGTTGGGACGACGTTCTTTGCGTCGACGGCTCGTGTCCACAACGATGACTTCGCCCTCGATACTGACCTCGTATCCCTCCATGACGTAGGGCCCTTTTTGCAGGCCCCCCTCAGGGTCTGTCAATGCCTCCGGGGACCCGGGGAACACCTCGACGTCGTACTTGCGTACTCTGGCGTTTTTCGGGTCGTAGAAGGACTCACCGGTGCGGATATCGAACTCCCACTGGTGCCACGGACAGCGAATGGAACGGCCCGCGTTGGTAGGTGATGGGCGAGTCAGGCTTTTCAGCGGAAGACACTCCAAAGATGGTGCCAAATCTGCACAGTTCGGCCCCGGCGTGTGGGCAGTGGTTCAGGAGGGCAAAGTACTCGCCATCGACATTCAGCACGCCCACTGAGCGTCCTTCGAGTTCGATGATTTTCCGGCCCCCTGGCTCAATCTCGCCAGCCCGGGCAACAACGTACTTACTCACTTTGCCCCATTCTCCAGCCCGAAGAATCGCATGCCGTTGGTCCTGAAGATCTTCTCCTTGAGCTCCGGCGAAAAGCTTGCCGGGAACACGGTTTCAGGCGAGTCAAAATCAAAGTGCGGATAGTCAGAGGCGAAGAGCACGTTGTCAGGGCAGAACTCTTCAATGATTTCCTGAAGATGCCGGGGGTTCTGCGGCTCATCAATCGGCTGTGTGGAAGCCCAAATGTGATCGTGAATGTACTCAGACGGTTTGCGCTGCAGGTTCGGGACCTCACTGCGCAGCGTCTTCCAGTGGTAGTCAAGCCGCTGAATCAACGGGACGAAGTGTGCGACGTTGCCTTCAACGAACATGATTTTGAGGCCGGGGAACCGGTCGAAGACCCCCTGAAGAATGAGGCTCAGCATTTGGGACTGGATGCTTTGTACGTGACCGACATGGTACTCGGCGTGATACGAAGTCCAGCCGGTACCCGTGTTGGCGTGGCCGCCTCCTTGGGACAGGTGTACCTGGATGGGCAGGTTGTGCGCCACCGCCGCCTCGTAGATGGGCCAGTACTTCCTGCTGCCCATCGGTTCCATGGTCTTGCTCAGCCCAAGAATGGAAATGACCGCCGGGTCGGAGCCAACGCGGTCGATCTCCTTAACAGCCAGGTCGGGCGCTTCGAAGGTTGCCGCCATTGACACACGCAGGCGGGGTTCAGGGTGAACCAGGTGTTCAATCTGGTAGTCGTTGAGTGCGCTGCACAGGGCTGATCCGATTTCAGGGTTCAGAGCCTGCCCAGCGGGATTCAGCGTCTGACCCCCGGGGGAGAGGCACTGCAGCACCCCGAGCTCAATGTTGTACAGGTCAAGAAGCTGCGTCCGCATGAGGTCCAGGTCGCTGCCCGGGTAGCCGTCTTCGGGCCAGGCATCGGCGCGCATCGCGTTGCCATACATCTGCGGGTATTCGCTGATGAGCTGGAGTCCCGTGGTTGACCTCATGCCGTACTCATCAAGCTGCTTCAGGATGCCGGTTGGCAAGTACTCGTTGAGTCCCCCGACTTTGGGAAGAGGGTGGATATCGACGTCGATAAGCCCCGTTGTTACGACTGGCTTGGACAAAGCAGTCGCCTTTTCGCTTTTGGTTGTAGTCATGGCTCCTATTTCCCCTCAATCCGGTTTTCGGCAACGACCAGGTTGTAGAGTTCGGCGGCGTTCTGGCGGTAGATCCGATCCAGAAGTGCTTGGTCGTTGGTTCCCGCTTCGATGTCCCGTGGCCCGGAGGCATGGTTGTGCGGATAGTCGCTGGAGTAAACCAGCAAGCGATCTGAGCCCATACGATCAACGGTCTTGTCGAGTTGCCCGGGAATCTCGGCACCGTCTGACGGGCTGGTTGTGAACCTGAAGTGCTCACGGATCAAATCCGAGGGTGCCCGGTCAAGCCACGGAGTGTCGGGCCGGTAGCTCTTCCAGAGCTTGTCAAATTTCCACATATAGGCCGGCAGCCAGTTGAAACCAACCTCGCTGATAACAACCTTGGTGCCCGGGAACTTCTGAAGCACGCCTTCACAGACGATCGAGCTGATCTGCGCTTCAAGATTGGACGTCTGGCCGACATACCATTCCAGGTGCGTCGCGGGCCATCCAACAGATGTAGGAGCCTGACGGAATACGCCTCCGATGTGAATGGCAACCGGAAGCCCGGCCCGTTCTGCAGCTTCCCAGATCGGCCAATTGATCTGGCGGCCGTAGAGCAACTCGGACTGGCCCACCAGCAGTACCTGCACGAACCGGTCGTCGCTGGCCCAGAAATCGATTTCCGCCGCAGCGGCTTCCGGTGTTCCCAGGGGCACAACGATGGATGCCCTCAGCCTGGAGTCCTTAGCCAGCCACTCATTGGCGATCCACGTGTTCAGCGCACGGACATGGGCCTGCTCCCGCCGCGGCTGATGAATCTGCTGAGTGGCATACAGGCAGTTCAAAATCGCGAAATCCGTGAACCCGTCCTTAAAGACATCGGCAACAAGGTTTTCAACCGTAGTGGCTGCTCGCCCATTTTCCGCTGTCTTGGTTCCGGGACGCTGAGCGATTGCAGAGTTTCGCGGGTGATAGTTCGGCTCATACGTCGGCGTCCTCGCGGCAACCAGCTGGTCATGCCAGTACTCATCCAGATAGGGCAGCAGCTGACCGGAAGACTCCAGAATAGGATGAACGTCGCAATCGACGACGGCAGGCCGGACACCGCCGGAGGACATGACATCAGCCGCGCTTTTTTGGGCCAGACTCATATAAATCTTTTCCTTCCACTTCATTGTGCTGGAGAAACTAAGCAGCTTGTCTGGATCCTGGATCCAGGATCCATCTAATGAGTACGATACGCCCTTGTGAGGTAGATCTCAAGTGGGCTCCGAGATGAGTTTCCTCATCTCGGAGCCCACCTATTAGGACGCCGGGGATTTCCCTGACTAAGAGACTTTAGTAGACCGCGTCCAAGGCCTCGTCACGCGTTTCTTTGAGGGCAAGGGTGCTCAGCAGGCTTAGCAGTACAAGAACTGCCATCATGGCTCCTACTGCCCAGCTTCCATAGGACACGAGGAGGGCACCGATGAGAAGCGGCGGGATGGCGCCACCGATGATGCCGCTGACGTGGAACGCCAGGCTGGCCCCGGTGTACCGGTACCGGGTAGCGAAGAGTTCCGGGATGAAGGATGCCAGCGGGCCATAGAAAACACCCATGACCGCGGACGTTCCCATGACTCCGACGATAAACAGGAACGGTGATCCGGTATCGAGAAGGGGTATGACTGCGAAGGACCAGGGGAGGGCCAGGCTGAACCCAAGGATCATCATTGCGCGGCGCCCGTACTTGTCGCAGAGGATCGCCGAGACTGCAGTGACAGCCATCAGGGCGAGTCCGCCGAGAACACCGCCCACCAGGATCAGCGTCCGCGGGTGATGCACTGAGGTGCTGGCATATCCAAGCAGGAACGTTCCGCCCATGAAGCTGTAGATGTAGGCTGCGAGGATACATCCGCCTGCCAGCACTACCCTGCCCCCCTGGTGACGGAACAGCTCGACGATGGGTGCCTTGACGGCCCCCGACTTCGCCTTCTCTGCGCGGAACACCGGGGTCTCTTCGATGGTGAGCCGCACGTACAGCGCGATGATGACCAGGACGGCACTGAAAAGGAACGGGATCCTCCAGCCCCAGGTGAGGAACGCTTCGCTCTTTTCTCCCATGGTGAAGTTGACAGCAAGGAAGACCAGGTTGGTCAGCACCAGGCCGGCGCCCACGCCCAGCTGGGTGAACATGCCATAGAGACCACGCTTATTGGCTGGCGCGTATTCTGCGCTGAGCAGGGCCGAGCCGGCCCATTCACCACCGACCGCCACTCCCTGCAGCAGTCTAAGGATCAACAAAATGATGGGTGCGGCAATGCCGATTGCGGCAGCACCCGGCAGAATCCCGACGGCCACCGTTGACAGGCCCATGATGAGCAGGGTGGCAACCAGGGTCTTCTTGCGGCCCAGGCGATCACCAAAATGGCCGAAGATTGCAGCTCCGAGGGGCCGTGAAAGGAAGGCGACGGCGAAGGTGGCAAAAGATGCCGTTGCGGCCAGCGCCGGTGTCATTTCAGGGAAAAACACCGTCGGGAAGACCAGCGCCGCTGCTGTGCCGTAGATGAAAAAGTCGTAATACTCGATTGCTGTGCCAACGAAACTCGCGAAGGCGACTTTTTTCATGATCGGAGGAGACTTCTCGGCCGACGGTTTTGTTGCCTCAGAATTCGAGACGGGGGATTTGTTGCTCATATGTCCCTTTCGCGCGGGCCGTGAGGCCTCACGCCTATGTAGGTGTAACGCATATGCAGTTAATGGGCAGTAGACACCAGACGGTCTCTACCTTCGCGGGCGCAGGTCCGAGACCGGCGCGTGGAGCCAAACTTCATGCCCTCGGGACTTTTCGATTGTCCGCCTCCCCGTACCATCTGTGTTCAGCCAAAGGAGGGTGGAGTCAGGCATCGCATCATCGACTCGACCGGTAATACGCTGTCCCGGCTCGAGCCGGACCTCCACATCGAGCCCCACAAGGAGGCTCCACTGGTTGACGCGCCAGGCTGCTACCCCGACGGGCTGCTCATTCGGTTCAGATCGAGGCAGGCGAGTTTCCGCGCTGCTCTCGGGAAGCTTCCGCTTGACAACAGTGTCCATGGCAGAATCCTTTCGCTATCGACCCGATGAAGATATGGGCTACGGGCCATTAGTAGGTCCATGCTTTGATTCGACATGACCAGCATGTCGCTACAACCCGAATCTTGGTAGTACCAGAAGTAAGTTTGGCATGACCTTTGAGTGTGGTCAAGCCCACATCCAGAGTTTGGTGTGAGGCGTTTCGATTTCTCGCGGCACCATCCCACAAGAAGGGCCGACGCCCGGCATCCAGGAGGGCGGGGCAGGCTGCTGCCACCATGGCCGACGCGCGGTTCATTGACGTCTGAGCGGGGCCAGGAACCGTTAAGGCTGGACATCTTGGTACTACCAATATAGCCTTTGGGTGGCCTAGATGATACTCAGAGGCTCTGTAGCCGCCGCAAAGCATCAGGAAAGTCGCGGCGAAACGCTGGGGAACGGTCGCCGCGGCCCATGCGTCCCCTGCCGATAGGAAGGAAACCCTCTGTGGAGCTTCTTCAAAATGCTCTGACACGACTCAGGGGCAACTTCCAAAAAGACCTGTCCGCAAACCCACGCACCGCTCCGCGGCGAAGGGAAGCCATGACAGTTGGAGTCATACTTTCTGCAC